>JBDLID010000180.1:0-5359 GCA_039715055.1 Thermodesulfobacteriota bacterium | reverse complement strand
AATCACAGAGCTCAGGCGGAAATCACGTGAAACAGGAGTCAGCTGGCCTTCAAATTTTGCCTTGGGAACCGTGAGCACCATCTCGGTTTCTTTGGCGTTCAACCTGGCATCACTCAGCGAGAGCTGAAAGGAGATGGTGAGCCGTTTATTCTGCTTTGTATCCGGTGTAAAAGAGAGCTGCAGTTTGCCGTTACCCTTTCCCTTGTCAATCCGCAGGGGAAAGGACTTGGGCAGATAGTCAAGGTAGAGGGGCAGGTCGAGGTTGTGGATGTCGCAGGTCAGTTTGGTGGCAAGTCCGCCGCTCTCCGCTTCATGGCCAAAAGCAGCCTCGCCGCTCATTTCAAAGGGGCTGCCGTTGATGACTGCTGAAAAATGGGGCCGGATATACTCCTTGGCGCGGTAGGAGAAATTGGACAGTACCGGCAGGGCAAGGCGAAGGTCGTGTGCACTGTGATGTTTGTTGTTGAGCCGGTCGTCAAAGAGCAGCTTGCCGTTGTCTACAGTGATGTTGTTGAGTGAAAAGAGAAAGGGCAGCTTGGCAAATTCGATGATTTCCGCCCCGTTGGGAACATTGTCCTGCTGCTGCCGTGTCGGCAGGTTGTAGCGTTTGTCCGGGTAGCGGATGATCTGGATTTCAGGCTCGCTGATTTCGACTTTGTGACAGACCAGGCCGTTGCGCAGCAGCGATCCCAGGTCAAGGTCGGCATAAAGGCTGCCCACTTTGAGAAGCGCAGGATCATCAGGGCGGCTGTTTTTACTGTTGATGGTGAAATCTTCCAGGAACAGGGTGAAGTTCAGCGGATTAAAGGTCACCCGGTCGAGGGTCAGGCTGAGATCAACGGTTTCTTCAAAGCGGGCAGGGCCGAATTTTTTGATCAGTACGGGAACCAGGTAAAATCCGAACCCGGCGTATAGTCCGAAGCAGAGGGTAATCAGGACCAGAATGAAAATGACCAGGGGAGACTGCTTGCGGTCCGGTTTTTTTGTGACCGGTCGACGCCTGGGTTTCTTGCGTCTGTCTGGCTTGCGCACTTCAGGGGGCGATGTTTCCTGCTCCTGTTTTTGCGGGGCAGGGGATATGGAAATGGTGCCAAAACGGTCAGACATGGAATCACAAAAACTAATATTGATGGATTGAGTTGATGCGGGTAACTATTCAGCAAAGGGAACAAAATACCCATGTTTATGACCTGTAACTGTTCAGAATTGCGTTAAATTCGTTCAATCAGGCCGTTAGGCCTTTGACGCATACGAGTGCTATTCGAAAAGGTCTGAGTGGGCGAAGTTGATGTGCTGCTGAATAATTACAGGTGCGGCACAATCTTACAACTCCACAAATCAAGTTTCAATGGTCAAGTTTAAAGAAAGTCCCTCCCCCTTTGGATAATGAAAATTATCATTATGATCTGTAAGAAATTATTGGTAAAAATCTATGAAGCGAGGTAGTCTAAATATGTCTCAATCATCTCTTAATCGTAAAAAGGCTCCCATTTTGTTTCCGCCGTGAATCAACCACATGCTTGAAACTTTCAATATCTTTCGCTGGCAGGATGTTCTCGACATCCTCATTGTCGGTTTCATCATCTATCAGCTGATCACCATCATCCGGGGGACTCGCTCGGTGCAGATGATTATGGGGCTGGGGATTCTTGTGGTTGTCTACTTCATGTCCTCCATTCTCGATCTCTCCACCCTCCAGTGGCTGCTCAAGACATTCCTCAGCTCATTGATTCTCATCGTCATTATCATCTTTCAGCATGATATCCGCCGGGCGCTCACCCAGGTGGGCAAGTCACCCTTTCACAAGAGCCGTGACATGGTGGAAAAGGATATCGATGAGATGGTCCGCGCCGTTCTCTATCTGGCCAAGAGGCGCATCGGCGCACTCATTATCGTTGAACGGGAAAGCGGCCTGCGGGATTTTGTCGAATCGGGGTTTGAGCTTGACGCCAATCTCTCCAAGGAGCTGCTGATCTCAATCTTCATGCCGGTATCACCGCTCCATGACGGCGGTGTTATTGTCCGTAAAGGGCGAATTCTGACAGCGGGCTCAATCCTGCCGCTGACTCAGAACCCGTATGTCAATAAACGTTTCGGTACCCGTCACCGGGCCGGTATCGGATTGTCCGAGGAGACCGATGCGGTGGTGATCATTGTGTCCGAGGAGACCCAGGAGATCTCCCTGGTGCAGCATGGGGCGCTCACCGCCATGCATGATGAAATTACGCTCTCCAACAGTCTCAAGGCCATCTTCCTTCTAAAGGACAGCCGTGAGCCGACCTGGAAAAACCTTTTAGGCAAATCATGAGCTCTTTCAACCCTAAAAACTGGCAGCGGATCTGGTCAAAGGAATGGGTGCTGCGTTTCGTCTCCCTGGTCCTGGCGCTGATCCTCTGGTATTTTGTCGGCGGTGAAGATACCGTCAACAAGAATATCATGGTGCCGGTGGAGCTCATCAATATGCCGAGGGATCTTGTCATCTCCAATCAGTACAAGAAAGAGATCGAGGTCACTGTCAGTGGGCCTCGAACCCAGATCATGGCCATCGACAAGGGCCAGGTCCGTCGGCAGGTTGATCTTGCCCCGGCAACTCCCGGCAGCCTGGTGGTGAAAAACGACAAGGAGACCCAGCTGTCCGGGATGCCGCGGCAGGTTTCGGTGCTGAGGATGCAGCCAGCCTCCATTATTTTATCCCTTGATAAGCTGGTACAGAAACAATTCTCGATCAAGCCGATTACAACCGGCAGACTGGCCAAGGACCACCTGCTCAGGGATCTGAAAATGGACCCTGGCTCGGTGACCATTACAGGGCCCCAGACAGTTCTTTCCCAGGTGCAGTATCTCACCACCAAGGTGATTGACATCGGTGGTTTTAAAAAATCCATCCAGATTCAGGTGCCCCTGGAACTCGATGCCGCCATCGTCGATCTGATTGGAGAGACTTCGGTGACCGCCGATATTGTCGTTGAGGTGGAAAGGGTCCAGCAGACGCTTACCGGTCTCAAGGTAATTGCGCTTAACGGTGACGTCCCGCAGCGGGTCAGCCCGAATAAGGTTGCGATCACTCTTTCCCTGCCTAAACCGCTGGCGCGAAAAAAGATCAACCTGGTGAAACATTATGAAGTGGAGGCGGTTGCCGAGCAAAAGGGTGATCGTAAGCTCAAGGTCCAGGTAAAAGAGAAGGGCGAGGTGCTCGAGGGCGTGAAAGTCATTCGTATTGAGCCGCAGTTTGTCAACCTGGTGGAGCCTGCCCCGCCACCACCTGCTCCAAAGCCTGATGTGGAAGAGAAAAAAGAGGAAGGCGCAGGAGTGACAGCAGATCCTTTCCAAGGAAAATAATAGGAAGAGACATGCGTAGTTTGTTTGGAACCGACGGGGTTCGCGGGGTCGCCAATATTTACCCCATGACCACAGAGATCGCCATGCAGATCGGGCGGGCCATTGCCTTTATCGTCAAGGATAAAGGACGCCGTCACCGGATCGTCATCGGCAAGGATACCCGGCTCTCGGGTTACATGATCGAGAATGCTCTTGCGGCAGGAATATGCTCAATGGGGGTGGATGTACTCCTCGTAGGGCCTCTGCCCACTCCGGGCATCGCCTTTATCACCACCTCCATGCGTGCCGACGCAGGTGTTGTCATCTCTGCCTCGCACAACCCGTTTCAGGACAACGGCATCAAGATTTTCTCAAACGACGGTTTCAAGCTGCCCGACGCTCTTGAGGCAGATATCGAGGATCTTATCTTTTCCCAGAAGATGGCGGCATTGAGACCGGTGGCCGACGAGGTGGGCCGCGCTACCCGGATCGATGACGCCCAGGGGCGCTACATAGTCTTTCTCAAGCACACCTTCCCAAAGAAATATACCCTGGACGGCTTTCATATGGTCCTTGACTGCGCCCACGGCGCAACCTACAAGGTGGCCCCCCATGTCTTTGAGGAACTGGGCGCCAAGGTTACAGCCATAGGCGTTTCACCGGACGGTAAAAACATCAATAAAGATTGCGGCGCCCTCCATCCCGAGCACATGGCCACCAAGGTCAAGGAACTTGGAGCAGACATCGGCCTCGCCCTTGACGGTGACGGTGACCGGCTCATCGTTTCCGATGAAAAGGGAAATATCGTTGACGGCGACCACATCATGGCCATCTGCGCACAGGCATTGCTCAAACGGCGCAAGCTGAAGAAAAAGACCCTGGTGTCCACGGTGATGTCCAATATGGGGCTGGAGCGTGCCATGGAAGCCATGGGCGGTAAAATGGTGCGCACCCAGGTGGGCGACCGCTACGTGGTGGAGGAGATGCGCAAGAAAGGCTACTCCTTCGGCGGCGAACAGTCTGGCCACCTGGTCTTCCTCGACCACATCACCACCGGCGACGGCAACCTCGCCGCTCTGCAGTTACTCTCCATCATGAAACAGAAACGAAAACCGCTTTCCGAGCTCGCCACTGTCATGGAGAGCTACCCCCAGGTGCTGAAAAATGTCCGCACCTCCACAAAGATTGATGTCAACCAAGTGCCTGATTTTCCACAGACGCTTACTAAAATGGAAAAAAAGCTCGGAAGTACAGGCCGGATTCTCGTCCGCGCCTCAGGCACCGAGTCGGTGATCCGGGTGATGGTGGAAGGGGAGGATGCAGAGCTCATCGATCAGATGGCCGATGAGCTCTGCGGACTAATCGGTAAGGCCGATCCGTCATAGAGAGAACTTAAAGAGGTTGGGTTAGACCTTGCACTCGCCAGGCCTTTACATGAATCCTGAGATACTTACTGGTAGAGGAGGGGCCGCTTCTCAATCTTCTCTCTTGTAAAATACTTTCCCCACTCGCTTGATGTGATCAAGTAGATCCGGGTTTGATATTTGCTGAAAGATGGAAATGTCAAAGGTGTAGGGGAGAAGCAGGTCATCCAGTTCGTTATTGATGGAATTGAGCTGCTCTAGTTTGATTCCAGCCCCTTCCAGAGTCAGGTCAATGTCCGATCCTGTAGTGTAATTGCCTTTGGCGCGTGAACCGTACAGGATAACACAAACAATATTTGGATGGCCGGCGAAAACCCCATTGATCTTGCGGATTATTTCCATTGTTAGCCCAAATAGCGGTGTGGTTGAAGAGATCATTGAGTATTTTGCTTTTCTTCGTCAAGGAGTCCATTCATTTTTTCTTTTAACTGGATGAACAATTGGTAGTAGCGGTTAATCACGGCACTGGAAATTTCCTCAGCTGTTTCCTCGTTATAGGTGTGTGACGTCTGGTTTCTACTTTGCAGCATATCCATCCATCCCTCACCGTCACTGATCAGTTGAGAGGCAAAACCTTTACGGGTAGCGTTACGGGAACCATAAATGCCCGTTTGCCC
>JBDLID010000179.1:0-5364 GCA_039715055.1 Thermodesulfobacteriota bacterium | reverse complement strand
CCTGTTCAGCACTGCTGCAGGCAAAAAATCGTAGATCGTAGGTTGGGTTAAGCGGAGCGCAACCCAACAACAGGAGATACTTCACTGCCTATTGTTGGCTCTGGTGTTGGGTTTCACTTTGTTCTACCCAACCTACCTGCTACTGAACCTGCTGCTGTCAATATTCAAGGAGTCAAGGCGGCGAGAAACGCTTTAGGCAGGTCAAGCTCAATATCGATGCCATAGGCTTCAACGACAAGTCTACGGGAAAAAAGCAGCATCTCTCCTCCCCCTCCCCTGCCATATTTATGATCACCGACAATGGGGTGGCCAGCCTGGGCCAGCTGAACACGGAGCTGATGGGTTCGGCCGGTGTGAAGCCTGGCTGTGAGAAGAGTTCGGCCGTGACCACGTCTCTCCACCGTAAAATCAGCAATTGCCAGTCGGCTCCCCTTTTCATCCGAAGCTGCTTCACTCACTTTCTTCTCACCCTTTTTCAGGTGAGATTCAAGACTGAAGCGGTCGCGCTGCACCTCGCCATCCACCACAACTGCGTAATACTTCTCCACCTCACGGGTGCGGATAAGTTCCGAGAGTTTCCGGGTAACCACCAGGTTTTTTGCACCAAGCACCAGGCCCGAGGTTGGTTTGTCAATACGGTTGACAAAGGTAAAATCTTTATTTTCCAGGTAAGCAGCGACCATCTCATTGAGGCCGTAGTCATGGCCTGATCCGCGATACATCACCAACCCGGCCGGCTTGTTGAAAATGAGCAGTTCCTTGTCCTGGTAGACGATGGCCCTGCGGATCATCTCTTTTTGAGAAGAGTTCAGCTGGACCAGCGAAGGGGATTTGTTTTCAGGCATTATCGCCCATATCCTGACAACATCACCTTCCAGAAGGCGGTAATTTTGCGTCTGTTTTTTGTTGTTGACCTTGATTCTGCCCTTGCGGATCAGTTTAAAAAGACCCGATTTGGGCAGCAGCGGATACTGCTTTCTGATGAACTTATCGAGACGGACATTATGAAATTCGGACCCAATGAGGTGTTCCAGCATATTGGTCAAGATAGAACGGGGAAACGACCGTTGCAGTCGCTTCCCCGGTAAAATTTATAATCACCCAAAGTAGGACTTATTCGCTATTTATCCGGAAATTAAAAATTTCCGGATAAATAGTGTCTGTCCAGAAACAGGTCATTTTGGTTGATATCAAGGACTGCGAAAACAATAAGCGCAGGCATATGTTTGATATTCCAAGCATTATTTTTTGAGCATGACGTAGAGATCGGGCGAAAGGTCCATTTATGGGCAGGCATCAGCTAATTAAGTTCCAGAACAATATACTGGACCATGCGCCCGGAGCGTACACGAAGCAGGAGCTCACCGCTGGCCCTCTCCTTTTCAATGACTTTGGAGAGTTCGCCAAGGTTGCTCACCCTGTGTTTGTTGACCTCCTCGATCAACTGTCCAGAGCGGAGCCCGACACCGGCAGCCGGACTGGATGGCTCAACACTTGCCACCAGTACCCCCTCCCTGTTCTGATAACCGAAGCGCTTGGCCAGTTCCGGAGTCAGATTCTGCAGTGAGATGCCCAGCTCCTCGAGCATGGAAGGCTCTGCACCTGGCTTGAACCCGCCCATATCTGAAGGCTGTTCACCTATTTTGACCTTGATCTCCTTTTTGGAGCGGTCACGGATAACGGTCACCGCCACCGTGGTGCCGGGAGTGATCATTGCCACCTTGTTACGCAGCTCGTCCACTCCCTTTACCTGAACACCATCAAGACCGACAATGACATCCCCCTGACTCAGGCCGCCTCTTGCAGCAGGAGAATCCTCAGCCACCTCGGCAACCAGGATGCCCTCAGCCTGTTCCAACCCAAATGATCGGGCCAGGGCCTCGGTAACGTCCTGGATTACCACACCAAGCCAGCCGCGGGTAACCTTGCCGTTGCTCTTGAGCTGCTTTTCGATATTTTTCGCCATGTTAATGGGGATGGCAAAACCGATTCCCATGTTTCCACCGCTGCGGGAAAAAATAGCGGTATTGATCCCCACTGCCTCACCGCTGGTGTTGAGCAGCGGCCCACCCGAATTACCGGGGTTAATCGCCGCATCGGTCTGGATGAAATTTTCATAGTCATTGATGCCCATCCGGCTGCGTCCTTTGGCACTGACCACACCGACGGTCACTGACTGACTGAGTTCAAAGGGGCTGCCGATGGCAATTACCCACTCGCCAACCTCGATTTTGTTCGAGTCACCCAGGGGCAGAACCGGCAGATCCTTACCGTCGATCTTGATCACTGCCACATCGGACTGGGGGTCGGTACCAACAATTTTGGCCTTGAACTCCCGCTCATCGGCGAGACGGACGGTGATCACATCGGCACCTTCCACCACATGATTGTTGGTGAGAATATAGCCTTCCTCACCAATGATAAAACCCGATCCTGCACCACGCTGTTTAAAGCGATGGGGCGAACGACGCTCCCGTTCGGGCTGGCGGAAGCGGGGACCAAAGAAATGTTCAAAAAAAGGCTCTTCAAAAAAATGGTTGGAGTCGTTGGGCATCCTGGGCTGCCGGCCCATGGACTTTTCAACCCGGACATGGACAACCGCCGGTCCCGCCTTTTTTACCACATGGGCAAAACCCTTTGCCGGGTGAAACGGTTGGCTGCCGGAGTCGTCCGCAATAGCAGGTGAAACAAATATTGAAAAAAAGAATACAAGTGCGGTTGAGACAAAAAACAGTCTCTCCATCTCTGTTCTGTTGACCTTCATCTGTGAAATAACCTCCTGTTAAACTGGTCGAAACGGTTCTCCCCTCCGCTCCGCTCCCGGCACATTGCAAATCGCCAGGAGTTAACAAAATACTGTTATACTTCATGACCGGTTCGTCAAGACAAGTTTAACTCCCGACGTTTATTTACAGTAACTATTTCAAATTTTTATTTTTTTGATGGTTGACTATGGCCTGGGAAATATGATTCAATTTAGAATTAAAGGTGTGAATCACATTGTTTTTCCTGGGAGAATTCCAACGATAAGAAACAGTATCACTCAGCATTCAAAAAACAATTCTATTGTCGAAATCCATTACAGGGTGCCTTGAATAATTAGCGATTTCCTTCGATTTCTTCAAGGTGGCCTGCAGTGGTCAGAAGAGGGCAATACAAACCATGGCAAAAAAGATCATCACCAAGGCCGAAAAAAAATGGGATCTCGGCAGCGATACCGATACCATTGATGATCCGCTGACCGACTGTCTGGCCCAGCTCTCCAAACTTCACGGCCACCCGGTGTCAAAGACCGCCATTCGCGCCGGGCTGCCGCTCGTTGGCAACCGCCTCACTGTTCAGCTCACGGCTCGTGCCGCCCACAGGGCCGGGCTCTCCTCCAGGGTACTTAACCGGCCGCTGGCCAAAATGACCAACCTGGAGCTGCCCACCATCCTGCTTCTCGATGAGCAGCGGGCCTGCATCCTCCTGGCCATCAACCAGAAGAACAACACACTCACCGTACTGCTGCCCGAGACCGGCATGGGCAAGGAAGAGATTCCGATGTCGGTTATGGAAAAGAGCTACACCGGCTATTCGATCTTTGTTCACCCACGCTATCGAGACCGTAAGGATTCAATCGCCGAACGCTCCAGCAAAAACGGCAACTGGTTCTGGGGTACACTTTTTTCTTCCTGGCGGATTTATCGCGATGTCCTGATGGCCTCCTTTCTGATTAACGCCCTGGGGCTGGCAACACCCTTTTTCATTCTCAACGTCTACGACCGGGTCATCCCCAACAGCGCCTTTGACACCCTCTGGGTGCTGGCCATCGGCATTGGTGTTATCTATCTTTTTTCCCTGTTGATGCGCGGCCTGCGCGGCTACTTTATCGACGAGGCGGGTAAAAAGGCCAACCTCAAGATATCGGCACTTCTCTTTGAAAAGGTACTCGGGTTGCGCATGGAGGTTCGCCCCAAGTCAACGGGCTCATTTTCAAAAAACCTGCAGCAGTTTGATACCATCAAAGACTTCATTACCTCCTTTTCCATCACCGCCATCATTGACCTGCCCTTTGTCGTCCTCGGTCTACTTGCCATCTGGTACATAGGCGGTGCCTCGGTTATTGTTCATCTTGTCGCCATTGTGACACTTATTCTCTATGCCTTTTTTATCCAGTTTCCCCTGAAAAAGGCGGTGGAGAAATCATTTCACGCCTCGGCTCAGAAAAACGCCATCCTGGTTGAAGGATTATCCGGTATCGAAACCATCAAAATGCTCGGTGCCGAGAGCCAGATCCAGCGCAGCTGGGAGGAGTCGGTCAGCCACATCTCCCAGTGGAGCTCCCGCTCCCGTTTTCTCTCCTCGTCGGTCAACCATGTGGCTGCCTTTGTCCAGTCGGTGACCGTCGTGGCGGTGGTGATTGCCGGTGTCTACCTTATTTCCAACGGCCAGATGTCCCAGGGCGGGCTCATTGCCGTGGTTATCCTCACCCGTCAGGCCATCGGCCCGATGACCCAGGTGGTCAGCCTGGCTGCCCGCTTTCACCGGGTCAAGACCGCCCTTACCACACTTAAAAAAATCATGGAGATGCCGGTGGAGCGGCCGCCCAACAAGACATTTCTTCATCGCACCCGCTTTGACGGCAAGATCGAACTCAAAGATGTCTCGTTCAGTTATCCTGAGCAGACCTCACCAGCCCTCAAAGACATTAACCTCATCATTCAGCCCGGTGAAAAAGTCGCTGTCATCGGCCCCATCGGCTCCGGTAAAACTACCCTTGGTAAACTGCTGCTCGGCCTCTACGAGCCAAAAAGCGGCATGGTGGCCATGGACGGCACCGACATCCGCCAGATCGATCCGGCCGAGATTCGCCGCTACATAGGCTGCGTCCCCCAGGACGTCACCCTGTTTCGCGGATCGGTCCGCGACAACATCACCCTTGGCGCAAATGATGCCGAAGACAGCGATATCATCCGGGCCGCCCGACTGAGCGGAGTCGCCGGTTTTGTCGAAAAACATCCCAAAGGATACGATATGGAGGTGGGGGAAAACGGCCGGGCACTCTCCGGCGGCCAGCGCCAGACCATTGCCATGGCAAGAGCCGTGCTTCTTGACCCGCCTATTATGGTGCTTGATGAACCGTCCAGCTCCATGGATGCCAAGACCGAATCCAATCTTCGTGGCCAGTTGGGACGAATCCTGAAGAAAAAGACACTGCTTCTTATCACCCACCGTGCCTCGCTATTGGCCCTGGTGGAACGGTTAATCGTCATTGACGGCGGCAAGATCATTGCGGACGGACCTAAAGCCGAAGTGCTTGAGGCCTTAAAAAGCGGACAGATAGAAATTTGATGGACTCGTAAAAAGTCCATCACTGACTCA
>JBDLID010000178.1:0-5422 GCA_039715055.1 Thermodesulfobacteriota bacterium | reverse complement strand
CAGGTGATCGTTGCCGGCGATAATCAGGCCGGTTTCCTTGATACCATCTCACTGGAGCAGGACTACCTGGACAGCGGGGATTTTGAAGAGGATAAAGACTACTGGCTCAACCACTTTAAAACTGCGCCTGAAATGGTCGAACTTGTGCCACGAACCACCACGGAGGATCTGGAGCATGAAATGTTCAGGCTGCAGCTCGATGATGACCGTAACCGCAGGATTTTTTCATTCTGCAGAGACAAGGATCAGTCACCCTTTCGGGTCTTTCTCGCGGTTCTCTACACCTGCCTGGCACGTCGTTCGGGCAAGACGGATATCTCCATCGGTTCTGCCAGCTTTAACCGGGCCAATGGCCGGGTGCCGGATTCGGTGACCGGAATGTTCGTCTCAACCATCCCCTTTCGACTCCAGGGTGAGCTGGAGCGGAGTTTTTCCGATCTTCTGGGTGATGTGCGGACAAGTGTCAAGGAGGCCCTGACTCATCAGCGATACCCCTATGATCTCCTGATCAAGGAGTTACGCGAGAGCCAGGGGGATGCCCCGGACCTCATGCCTGTTTCGCTGGTCCAGTTTGTTCGACCGGAGCTGCCGGAGGGTTATCGTTTTGATTTTGTGCCCCCTTCCCAGTCTCTTTCAAAGCTCACCGTCTATCTCTCATACGATGTTACAGGAGATGAAAAAGCGTCACCGATAACCTTTTACTGCAGTTACGCATCGTCTGTCTTTGATCGCAGCGAGGTCGATCTTCTTCTCAATCATGTCGTCAATCTCCTGATGGATGGTATCTCAACACCGGCGCAACCTCTCAGTAAATTGAGGATGATCAGTGACCGGGAACAGAACCAGATCGTAAATGGATTCAACAGTTCAACTGACCGACACCCCGCTGGTCAGCCGATACACGTCTGGGTAGAGCAGCAGGTCCGGCGCAGTCCGGACAAGACAGCAGTTGTCTACCGGGATCGTAAAATCAGCTACCGGGAGATGAACAGCAGGGCCAACCAGCTGGCGCGCAAGTTGAGGTCCATGGGAGTGGTGCGTGATTCAGTGGTCGGCCTGTGGGGCGAGCGCTGTCTTGAACTGATTATCGGCCAACTGGCCATCCTCAAGGCCGGCGGGGCGTTCATGCCCATCGATGAAAAGTATCCGCTGGACCGGGTGGAGTTCATGCTGGAGGATTCCGGTGCCCCGGTCCTGCTCGCCCAGCAGCATCTTGTCGCCAAGGTTGACTTTGCCACCCGGGTTCTGGCTCTTGATTCGCCCACTCTTTTTGAGGGAGACGAAGATGATCTTGATCCAATAGCAACAGAAGATGACATGGCGGTCCTGATCTACACCTCGGGCTCCACAGGAAAGCCGAAAGGGGTGATGATCGAACATAAATCCATGTCCAACTTCATCTTCACCAATATTGACGACCTGAAGCTGACAGAGGCCGACGGTGTGGCCAAGCATGCCAGCTTCAGTTTTGACGCCTCCAATCTGGAGATATATCCCTGCCTCTGCAGCGGCGCCACGCTCCATATCATTGGTGAAGAACTGCGTCTCTCTCTGTCAGCGCTGAATGAATATTATGAATCAAACAAAATCACCTTCGGCCTCTTCACAACCCAGCTGGGTGAGCAGTTCATGGACCTGCTTGACAACCGTTCCCTGAGGACCCTGATTGTCGGTGGAGAAAAGCTTCGTTCATATAAGAAACGAAACTATCAGCTGGTCAACGGCTATGGTCCCACCGAGTGCACGGTCATGTCCTCCAGCTATCCGGTCACGGAACTGGAGGACAACATTCCCATCGGCAGGCCGGCGACCAACTACAAAACACTGGTGCTGGACCGTTTCGGCAATCTGCAGCCGGTGGGCGTACCCGGTGAGCTCTGTATCTGCGGGGTTTCGGTTGCAAGGGGCTACCTGAACCGGCCGGAAAAAACAGCAGAGGCCTTTGGCGTCAGCCCCCTGGACTGCGACGAGCGGATGTACCGAACCAATGACCTGGCCTACTGGCGGCCGGACGGCAACCTGGTTTACCTCGGACGTATGGATCGGCAGGTCAAGCTGCGCGGTTACCGGGTGGAGCTCGGTGAGATCGAGCAGGCGATGCTGGCACTGGATAACATCAGCGAAGCCGCGGTAGTGGACCTCAAGGATGAAGGGGGAAGACTCTACCTCTGCGGCTATTTTGTCGCCGGCGAGCGGCTGGCTGTAGAGGATCTTGCGGCGGCCATCGGCGAGAGCCTGCCGCAGTTCATGGTTCCGTCGCACCTGGTGCAGCTTGACAGGCTGCCGGTTACGCCCAACGGCAAGATTGACAGGAAGCAGCTGCCTGAACCAACTCTGGAGGAGCCTCATCAGGAGATGTTTGTCGAGCCGGAGACCGAGGCCGAACTTCATCTGGCCCGTATCTGGGGGACACTCCTCAAACATGAGAAGATCGGCCGCAATGACAATTTTTTCAATATCGGCGGCGATTCGCTGAAAACCGTCTCTCTGCAGGTGACCATCGAGCAGGAGCTTGAAGTGTCACCATCGGTGACCGACCTGTTCAAGGCGGCAACCCTCAAGGAGCAGGGGAGGCTCATCGAGAGCCTCGGCCAAAAGAGACGGGCCGAGATCACGGCGGCACCGGAGGCTGAGTTCTATCCGGCAACCGTATCCCAGAAGCAGCTCTACATCCTCAGCTGTTTCAAGGATGCGTCCACGACCTACAACATGCCGTTTCAGATTGAACTGCGCGGCGCAGTCGACCCGAAACGTCTGGCCGATGCTCTCCATGACCTGGTTGAAAGATTTGCCGTACTGAGGACATCGTTTGAGGTTGCCGACGGGCAACCTATGCAGCGGGTGCATGATGAAGTCTATGTCAAGATGGAGTACGGCGAAGGTTCAGCAGACGACATTGACAGCCTGGGGGCCGAATTCATCCGACCGTTCAGGCTGGACAGGCCGCCGCTGTTCCGGGTGAAGCTGGTCAGGCTGGCCGTTGATCACCATGTCCTGCTCATTGACATCCACCACATCATCTCTGATGGTGTTTCCGTGGGCCTGTTCATGGGCCACCTCTCCGACTGTTATAACGGTGTTCATGAGGAAGCTCCGCAGGTGCAGTTCAAGGACTATGGTGTCTGGAACAAGGAAAACAGCAGTGAAGAAAAGCTTGGAGAAAGCGGCCGCTTCTGGGAGGAGACCTTTGACCAGCCCCCTGAAGTTGAGCTGCCTACCGATCATCCACGGCCGCCCCAGGCGGATTTTAAGGGTGGACTGTTTGAGTTTGTTCTCGATCCGGAACTGACCGGTCACCTCAAGGCGGCGGGCCGGGAGCAGGGGGCGACCCTTCACCATGTACTGCTGGCGGTTCTGGCGGTTCTCGTCGGCAACTATACTGAAAAGGATGACCTGGTTCTGGGGACGACGACCGCCGGTCGTTTTGTTCCCGGCACCGAGGAGATGATGGGGATGTTCGTCAACACCCTGCCGGTCAGGGTACGGCCTGCCGGTGACAAGGCCTTTTCAGGGCTGCTGGCCGAGGTTCGCGACATGATGCTCCAGGTTCTTGACCATGAGGCATACCCCATTGACCTGTTGTATGAAAAGCTCGGCATCAATCGAGGTCCGGGACAAAATCCGCTCTTTGATGTCAACTTTGTCCTTCGTAATATGGAGCAGAGAGAGCTTGAGCTTGATGGCGGGGTAGAGGCCCGGCTCAAGCTCTTTAACAGCGCAACCGCTAAATTTGACTTGAGCTTTGCAGCTGAAGAGATGGAGATCAAAGACAGTGACGGGACTCAGCTGTTTTTTCATCTTGAGTACCGCTCCAGCCTCTTTGAGCATGATACGGTGCAGCGAATGGCCAACCACTTCCTGCGGATCGCCGCAATGGTTGCCGCCAACCCCGACCTTTGCCTTGGCGATATTGAAATGCTCCATCCTGACGAGAAGAATTTTCTCCGCTACACCATCAACGATACCGTCACCACCCCTCCTGCATGGCCGTCCGTGTCCCGCGCATTTGAAAAAAATGCGGCCCGTTTTCCGGATGCCGTTGCGCTGGTGGCAGAAGGTGCCCGCTTGAGTTACCGTGAGCTCAATGAACGGGCCAACCGTTTTGCTTCACTGCTCCTGCAGCGATCAATGGCCAGAGACACCATAATCGGTGTGGTCGCTGATCGTTCAGCCGAGGCGGTAGTCGGCATGATGGGGGCTCTGAAGGCTGGAGCCGCCTATGTGGGGATCGACCCAGGCTACCCTGAGGAGCGGATCAGTTTTATCCTTGAAGATACAAAAACCCCGCTCATTGCCGGCAGCAGCAGAGGGGTGGAAGAGTTTCAGTTTGCCGGGGAAAAGATCCGTCTTGACGATCTGCCAGGGGAACTGTCTGCCGAGAATCCGTCGCAGACGATTGACCAAGACAACCTCGCTTACATCATCTTTACCTCCGGTTCAACAGGGACACCCAAGGGGGTCATGATTGAGCACCGGGCGATGGTAAATTTCATTGACTGGTATATCCGTTTTAACGGGATCAGCGAGGATGAGAACTGTGCCGAGTTTGCGGCGTTCAGCTTTGATGTCTCCGTGGTCCAGGTTTTCGCTCCCCTGACTGCAGGAGCAAGTCTGCATATTATCCCCGAGGAGACGCGCCGAGATCCCTTCACCCTCAACGAATATTTTACAGCCAATATGATTACCCACGCCCACCTGCCCACCCGTTTTGCCGAGCAGTTCATGCGGGTCGTCGATAACCAGAGCCTGAAAAGGATCGTGGTCGGGGGCGACCGGCTGACCAGTTACCGGATCGGCAACTTTCGGCTGATCAACGAATACGGGCCTTCTGAAACGTGTATGGCCTCCACCGCCCTGAGCGTCACAAAGCAGTATGAAAGGGTTCCTGTCGGTGCTCCCATTGCCAATACCCGGGTCTATGTGCTTGGCAGAAACAACCAGCTGCGCCCCATCGGCTTACCCGGTGAACTCTGCATCGGTGGCACCGGTGTGGCACGCGGCTACCTGAACCGGGCCGATCTTACCGCGGAAAAATTCATTGAGGATCCGTTTGACCCGCAGGGCCGTATGTACAGGACCGGTGACATGGCCCGTATTCTGCCGGACGGCAATATCGATTTTATCGGCCGCAGGGATTTTCAGGTAAAAATCAGGGGGTATCGTATTGAACCGGGCGAGATTGAGGAGCGGCTGAACCGCCACCCTGACATTGAAAACAGCGTTGTGACCCCCATTGAAAATCAGGAGGGCGGGGACAAATCACTTTGTGCCTACTATGAAGCGCACAAAAGGGTTGAGAAAGATGATCTGAAAAAGATACTGGTATCGGAGCTGCCGGACTATATGGTGCCCTCGTTTTTCATGCAGATGGATGAACTGCCGCTGAACCGCAACGGCAAAATTGACCGGCAAAGGCTGCCCA
>JBDLID010000177.1:0-5445 GCA_039715055.1 Thermodesulfobacteriota bacterium | reverse complement strand
GTACGCTTCGTCAGCCTGCTTGACCACACTGCGGGCCCTGCTGAACAGTTACAGTTCCCTGCTTAGGGACGCACCCAGTTTTACGCTGAATAGTTACAACTGGAGTTCTCCTCTTACGGCAACTCTTTCCGCTCCAATGGTTTAAGCCTGGCAGCCACCCTCCAATACTGGTAGAGTAACCAAATTAAACAATAAAAGATCTTCTCCAGCCTCAAAAAGCAGCATGCTCAGCGCCATCGACCTCTCCGAATTCATCACCATCGCCCTGGTCCACCTCTTTGCCGTGGCCAGCCCGGGACCGGACTTTGCCATCATCGTCCGCCAGTCCCTGGTCCATGGCAAGCGTACCGCCATCTGGTCAAGTTTTGGCGTCGGATTCGGCATTCTCATCCACACCGCCTATTCCCTGCTCGGCATCGGGTTGATCATCTCCCAGTCCGTCATGGCATTCACCATCATGAAACTGCTTGGCGGACTCTATCTCATCTATATCGGTTTCAAGTCATTGCGGGCACGCCCCATGGCCGGTGGAGTCCTGGACGACAAAGAGCAGGTTGCCGCCCCGACCAGGCGGCGGGCCTTCTGGACCGGACTGCTGACCAACGGACTCAACCCCAAGGCCACCCTCTTCTTCCTCTCCCTGTTCACGGTGATCATCAAGCCGGAAACGCCCCGTTCGGTGCAGGCCTTTTACGGACTCTACATGGCCGTGGCTACCGCCGCCTGGTTCTGCGGGGTCTCACTTTTTTTCGGCCACCGGAAAATCCGCCAAAACTTCCAGCGACTGGGCCACTGGCTAGAACGGGTCACCGGCGCACTGCTCATCGGCCTGGGTCTTCGACTGGCCGTTTCCAGCCAGAACTAGAGTAGATGCACCAACACTCGTCCACTTCGTTCGGCATGATAAAAAAACTCAGACCGATCATTTTTCTCCTCCTCGGGTTCTTTGTTGTTCCGACGGCCGCCCCGGCCGCCGAACTGGAACAGATGAAGGCCAGCCTCATCCTTCAGTGGAGTCCGCAGGCCCAGTTTGCAGGTTATTTTGTTGCTGAAGAAAAAGGCTTTTATCGGGCCAGGGGGCTTGATCTCACCATCCTCCCCGGAGGTCCGGATAGAATCGTTTCCGACTATCTGGCCACTGGCCGAGCCGATTTCGGTTCCCTGTTCCTTGCCACCGCCCTGGAACGGCGGGATGCGGGCATCCCCTTGGTCAACGTCGGCCAGTTCATCCACCACTCCAGCCTGATGCTTGTGACCAGGTCGGGAGATATGACCGAAATCAAAGACCTTGATGGAAAAAAAGTCTCCCTGTGGGCCAATGAATTCCAGATCCAGCCACGCCTCCTCTTTGAAGAGACAGGTATAGATGTCAAAGTTGTGTTTCTCGAGCAGTCCATGGATCTCTTCCTGCGCGGTGCGGTGTCGGCCACCAGCGCCATGTGGTACAACGAATACCACTCCATCCTCTCAGCCGGACTGCGCCGGGAGGAGCTGCAGACGTTTTTTTTCAAAGACACCCCCTTTGATTTTCCGGAAGACGGCATCTACTGCCTGGAAACCACCCTGCAGAAAAAACCGGAGGCGGCGGCAGCCCTGATTGACGCAACCCGTGAGGGCTGGCAATACGCCTTTGACCACCCGGAAGAGACTCTTGACATTGTGGCCCGCCGCATGGCCGAGGCCAACCTGCCTGTGAGCAGGGCCCATCAGCGCTGGATGCTGGTCCGTATGAAAGATGTTTTAGCAGTCGCTCTCCAACAAGACCTGGGAACCACCCTCGAGCAGAAAACCTTTGAAAAGGTCGTGAGCCACCTTCTCAGCCAGGGCGTTATCTATGACCCGGTGGAATATGACGACTTTTACAGGGGGGCGAGGTGATGACCAGAAACAGCCTCACCTTCAAGCTGGCCCTGCTGGTTCTTGCTTTTTCCACCCTGATCCTGGGGGCAGTCCTCACCACCACCTACCTTTTCTCCCGCTCGCTGATCATTGAGCAGGCGGAAGAAAACAGTCATATCCGCGGTCGCGAGGTGGCCAACCTTCTCGCCTCCCTGATCAAGCCCATTGAACAGAGCGGTGACAATATCGGTCTGGTCCTGGAAGATGCGGACATCTCCGGAATCAAGTTGGAGAACCTGACCCATCATGTGGTCAGCAACAACCCTCGACTCTTTGGTATGGCCATAGCCTTTGAGCCTTTTGTTCATAGCCGGGACAAACTCTTTTTCGCACCATACAGTTATCGAAAAGATGGAGAAATGGCTGTCACCCAGCTCGGCTCCAGTGATTATCGATACTTTTACAAGGACTGGTATCAGCTCCCCCGGGAGCTTGGCCATGCGGTGTGGACCGAGCCCTACTTTGACCATGACGGCTGCGAAGCACTGATCGCAAGCTATGCGGTCCCCTTCTACCGTCGCCAGGGCAAGGCCCACATTTTTGCAGGCGTTATCCGGGCCGATATTTCCCTGGACTGGCTGCAGGAGCTCATCTCGTCAATCAAACTCTACGACAGTGGCTATGCCGCCATGATCAGCCGCAACGGGACTTTTATCTATCATCCCGTGGGAGAGCTGATGTTCAATGAGACCATATTTTCACTTGCTGAGGAACTGGGCGATGAAGAACTGTGGCGGATCGGCCGGGACATGATCAGCGGCCGGACCGGATTTATTCAGCGGGACAGTGTCCGCGACCATCGGCCCAGCTTCCTCCTCCACATGCCCCTGCCCCTTGACGGCTGGTCGCTGGCCTTCCTCTTTCCGGTGGACGAGGTTCTTCGCGACACCAGGGCTTTGACTCGCAGCAGCCTGATCACAGGGCTCCTCGGGTTTGTCATCTTCACCCTGGTTATCAGCGCAAGCGTCCGGCGCATGATCAGTCCTTTAGGTAAACTCTCAAAAGGAGCCATGGAAATCGCCGACGGCAACCTCCATGCAGAACTTCCTGCACCAGTGTCAAAGGACGAAATCGGCCAGCTCACCGAATCCTTTGGCCAGATGCAGGAATCGCTGCAGAGCTACATCGAAAATCTGAAACGAACAACGACTGAAAAAGAGCGCATCGAGTCGGAGCTGCGCATTGCCCATGACATCCAGATGGGTATCCTGCCCAAGACGTTTCCCCCTTTTCCAGATCGAGTGGAATTTGACATCTTTGCCAGCCTGGTCCCGGCAAGAGAGGTCGGCGGCGACCTCTACGACTTCTTTTTCATTGATGAAAACCAGTTCTGCTTTCTCATTGGTGATGTATCGGGCAAAGGGGTGCCTGCCGCCTTTCTCATGGCCGTGACCAAGACACTGCTCAAAACGGTTGCCACCGAAGGGTTCAAGCCGGGGCAGATCCTTGAAAAGGTGAACAATGATCTTGCCGAGGACAATGAAGCGTGCATGTTCGTCACCCTCTTTCTGGCCATCCTCGATACCCGCAGCGGTGAACTCTCCTACGCCAGCGCCGGCCATAACCCGCCACTGGTCATCAGCTCGGCAAAAGGGGAGTTCCTCCCCTCTCTTCATGAACCTGTGGCAGGCGCCATGGAGGGGATGGGCTATTCAACGGTGAAGATGACGCTTGAGCCCAACGACATGGTCTTTCTCTATACAGACGGGGTGACAGAGGCGATGAATGAAGACGAAGAACTCTACTCGGATAAAAAGCTGCTCAACCTTGTCAACGAAAAGCAGTATAACAGTTCGCAGGAACTGATCCAGACGGTAGCCGGCTCGGTCGCAACATTTGCAGGCAGAGCCGAACAGTCAGACGACATCACCATGCTCGGAGTCCGCTACACAGGAGAACAGAGATAATTCAGGGAGGAAAATATGGAATGCACAACCACCAAAGAAGGTAAACTCTTCATCGTTGATGTGGCGGGACGGCTTGATGCCAATACTGCCGGTAAGTTTGAATCCAACTGCTCCGACTGGCTGGCCCAGGGAGAGACCGATATGATCGTTGACATGAGCGGAGTTGATTACATCAGTTCAGCCGGTTTACGCTCCATTCTCATTTCAGCCAAAAAGCTGCGTGTGCATGACGGCGATATTGTTTTCTGCGGTCTTCAGGGCATGGTGGAAGAGGTCTTCAAGATGTCCGGTTTTGAAAAGATGTTCAAAGTCTTCGCCACCAGGGAGCAGGCGGTTGAGGGGTGAAATAATTTTTCACACCCTCAGGTACATCGCTGGTCTCTGCCAGGTAATACTCATCGTCTGGCTCTTCACTCCCGGACCGGCATTGGGCGAACAACCCCAGATAACTCTCTCACAGGTTGTACAGGCTCAGCTGGCTGAGAACAGGGGCCTGAGCGGCACAATTCTGCTCGAAAAGGGAGAGGAGTCGCTGCTGGCCCGGGCCTGGCTGACCGACCACGCCGAGCAGACCATTGATGTCCAGTACTTCATCTGGTCCACGGACAATATCGGCATTCTTGCCGCGGATTTCCTGCTGAGGGCTGCCGAGCGAGGGGTACGGGTGCGGGTCATCGTCGATGATCTGATGATTGATGCGCCGGACCACTCCATGCTCGCCCTTGGTGCCCACCCCAATATCGAAATCAAGATCTACAACCCCAAGCACTCGGTCGGTGTTTCAAGACTTAAACGACTCTATCACATGGTGACCGATTTCCGATCGTTTAACCAGCGCATGCATGACAAGGCCCTGATTGTTGACAATACAGTGGCAATCACCGGCGGCCGGAACATGGCCGATGAGTACTTTGACTACAACCGGCAGTATAATTTCCGTGATCGGGATATCTTTCTTGCCGGCCCGGTGGTCACTGGTATGAAAAAAAATTTTGAAACCTTCTGGCAAAGCCCGATTGCCGTTTCCCTGGAAGAGATTCTCGCTCGCCAGAACAATGGCCTGAACCGCCAGCAGATCAGAAAGGTATATGGCGACCTGCATCGTTACGCCAGCGACCCTGTCAACTTTACTGACGAGGTCCGGCAGGCCCTGGCTGACCTCCCGGAAAAAATCCCCGGCCTGATTGAGGCGCTGGTCTGGGACAAGGTCCGCTTCATCCATGACCTTCCCGGAAAAAATCCGGGCAAGGAGGGGCTTGCAGGAGGCGGTATGGCAACCCGGGAACTGATCGAGGTTCTTGGACAGGCCAGGGAAAGAATCGTCATCCAGTCGCCGTATCTGATCATGCCCAAAGGGGCCATTGATTTTTTTGCAGGGCTGGTGAAAAGGGGCGTCGACATCCATATCGTCACCAACTCACTGGCGGCAACCGACAACCTTCAAGCCTTCAGCGGCTACAGTAAACAGCGCAAAAAAGTTCTGCAGGCTGGCATCAAGGTCTATGAGTTCAAACCCCGCCCCCAGATTCGCAAAAAACTGATCGACCGGCTGGAAACCCTGGAAAAATCGGTACCGATTTTCGCCATTCATGCCAAATCGATGGTGGTTGACGGCAAGACCCTCTTTGTCGGAACCTTT
>JBDLID010000176.1:0-5590 GCA_039715055.1 Thermodesulfobacteriota bacterium | reverse complement strand
TTCGGTAAATACAGTCACCCCGCTCCAGTCATCAGCCGGTGGATTGCGGCGAAGCTGTTTGATTCGATTCAGATAAAGTTCAGCAGGAGCGTAACCTTCTGTTATTTTATTAATTTTCAAAAACAGCTTCTCAGCCTGCTGCCAATCCCGGCGCCGATAGGCCGAGAGCCCCTGGTCGAAAAGAGTTGTGACCTGTTCTTCATCCCCGTTCACACTGTCCACCGGTCCGCACAACTCATAGAGGCGAATGGGCTCCAGCTTTCCCTTGACCCTGACGAGATCGAGCTCGCGCAGGCAAAAACGGTCTTGAAGACCGGCAGCGGTGGATTCGGTCACCAGGATATTTACCCCGTACACCTTGGTCAATCCCTCAAGACGTGAGGCGAGATTAACCGCATCACCGATGACGGTGTATTCCACATGGTCAGGACTGCCCAGATTGCCGACCGTCACCATGCCGGTGTTGATGCCGATCCCCATTTTCAGCTGTGTATTGTCATCGGTTTCAGCTGTTTCATTCATCTCCGCCAGGGCCTCTACCATGGAAAGCGCTGTATGGGCGGCTTTTTCTTCATGGTTCTCCAACGGCAGCGGTGCGCCGTAGATGGCCATCACAGCATCGCCAATAAGCTTGTCAAGGGTCCCTCCGTAGCGAAAGACCAGTGGAATCATGGCCCCGAAATATCGGTTGAGCAGATGACTGGTCTTTGCCGGCCCCAATCTCTCGGCAATGGTGGTAAATGAGCGCAGGTCGGAAAAAAGGATGGTCAGCTCCTCACGACGACCCTCCATTGAGAGATCGATATTGCCCGCCACCAGCTCGGAGACCACATCCTTTGAAACATACTTGCCGAAAATAGAGGTCACCAGGTCGGAACGGCGCTTGTTGAAAACCTTCTGGACCATGACCCCGGCAATGAACTGGAGGAGAAGAACAAGGAGCAGCGGTGAATAGTCAAGCCACACCAGCTGCCGGGTGAGGAGCAGGTGGGAGGCGATAAAAACGGTGATGACAACACCCAGGAAAGCAATGCCCTCTGCGACCATGGGGATAGAGTGATGATAGAACAGGAGCCCGAAGATGACCACCGCTGCAAACAGTCCGATACGGATCAACGGGTCAAGAGGCGTGATGAATTGATTGGAGAGAATGGTTTCAATGCCGTGAGCATGACAGGTGACACCGAACTCCTTTGCGCCAAGGGTTCCCTTGACAATATGGCCGAATTTCTCCCCATAATCCTTCGGGTCATGCCGGACCTTGCTTATCGGCGTGGTGAAACGGTCCTTGTCCGAATCAAGGCTTGTACCAATGATGACCAGCTTTCCTTTCACCTGCAGCGGATCAAAGCGGCCAAGCACCACATCAGCATAACTGAGACCGACAAAAACAGACTGATCCCCCTGGTAATTAATGAGAAGCTCCGGGTTCGGCAGGATGAGATGATCACCGTCTTCGGGACCAAGACGGAAATGATCGTCACTGAAAAAATCCAGGGTGTATTCAATGTTGAGAAAGGTGCGTACCAGCTCAAGACTGAACGATGGCAGGAGCTCTAGGCCTCCGTCGTCAAGCGTTTTTGAGCTGAAAAAACGAAGCTTGCGAAGGACCCCGTCTTCATCGGGAACAAAGTTTATGAAACCGTCACCGATCATGACGTCGCCAAAACTCTCAAGCGGAAGCCGTTCCCCGCCATCGGCGTCGGCGACAACCCGGGCCAGAACCACATTGTTGCAGCGGTCCATGGCCTCTGTCAGCTGTTTGTCAACTGTACCGTCTGGGTGT
Organism: Thermodesulfobacteriota bacterium; assembly: GCA_039715055.1. GTDB lineage: Bacteria > Desulfobacterota > Desulfobulbia > Desulfobulbales > Desulfocapsaceae > JBDLID01. The sequence continues at coordinate 3,804 of JBDLID010000176.1, read as the reverse complement.
GCAAGGTCCAGGATCAGGTCAAGCCCGACGACCTCGGCCCCTGCCGTACAGAGATTATCCAGGGCACGACTCAGATGGGCACGCGACCAGCCGCCCTTGTCACGTCCAAGTTCCTGACTGCTCGGATAATCCATCTGCACCAGGACAACCGATTTCGACAACTGGTTGTCCTGCTTGAGTCGGAGGTGAAAATCATAGAAAAGCAGACCGACCCGATTCAGTCCTCCGCTATAGGCCAGCCAGCCGGTGAGACAACAGATGACAAGGCTGACAATCAGGCTGGTGAAGAGTTGTGAACGGGCAAGTGTCGAGTGACCAGTCATGGCAGCGAGAGGGCATAACTCCTCACCGGCAGGCTTCCTTCAATACCACCGCTCTGTCCGGCAACAATGATGATCACCCGACAGTTTTCAAGGATCTTTGAGACATTGTCTTCCTGCTGGAGCGCCGCTGCATCCGCACCGCTGATGAGGAGATTGGTACGGTTGAGCCCCTGACTTTCCTTGACCTCCTTGACGATGAAGCGCTTTCTTTTTTTTCGCTTTTTCCTGTCCTGGGCAAGTGCTGACTCTACCTCGATCAGTGCCGTAAGGCGCCTGAGAACATCACCGGTGAGAGAGCCGTCCTCCGCCAACGCCTGTTCAGAGACGACATAGCTGGCCATGCCTCGCTCCTCGAGGGCCTGGCCATTGACCATTGCCAGACTGTAGATCTCACTGTTGTCATGACTGACAATCTTTGGAAAGAGGGCGGGACGGATGGACTGCTCATCAATCAACTGCCTGGCATCGAGGACCAGCCACGCCTCCTCACCATCTTCAATGGGTTGTTTTTTCGTCTTATGGACAGGGGGCGGTGGTTTCAGGGTGGGGTGGGGTTTCTCACGAAGCTGTGATACCACCTTGGCGGTGACCCCCTCGACGCCCTTGAGAGGCGCGACCATGGTGACCTCGTAGTAGGGATCCTGTGGATCATCAACAAAAATAGTGGGCTGGGATGTGGTTTTCACCAGTCCCTGAATGTCAACGGTGACGGTTCCGGAGCCGAGGCTCTCCAGATAATGACGGTCATCGAGATGGACACCGGCGGCAAGTTTTAGAACATTTCCATAACCGATGGTCTGCGCAGCCCTCAGTGCCCGTGTTTTTGACCCCTTATTGAGCTTGAGGTAGCCTCGCCCCACCCCATAGATGATACCCTCATCCCAGTCAATCCGTCCCTGGGGTGATTTTTCAACATAGGGGCGAAAAAGGTCCGGGTCCACGCTTGAGGAAACTACAGGGAAAAACAGAAGCAAAACAAGCAGGAAGGTAACGGTCTTTCCGGTGGTGAAATATTTCATTGCAGCCTCTAAGAGATGGTATATAAACTGGCTTCAATACATTGTCATAGGCCGTTATGACTTTTTCATTTTACGCTTCCCGCATTTCCTCATCTTTTTGGCAATCTCTTTGGCGACCGCTTCACTGTCTTTTGATGCCACGTCAATCACAAGATCAGCGATGGATCGATAAAGGGGCAGCCTTTCGTCATAAAGATCTCTGGCAGCTTTCATGTCCTGAAGCAGCGGCCGTTTTTTGATCTTCTTGGCGGAGTTGGGGTGATCAGTGATATTTTCAATGATATCATCAAAATCGTTGTGGAGATAGACAATACAGCCAAGTTTTCTGATGTTGGGAACCTTAAAAAAACCGCCTCCTGTGGACACAACTGCGTTATCAACAGAGCTTTCCAGCCACTTTGCCGTCTTTTTCTCCAGTTGACGAAAACGACTCTCACCGAACTGGCCAAAAATGTTCTTCACCTTGAGGTTGCAGTAACTCTCTATAAGGTCATCACAGTCCAGGGCGTAGCGTCCTGTTATTTCCGCAAGCGCCCGAGCGGTGCGGCCCTTGCCGACTCCCATGAAACCGATCAGAATAATGTTCTTCATGAATAATTTTAGTTCGTAGACTTCTCAGTTAGTAGGTCGGGTTCACCCGGAATCGGGTATAAAAGCGCAGCGTAACCCAGGTAAGCGAAGCATGAGACTCCGACAATATTCAGCCTTTTACCATTACCACTCAACTTTTCAGGCTTTTCTGGACCAGCTCATAGACATCCGGAGACAGCTCCTTTTCACCGGCGATCCGCTCAAGCTCACCCTGCATCAATTTCTGCCTGGTTTCATCATATCGCCTCCAGGCGGTAAAAGGCGTCACCAAACGGGCGGCGATCTGGGGATTGGTCTTGTTCAGCTGGAGAATCCGCTCACCCAGGAACCGATAACCGGAACCGTCTATTTCATGAAAGCGATAGTGGTTGGTGCTGACAAAGGCCCCAATCAGGGCCCTGACCTTGTTGGGGTTGGCCATGGAAAAAATCTTGTGCTGTTCCAGTGCCTTGACTTCCTCCAGGCAGCCGGCAAGATTTGATCCGGCCTGAAGGCTCAGCCACTTGTCCATCACAAGCGGGTCATCTTTAAAAAGATTATAAAAATCATCGATTACCCTGCTCCGTTCTTCACCGGGGTCATTCATGAAACAGAGAAAAGCAGCCAGCCGGTCGGTCATGTTGTTGGCCGAACGGTACTGCGCCATGGCAACTCCACGGTATCTCTCGCACATGGAGTCTTCCACCATCAGCGCGCTGAGACAACTATTTTTCAGACTGCGCCGGCCCATCTCTTCCGGGCTGAGACTGTACTCACCGGGACGGTTATTTTTTTCATAAACGGCGAGAAATTCCGTCTCCAGCTGCAGTGCCAGCTGCTTGCGGACAAACTGTCTCGCCAGGTGGAGGTGGGCAGGTTCAATCACTGCCATCTTCTGTGCCAGCGTCGTTTCCGCGGGCATGCTCAACGCCCGGGCCAGCAGAGCCGGGTCACTGTCATCATCAACAAGAATGAGCCTTACAGCCTCGACAAATGACTGTTCTAAGGCTGGTATCTCCCCTTCGCTGATTTTTCCTGCGGCTTCCAGGATGATCGTCTCACTGAGCTGATTGGCCGCCTCCCATCGATTAAAAAGATCGGAATCATGGGCCATGAGGAAGCAAAGCTCCTCCCGTGAATGATAGGACTCAACAATAACCGGTGCAGAAAATGAACGAAGCACTGACAAAAGAGGCTTGGCAACAAGCCCGCCGCGGCTGAAAGTGAGCTGTTCCCCTTTGAGTTCCAGGACCCAGCTGCTGTTTTCCAACTCCTTTCCATCCGCTCCAAGAAGAGCGATATCAACAGGGATGTGAAAGGGCTTCTTTTCATCCTGGCCTGGAGTTGGCGGGCAGGACTGGTAAATGGTGCAGGAGTAGATTTTCTTTTCTTCATCCCAGGACTCCTCGACTTTCAGCCTGGGAGTGCCGGATTGAGAGTACCAGTTTTTGAATAGTTCAAGGTCGACCCCGGAGCCGTCGGCCATGGCAGCGACAAAATCATCGCAGGTCACAGCACAACCGTCATGACGTTCAAAGTAGAGATCCATGCCGCGACGAAAACCTTCCCTGCCGAGGAGAGTGTGCATCATGCGGATGACCTCGGCACCCTTGTTGTAAACGGTTACGGTATAGAAATTGTTGATCTCCACATAGGAATCGGGCCGTACCGGATGGGCCATGGGGCCGGAATCTTCACGGAACTGGTAGGTGCGCAGGACCTTGACGTCGTCGATGCGCTGCACCGGCCGTGAATTCATATCAGCGGAGAACTCCTGGTCCCGGAATACGGTGAGCCCCTCCTTGAGGCTGAGCTGAAACCAGTCACGGCAGGTGACCCGGTTGCCGGTCCAGTTGTGGAAATACTCGTGGGCAATGACGCCCTCAACTCCC
>JBDLID010000175.1:0-5599 GCA_039715055.1 Thermodesulfobacteriota bacterium | reverse complement strand
GCTCCCATACCCTTTGCCGCTCCGTCTCATTGATGACCATGGCAAGGGTCGGGGCCGTGCCAATTATTGTGGTCCCGCTCTCGGCAAGCTGGGAGGTGAGGGTTACCGCAGGGATGTTTTTGGCCACAAACTGTTCAAAATTGTCACCCAGCCGGGTGAAGACGATCCAGCCAACGGCCGCAGCCGTCAGCGTCATACCGACAACGATGCCAAAGGCCGCAAACAGTCGGCCACGGATACCGATATTGAGATCAGCGATCATCTTTTTTCTCAGCTTCAAGAAGAGTAAGTTCCTCCAGAATCTCTTCTGCCAGGCGCAGTGCCTCGGTCAGGTTTTGCCGACTCATCTTCTGCCAGTCATGCTCCCTGTCCACCTGATGAGCGGAAATGGGCAGCCCGGGCTTACGCGGCCTGTAGACGGACACCAGAGATTCCGCTGAAGCCTGCGTCTCGGATATGACCACCCCTGCCGCAAGCCTGCGGGCCCGGCTCAGTTTAGCTTCAAGTCGTGGCAGAGAAGCAGGATGATCAGCAAGATTCTTCTCGGCACGATGAATACCCTTCCAGGCCCGACGCAGCGCCTTGAGGCGATAGGTGATCATGATATCAAACAGCCCGTTGACCACATGGTAGCGTTTTCTGGACAGCTCGGTGTCAAAACCGATCCCCTTGGCAGCAAAGGTCTCACTGAAGGGGTTGGGGTAGTCGGCCGGAGCGGACTGGTATATCTCACGGTCAACAGGCAACCGGCTTATCTGCGGCTCAAACAGGATTTTCTGACCTTCAGTGGAAAGAACAAAATCGACAAAGGCAAGGGCTGCCTCACGATTGCTGCTTCTCTTGACAATACCGATATTGGCGGGCAGGTAGACGGTATTGTCAGGATAGACAAAATCCATGGCTGCCCCCGTTCTCCTGGCTGACAACCCAAAAAAATCTATCACCGGCCCGATACCGAACCTCCCGTCTTCGACCCCGGCCGGAACTCCGAAACTCCGGGCGGTGACGGTGGCAAGATTTCCTCCCATCTCCAGGAGAAGCGCCCAGCCTTCCTGCCACCCCTTGCCCTGGAGAATAGTCTCGACAATGAGATGGGTCGTTCCGGAACGGGATGGCGCTGAAATGCCGACATGTTTACCATATTCAGGCCGTTTGAGGTCATCCCAGCTCTTGGGAACCTCCAGTTTGTACTGCTTCAGGTAGGTCGTGTTCCAGGTAATGCCAAAACCGGAGACGGCAAATCCCCGGTAACAGCCGTCGGGATCATCAAGCGGGTAGCCTCCGATATTGGCGGCCCCGGCAACAGACGGCTTGAAAAAAGGAACGAGGTCGCCTGTTTTTTTCAACACTTCAAAGGCGTCCGGTGACGAGGCCCAGAAGATATCCACCGGCTCGCTCTGTCTCTCCTGGACAAAGGTGATGGCTGTGGTCGTTTTTTTGGATCGAATGAAAACGGAAACTTCAGGGTGACGTTTTTCAAAGGCCTCCTTGTAACGGCTGAACAGGGTTTTGGGAAAGGAGGTGACGATGACCAGCGGTCCCTGGATTTCAGCGGATACGGCTGCTGCCGCCGGCAGAAGCCAGTGACAGAAAAGCAGCAGGGGAATAAGTTTTACAACAGCAAACGATTTCATATGAACGATACCATTCGGCCAGCTCCGGCAACAGTTAAGGGCTGGTATTTGGTATGGAGCCTGTCGGAAAAAGGGCTTTCTCTGTCTGGCTCCATACCAAAATCAGATTTTTCTTTTGACAGTATCATATTTTTCTGTCCTGCTCTACCAGTTCGTATCATTGAAAATTTTTGAGGCTTGACCATATCTTTTTGTCCCTTTTGTCAAAAAGTCGACCACGGTCAACTTTTCCCTTGCAACCCGTTCCCTCCTCCGCTAAGTTGACCGTGGTCGACTTTTAAATCGCAATAATTCTCAATCACCACTCTATTATCATGGCAGGACGACGGGAAGAAAAGAAAAAAAAGACCCGCAAGGCTATCATTGATGCTGCGGTCAAACTCTTTGGCGACAAGGGTTACGAACAGACGTCCATGGCCACCCTGGCACACGCCGCAGGGGTCGGCAAGGGCACCATCTACGGGTATTTCAAAACCAAAAGTGAGATTCTCCTTGCCTTCTGCGAGGAACAGCTGGGATTCGTCTACCAGGAGCTTGCCGAAAAAACAGACAGCAACGCCGACCTGGTTCAGCAACTGCTCACCGTTTTTATGGCCGAATTTCGATTTGTCACCAGGAACAAGGAGTTCGGCAGGATCTTTCTCCGCGAGATAATTTTTCCTAAAGAGCTGACCCTTGAAAAATTCCATGAACTCGATGCGAGATACCTCGATCTCATCTTCTCCCTGATCACCGCCAGTCAGGCAAGAGGTGAGCTCCGCGACGACTACGAGCTGCTCTTCATTGCCGGCCATTTTTACAGTCTCTACATCCTTGCAGTCTCTTCCTGGTATAGCGGAAGGGTACAGACTGAAGAAGAGGTGGCCGAAGGCATGGAACATCTCTTCAATCAGGCCATTGAAGGGCTGAAGCAGAGAAAGCCATAAATACACAGTATACAACCTGAGATCCAGACACCCACCATTCACCTGTCAGTCATCAAATCCTCATGAACAACATCACCCCCGAAACCCAGCGCGAGAGGAGACTCTACTCCATCTGGAAGAATCTTCCCCGCCTTGTCGTCCTGATCCTCATCACCCTGATCGTCATCCTGTTCTTTATTCTTGGTGATCAGAAAAAAGAGCTCGCCGGAGAGAAGGCAAAAGCCAAACCTCCGGAACAGCCGCCGGTCAATGTGGCCATTCTCACGCTCGCGCCCGCCATGATCCAGGAGCGGCTCAACCTTCCCGGAGCGGTTGAGGCCTGGGTGGACCTGAATCTGCTGGCAAAGATCAACGGCACCATTGAAGAGATCCTGGTTGAAGAGGGGCAGCAGGTCAAAAAAGGGACCATACTTGCAAAAATTGATGACGACGACTACCGAATCGGGCTCGACATGGCCAAAGCCTCCTTCCAGCTCGCCAAATCCGAATATGAACGGGATCTCTCCATGTTCAACAAGGGCATCATCGCCTCGGCTGAGCTGGAAACAAAAAAAACCCGGATGGCCACGTCGAAATCGCAACTGGAAAATGCGGCGCTGCTGCTGTCGCGCTGTGAAATCCTCTCGCCCATGGACGGCATCATCCGAAAAATGCACGCCAAGCCCGGGTTGCTCCTCAATGTGGCCGATCCGGTGGCCGACATCCTCCAGGTCGACCGGGTCAAGGCGGTGGTCGGCATTCCGGAATCGGATGTGGCAAGGGTATCGACACTGACTGAGATCGACCTCACCATCAAGGCGCTGGACAATCTCAAGGTCACCGGTAAAAAACACTTTTTCTCCCCGTCTCCCGACTCCTCAGCCCGTCTTTACCGGCTTGAGCTCGCCATTGACAACAGCGAAACAAAAATCCTGCCCGGAATGTTTATCCGGGCAAATATCGTCAAACAATCCATCCCGGATGGTATGGTGATCCCGCTCTATGCTGTCATCTCCAGAGGTGACCTTCACTTTGTCTATGTGGAGAGAGACGGAGTGTCACATAAGAAAGAGGTCAGCCTCGGCTTTCTCGAAGGCTGGAAGGTTCTTGTCAAAGATGGTCTCAACCCCGGTGACCGGGTGATTGTTGAAGGCCAGCGCAGTGTGGAGGACGGACAGAAGGTCAAGGTGATCCACGAAGTTGAAGAGATGGGAGAGATCCTGCCATGATCGTCTCGGACAACGCCGTACAGAAATCAATCTCGGTCCTGGTGCTGGCGGTAATGCTCATCATCTTCGGGGTCTACTGCTATATCTCACTGCCCCGCGAGTCTGACCCGGACATCACCATTCCCAACGTCTTTGTCTCCACCAGCTACAAGGGGGTATCTTCCGTTGATATGGAGACGGCGGTCACCATAGAGATCGAAAAAAAACTTAAAGGCCTTGACGGTGTCAAGAAAATCCAGTCGGTGAGTTCGGAGGGGCTGTCGTCGATCAACGTTGAATTCACCACCAACACCGACATCGACAAGGCGCTGCAGGATGTGAAAGACAAGGTGGATGAGGCCATGGGCTCCCTGCCCTCGGACCTGGAGGAGGACCCATCTGTTTTTGAGGTCAATTTCTCGGAGATGCCCATTGTCATCTTCTCTCTTTCAGGCACCTGCGGCCTGCCCTGTCTGAAAAAACTCAGTGAACAACTGGAAGATGAAATCGAGGCCATCCCCGGCGTTCTCGAGGTGGAGGTGGCCGGCGGCCTTGAAAGGGAAATCCGGGTTGAAGTCTTCCCGGAAAAGCTGGCCTATTACGGACTCACCATCTCAAACCTGCAGCAGGTTCTTGCCGCAGAGAACAACAACACATCAGGCGGCTCCATCACGCTTGGCCCCGGCCGCTTTCAGCTGCGCGTTCCCGGTGAATTCGAGAGTCCGGACGAGATTTACACCCTTGTTCTTCAGATCCACAACGGTGAGCCGGTCTATCTCAAAGACGTGGCCCAGGTCGTTGACGGCTTCAAGGAGGCCGAGAGCCGTTCGAGGCTCAATGGAGAGAAGGCCGTGAGCCTGGTTGTTAAAAAACGGGCCGGGGAAAATATTATCGGCATCACCAAAGAGGTGGACAAGGTCATTGCCAGGTTCCAGCCCACCTGGCCGAGCGGTACCAAGGTCACCAAGATCCTCGACAAGTCCAAAGATATCAAAAACATGGTGGCCGATCTTGAAAACAACATCCTCACCGGTCTTGTTCTTGTGGTGATTGTCATCTTCTTTGCCATGGGCATCCGTAACGCGGTGCTCGTCAGCCTGGCCATCCCCTTCTCCATGCTGATCTCCTTTACAGTGCTCTACCTGATGGGCATCACCCTCAATATGGTGGTGCTGTTTTCCCTGACACTGGCCCTGGGCATGCTTGTGGACAACGCCATTGTCATCGTCGAGAACATCTACCGCTTCATGGAACAGGGAGTCCCCCGCCGCCAGGCCGCCATGCGCGCCACCTCGGAGGTGGCCTTTCCGGTCATCGGCTCAACGCTCACCACCCTCGGGGCCTTTTCGCCGATGCTCTTCTGGCCCGGCCTGATGGGTGAGTTCATGGGCTATCTGCCGCTGACCCTTATCGTCACGCTGACCTCAAGCCTCTTTGTCGCCCTTGTCATCAATCCGGCCATGGCCTCACTCTTTATGAAGACCAATCACAACTCTTCTGCTCCTCAAAAATCCGGTGAAACCATTACCGAAGAGCAGCCTGTGGCCATCAAGGGTAAAGTCCTGACTTTTTACAGCCGTTCACTGGGATATGGCCTGGATCGTCCCTTCAGTGTCATTCTCGCCGCCTTCTGCGTACTCATCATCATGTTTGAGGGCTGGATGCTTGTTGTCGGCCTGGAAAAGCCGGTGGAGTTCTTCCCCGACATTGAACCAAAAGGAATGTATGTCAACCTGGAAGTCCCCGAAGGCGCGGATCTCGACTACATCGACACCATTCTCCAGCGCATAGAGCTTGCCGTGGCCGGGGAAGACCAGGACAAAATTATAACTCCGGGCGGCCCGGAACACCT
>JBDLID010000174.1:0-5609 GCA_039715055.1 Thermodesulfobacteriota bacterium | reverse complement strand
AGCACCATGAACGAATCGGCAGCTCTCGCCGAACGGGTCAGGTGATTTTGGAACGCCTTCACATCGGCCATATTGTCGAGTACCGCCATCAGCCCCAGCTCGTCGTCAACAGCCACTGCCGGATTCTCCTCCTCCTTGCGAAGCAGCTTCAGCACCTTGGCCTCTGGCGGTTTTTTACGGATCGCGACATAGATGGGGATGGTGCGTCCTTCGATTGTAAATCGCCGTCTTTTGAGAAGTGTCAGTTTTTTATTCTGTCCGGGGTGGAAGGAGTCGATGGTCCTGGGGTCAACAAACTGCCATTTCTCACAGGAAAAGTCATCCTTCCGGTGATGACTCAGGACATAGGCCGGCTTCAGTTCACCGATTTTCGAGCCGGGTGACCAGACATAACGGTTGAGAAAGTCGAGAAAGGAGGCAAAGTGGGCCTCGATGTTGGTTTCCCTCTCCCTCTGATCTATGGCTCCGGCCTGGTTCATCAGCATCAGCTTGCGCTTCGCCTCAAAGCGGGCCTTCTGATGGTAGTGATCGTTGAAGATGATGAGGAGCAGATCCACCGGGTTGGTGATGACTTCAATCTCATTTGTCATCTCGATATACGGGGTGAAGTTGGCCAGGACTTTACCCTTGAGGTAGCGGATGACCGTATCGGCAGTCTGCGCATAGCCATGCACCGAGGCGACGATGTCGTTGAAGTCATTGTTAATGCCAAATGTGTTGCCCAGCAGTCGATAGGCCTTTTCAGTCACCTGGCGCCGTCGTGACGGATCTTCGAGGAGGGGGGTGATCTGGGAGTAGCAGTCCACATCGAGCAGGTCGAAGACCTGGTTGCGAATGACCCGGTACTTGGTTTGCTCGTAGCCGGTCTGCAGCATTTTTGCCATCTCTCTTGCCTGACCTGAAAACAGGGTTGTGGGCGGCGCATGAGACGAGTTGGCAAAGGGACCGCCCTGGTCAAGAAGCGAGAACATGGTTGTGGATGACGGGTTCATGGACAAGTAGGTGATTCTGATTGAGGAGTTAGGCTCTACTTTTTTCTTTCTCGTAGAAACAGTGAGGGTCGCGATCCTTGAAGATATCGAGCCCCTGTCCGTAGCTGACCGCCGGACAGCCGCCGCATACCGGTCTGATCTCACAGCTGGAGCAGGCCTCACTGCCCATTCGATAGCGCTGAGCAGGGGTTGAGTGATAGATCTCATCCAGGGAACTGGTGTAGAGGTTGCCGAGATAGGAGGGGAGTTTTCGACAGGCGTGTATTTCTCCATCGGGCAACAGCGAGACAAAGTTGAATGCTGCTCCGCAGCCTCGACCCGCGCAGCCTCCAAGCAACGGCTCATCACACTGGTAACGGAGTAAATTGAAGAGGTTGTCTTTGAGACGCATGCAGGGGTTGTCCCGGGCGGCTTCACTGTATTGGCGGAGAAAATCCCTGTAACCTTTCACCGGCGCAGAGGCCAGTGCTGCCCCTTCACCAACCATGGACAGCCTGTTGAAGGTGAAAAGATCAACCCGGTCTCGGAGCAGTTCGGCCAGCTCAAGCACCTGGTCCTGATTGTCACGGGTAAGCGTCAGCATGACCATGGAAAAGACACCGAGTTCCTTGAGAAGATCAAGAAATGTGAATGCCCGCTGAAAGTGACCCTTGCCGCGGATGTAATCGTTGTGTTCTTCAAGTCCCTCAAGGCTGATCTGATAAAATTCCAGTTCCTGCACCTCGAGGATCGGAGTGATTGACTTTTCCGGCATGGGGTTGCCGAGGATGGCTGTGAGAAAGCCCCGGTCAGCAGCCTCCCGATAGAGGGTGTTGAAGTCCGGGTGGAGCAGAGGGTTGCCGCCGGTAAATGAGATCTGGGTGAACACATGGTGTGCCTGGCAGAAGTCATAGAGTTCGTCGAGTACATGAAGGCCCTGGTCAAGGGTCATGGTCGTGCGATCACTGCGATCATAGCAGTGGCGGCAGTGGAGATCGCAGTTCTGGGTGAGGTGCCATTGAAGAGTAAACGTCGGGGTGGTGAAGAGTTCATCGTTTTTGACAACACCGTGGTGGAAATCGGCTGGTCTGACAATTCCGGAGGGTGGGGAGATAATCAGCCCCTGGGCCTCAGCGTTATAGACGATATTGTCCACCTCGCCGATGGTAAGGCCGGCCTCTTCGGCGACTACACGGCTTGTCAATCCTTCGCTGACAATCTTTAAGGCAAGCAGGTCACGGCCGGTGGCGCTGCGGAGAAGGACCGTCTTTTTTTCAGGGTGAAGCCAGATCAGAACACGGTCTTCACCCGGCTGAACACTGATACTTTGATTTTCGAGAAATTCAGGCAGGTTCAGCCAGGACATTTCAAGAAGTTGGAGATCCGGGTTGATGGTCCGCTGTCCGCTGTCAGGGGAAGGGGAAGGGCTGCGCTGGCTGAGCAGGAAAAAGTGATACTCCACCCTGGCCAGGTCCGCGAGATAAGGGTGTCTGCTGCAATGCTCGGGGTTCTGTTCAAGGAACGGACATAACTGGTGGATACCCACCGAATTAATAATCGACAGCGGGATAAGGGTTGAGCTGACAGGGTAAACGGTTTTAAAGTCGGTCATAATGTTGAAACTTTCGGTCTGTTGAGCAAAATTCCATTGAAGCTGGAGCTCAGGAGGTGCAAAAAAAATCGGCCGGTCCTCCTGGTTGTGAGAACCGGCCGATTTAAGAGATTATAATCGTGCAACCTGCACGGTTAATCAGCCTCAGCCACTACTTCCGGCTTTTTTTTCAGCTTTTTTGTCGGCGCTACCTGCGCCGTCTTTTGAAGCACCTCAGCCGCTGTCGCCGGTCTTCTTCTTGACCACGTCGGCACCTTTGTCAACAGCCTTACCGGCTTCACCTTTAACAGGATCTGCTACGGCACCGGCCGCCTGGCCGCCTGTAGTACCGGTTGATTCGCCTACCGCGTCAACCGCCTTATCAACAACCGTGTCGGCTCCCTTCTTGACCGCACCGGCAGCCTGATCCACGACCTGGTCGGCCGCTCCACCAACTTCTTTCTTTGCAGCGTCAACTACGCCGCCCTTGTCTCCGCCTCAGCCGGAGCTTCCGGCTGCTGCACTTGCTGCTTTTTCAGCGCCACCTGCGCTGGAGCCAGCTCCTCACCCTGAACCAGCTGAGTGAGCTGATCCCGGTAAAGTGATGCCACCGGTACCAACGAGTCCGGCCACACCCAGGCTGGCAAGGAATTTCTTCAGATCCTTGCGTTTCATGATGATCTCCATTGAAAAAGAAAATGTGTTGGAAGAGATAATGACAGATCTCCACCTTGTCAGAAAATTCTATTTCTTTAGAGGGCTAACTGTCAAGAGCTTATGGCGATTGTTATAAGAAATAATAACCATTCGTAAATGTCAGAGGAGGTTCTGAACAGTGGCCTGGCTGAGAATTTCATTGAGCAGACCAGCACCGTGAATCAGTTCCTCGTCAGATTTCGGCGGGCCGATACAGAGACGTATTGCCTGATGTTCAGGGTGGGCGGATGCGGAAAAATTGACCGAGGGGATAACGGCAACTCCTTTGCTGGCCGCCCTTCTGGCAAAGCTCTCCCCCTGCCAGCCGGGCGGGAGTTGGAGCCAGAGGTGATGACTGCCCTTGTTGGATCGTATTGGAATGGAGGTGAGGTGCTCTCTGATCAGGTCGCAGCGCCTGGTCGCCTCAAGTTTCTTGATTTGCGCGACTTGTGTGGCGGTTCCGTCGTCGATCCACTGCGTACCAATTTCCGCCATCAGGGGAGGAATTAGCCAGATCGAGGCGGCCATGGCCGCTTCGACCATAGCTGCACTTTCATCGGGCATCCGCAGAAAGCCGACCCGCAGCCCCGGGGCAAGAATTTTTGAAAGGCTTGTGAGGTAAAAGGATCGTTCGGGAATATGGGCTGAAATGGGCTGTTGGCACTCATCGGCAAGCGCGCCATAGACGTCGTCTTCTATGAGGCAGATGTCGAGCTTTTTGATGACGGAGGCGAGCTCCAGGCGTCGTTTTGCGGGCATGGTGACCGCCGTCGGATTCTGCAGGGTCGGCATGAGATAGATTCCCTTGAGACGCTGCTGCCTGGCGATGGCCTGGAGTGAGTCCGGCCGCAGCCCCCAGCCGTCCATGGCTACCGGAACAAGCCGTATTCCGTGATGGGCGGCAAGGTTGATCAGTCCGGGATAACTGTACTGTTCAACAGCAAGTGTTTCCCCGGCCTTGAACTGGCTCATCAGTACGATCTGCAGACCATGCTGAACACCGCCGCAAACAGCGATTTGCTCAGGTGTACCATCCATACCGAGATTTTTGAGCCAGGCCGCTGCAATTTTGCGATGGCGCATCAATCCGGAGCTAGGCCGATAATCAAGCAGTTCGGCCAGATCATGACGTTGTGCAAGCTGTTTCAGCGCACCGCTGATATCCGGGCTGCCGTGTTGAACAGGAAAGTTCAGATCAAACTGGATGACCGACATGGAGTCGCGATCAGGCTGGTTATGCAGGGAGTGGAGTGAAAACTGGTCATGTTCCTGCAGCCGGACAAAGGTTCCGCGACCGGTCTCACCCCGGATGAGTCCCCTTTTTTCCGCTTCACCGTATCCCCGGCTGACAGTGCCCAGGGTAACGCCGAGCTGGTCGGCAAGCTCGCGTTGGGGCGGCAGGGCATCACCGCTCTGCAGTACGCCTTTCTTTACTGCCAGCTCGATCCCGGCGGCAATACGGACGTATTTGGCTCCAGACTGTTGTTGAATCAGGTTTGATAACATTGTAATAGTAACAATATAAGGGTTGACGGGAACAATATGATTTGATTATAGCAAATTGTATCGATTTTGTCTTTATGGAATTGTGGTTCAATGGAGAAGAAGAATGATTTCCCAGATACGTAGCGGGGCGCAGGCCAACATTCCACTGGCCATCAGCGCCATGGCCTATGGTGGAGTGCTCGGGGTCCTGAGCAGCCAGCAGGGTGTACACTGGCTTGAGCTGATGGGAATGAACCTGTTTCTTTTTGCCGGTTCGGCCCAGTTTGTCATGGTGGAGATGTGGAATGCACCGCTGCCGGTGGCGGAGATCGTCATCGCGGTGCTTATCATCAACCTGCGTTACCTGCTGATCGGCGCCTCCCTGGCCCCTGTCTTCAAGAATTACTCACTTGGAGCAAAGGCCTCAATGATGCACTTTGTAGCCGATGAAAACTGGGCGGTGACCATGGCCGAACACCAAAAAAAGGGAACAACACCGTTTTTTCTCCTGGGCGGCGGTCTCCTGCTTGGCACGGCCTGGGCCTCGGCTACCGTTGCCGGCAATATTCTTGGCGGCTTTGTCATTGATCCTGAAAAATATGGTCTTGATTTCGCCTTTGTCGCGGTTTTTTCAGCTCTCAGCTTCAGTCTCTGGCGGGGAAAATCAGATCTGCTGCCGTGGGTGGTTTCGGCATTTCTTGCGGTGGTCACCAATCAGCTGCTGCCTGGAAAGTGGTACATCGTTATCGGCGGTATTGGCGGTGCAGCCTGTTCAGCACTGCTGCAGGCAAAAAATCGTAGATCGTAGGTTGGGTTAAGCGGAGCGCAACCCAACAACAGGAGATACTTCACTGCCTATTGTTGGC
>JBDLID010000173.1:0-5662 GCA_039715055.1 Thermodesulfobacteriota bacterium | reverse complement strand
ACCAGCAGGTTGAAATCCTGGCTGTTGGTGATCGAGGTGATGACCAGGCGGGGTTCGCCGGTTTCAAGAATCAGGTCACAGGTAAATCCTGCTTCTGCCAGCTGCTCCTGAATTTTTTCAAGCAGGGCCATACCGGCCTTTGCCGCATTTTCCCTGACCATCTCGACCTGAAAATCAGGGATCATCCGGTAGGCAAGCTGTTCCTCGTTGATGACATAGAGCAGGGTCAGAGAGCGGGGAAAACGTTTATGCTGCTCTATTACCTTTTCAATTGTCGCCTGGGCGGTCGGTGAATCATCAACGGGGATAAGAATCTTGGGATCCATTGCACCCTCCTCGGTGAATTGTGAGCTTTATTCAGTTTACATCAACATAAAAAACCATAATCTGTCTCCTCCATTGGAGCACTGCCAGGAGAATCAGATGGTTATTGGCCGTATCCGTACACCAGCTTCGGCAGGAGCAGAACGATATCCGGCCAGAAGGTCAGGAGCAGCAGGATAGCGATCTGAATCAACAGAAACGGCATCACAGCCCTGGACACGTAGACGATATTCCGGTCCACCGTTGCTCCGGTGATATAGAGGCTGACACCAAGTGGAGGCGTACAGTAGCCGATACCAAGATTGATGGTCATCAGGAGACCGAAGTGCATGGTGTCGATGCCGAACTTGGAGAGCAGAGGCAGAAAGATCGGAGTGAGGATCAGGGTTGCCGAGATGATATCCATGAACATGCCGATAAACAGCAGCAGGAGATTGACCGAGAGCAGGAACACCCATGGAGACGAGATGTTATCGACAACAACCGTGGCGATCTTGCCGGGGATCTGTTCAAAGGTGAGATATTCTCCAAAGACGGACGCCCCGGCGACAATCACCAGCAGGGTCGCCGAAGTGATTGCCGAGGAGACGACAACGTTCTTGATGTCGCGGACCTTCATATCCTTGTGGATAACAATTTCCACAAAAAAAGCATAGAAACAGGCAACTACAGCTGCCTCATTGGCGGTAAAGAGTCCGGAGTAGATGCCGCCGAAAATCAGCACCGGCAGAAAAAGTGCCCAGAAACTCTCTTTCAGAATGGCAAATGTCTCCGCCAGAGTAGGTCTCTTTTTCCTGGTCATCCCCATCTTCCTGCAGACAAACCAGGAGTAGATGGACATGGCAATGATGATAATCAGGCCGGGAATAAAACCGGTCAGGAAGAGTGCCTCGAGCTGGTCGTTACTCACCATGGCATAGAGGATCATGGCGATGGACGGCGGAATGATGACCCCGAGAATCGGTGCTGTGGTCATCACACCGACCGAGAACTTTTCGTCATAGTTATTCTCAATCAGGGCCGGGATCATGAACCCGCCTATGGCCACCACTGTGGCGACGGTGGAGCCGGAGATCGCGCCGAAAAAACCGCAGGCGAGTACACCGGCCATGGCCAGTCCGCCGGGAAGGAAACCAACCAGGATGTTGGCGGTCTTGATCAACTTTTCAACAATCGATCCCTTGGTCATGATGTTGCCGCACAAAACGAAAAACATCACCACAACCAGGGCGAACTTGTCCATGGAGCGGTAGAGCACCTCGATAACGATCTGCGGATCAATACCTACCATGAACACCAGGCCGATGGTTCCGGTGAAGAACAGGGCCATGAAGACCGGCATGGTGGAGGCGAGGCAGCCGAGCAGGAGAGCAAAGATCATAAGGTAGCCGTTACCCATGACTATTGTCCCCCTGTGATGTCGTTGACGCCGTACCAGTCTTCGTAGATCATGATGAGGGTCCTGACAAACATCATCACCCCCATGAGCGGCAGGACCGCATAAAAGATCCATTCGGGAAGCCTCAGTGTTGCGGTCAACGCATACTCGTCACTGTACATCATGAGGGTCATCTGCCCTCCCAGGTAGACCATAACCGCTGAAAACACCAGCACCGCAATATGTGAGAACAGGGTCAACGGTTTCTTCAATACCGGCAGCATCTGCGGCAGGGCATCGATACGGATCAAGGCGCGGCTGCGGATAGCGGCAATACAACCGATATAGGTGGAAAAAAAGATGACCTTGCGCACCACCTCATCAGACCAGTAGAGACTATAGTCGTTGGTCGCCTTGCGCAGTATGACATTGGCCATGGCCGTGAACAGGGCGACCATGACTGCAGCGAACAGGGCCCACTCCTCCAGGAAAAGAAAAACTCGATCTATTTTTCTAAAAACCGCTTTCAACATATCTTTTCCGAACGTAACTATTCAGCGAATAGTACTGATTAGCCCAAACCCGGCCTGTAACTGTTTAGCAGTTACTCCGAACCAACAAAAAAGGGCCGATGATGATCATCGACCCTTGGGTGACTGCCTCAGTCACTACTTATCAATCAGATATTCCGGCTGCTATTTCCCCAAGGTGGCCTGTACTTTGGCGAGATAGTCCGGCCCGATCTTCTTGCTCCACTCACTGATGATCGGTGCAGCCTGTTTTTTCAGCGCATCGATATCTGCCGCGCTGAGCTTATGAAATGCAACACCGGCTTCTTTGGCTTTGGCCATCTGGGTATCATGCTGTTTCCTGGTCAACACGCGGGTCTTTTCACTCTCCTCTTTAATGACATTGAGAAAAGTATCCTGCAACTCTTTAGGCAGCTTTTTCAGCCAGCGCTTGTTGACCAGGTGAACAAAGAGGCCCTGGGCGTAGTTGAGCTCAGTAAAGTTCTTGGCGATGGTGAATTTCTTGGTGATGTTACAGACGATGGCGGTATGGTCGAGTCCGCTGATCACACCGGTCTGCAGGGCCTGTGGTACATCCGGCCAGGGCATGACGGTAAACTTGAGTCCCCATGCCTTATAGCTGTCGGTGTTAACCGGGGCCTCGGCGATGCGAAAATTGACGCCTTTAGCGTCGGCCAGTGTTTTTACCGGCTTGGTGGTGGCCCAGCCATACAGGCCGTAACCGGTGATGTCGGCAACCAGCAATCCCTGCTGCTGAGCTCCGTTGGCAAAAGGTTCCCATAGTTCCGGGTTGCTGCGAAAGGTGTCGAGTTTGTCAAAGGTGTCAACAACATAGGGAAGGTTGACGATACCGAGCCGGTCTGAGACGTTGGCGGCAGCAACTGATGAGGAAAGCATCCCCTGGACAGCACCAATTTTGAGTTTACTGATGACATCTTTTTCGCCACCGAGTTGGGCCAGCGGACGGTAATCAACATAGATTTGACCGTTAGTTTTCTCCCAGACGGCATCACGGATCCTGTAACCGACGGCCACACCTTCGATTACCGGATGGGAGATATTAGAGAGGATGTAGGTGTATTTCGCTCCGCTGGGATCGAATTTCGGTTTCCAGGCTGCGAGAGGATCATCCTTGGCAACTGCAAGCGAGGCAGTGGTTACCATGAGGGCCATCAGGAACAAGGCAATACATTTTTTCATCTAATATTTCTCCTATCATTAATGAGAATTTCTGTTCCGCCGTTTCAGTGGAAAGCGAGAAACAACAGTGATTACTTGGTGCTGGTTAAGGAGTGATTATAAACGATTTCTTTACCATATTTGGTTGGGCTAAGCAATCCAGGTCAAGAAATAAGTGCGTAAAATCATAAAATTCGCAGGCTATAAAGGCCAGGCCGTATACTGGGACCAGACTTGTTCCACCTTGAACTCAGGCCGTGGCGTCCTCAACGGTTACGGGAAACATCGAAATAAGATATTCTCCGGACCTTGATATGCGCGGCTCTTGAAAACCTGATAAAAGCAGCCAACCAGCGTGTCTTTTATAAAAAATCCAGCAAGGCTGACTACAGGGCGCAGATCTCTTCTCCGGACAGTATCTTGACACCCGCTGCCTGGAGGACCTCAATGGCCTTATCCATCTCATCAAAGCGAAAGATCAATACCGCATTTTCACCGGACCTGTTGACAAAGGCGTACATGTACTCGACATTAAGACCACCCCCCTCAATGACCTTGAGAACTTTTGCAAGTCCACCGGCCCGGTCGGCAACCTCGACACCGATGACGTTGGTGATGCCCACAGTAAAACCGTTTTCCTTGAGCGCACTCTTGGCCTTTTCCACATCGTCGACAATAAGACGAAGGATGCCGAAATCAGCGGTATCGGCAACGGAAAGGGCACGAATATTAATATTTTCAGCGGCAAGTGTTGCGGTGATCTCCGCCAGACGCCCTGACTTGTTCTCCAAAAAGACTGCAATCTGTTCTACCCGCATTGTTTAGTCTCCTCGTTGATTAAAATATCTCGTAACTGTTCAGCAGCACCCACATTGTGGTCGATCAGTCCGCCTCGAGTAGTACAAGTACGCTTCGGCAGCCTGCTTGACCACACTGCGGGCCCTGCTGAACAGTTACAGTTCCCTGCTTAGGGACGAATCCAGCTTTAATCTGAATAGTTACAATATCTCAAGCATTTTCAGCACAATATTCTTACGAGTTTGAGATGTGCGCCACCTACAATTTACGGTTGTCGATGACTCTTTGCGCCTTCCCCTCACTGCGCTGTATGGTCTTCGGCTCAACCAGCTTCACTCTGCAGGTCACTCCGAGCATATCTTTGATATCGGCCTGAATCTTGCCGGTAAGATTCTCAAGCTCCTTGATCTCATCGGAAAACATCTCTTCACTGACCTCGACCTCAACGCCCATGGTGTCCATATTGCCGTGGCGGTCAACAACGATCTGGTAATGGGGCTCGACACCCTCAGTGCCCATCAGGACGTGTTCAATCTGGGACGGAAAGACGTTGACCCCGCGGATAATCAGCATGTCATCGGTACGGCCGGTGACTTTTTCCATACGGACCAGGGTTCGGCCGCATTCGCACTGCTCATAGATGAGTCTTGAGATATCCTTGGTCCGGTAACGGATAATGGGGAAGGCCTCCTTGGTGAGCGTCGTAAAGACCAGCTCACCCTTCTCACCCGGGGGCAACACCTCGCCGGTGTCCGGATCAATGATCTCGGGCAGAAAGTGGTCTTCAAAAACATGCATGCCGGTCTTGGACTCAAGGCACTGCATGGACACGCCGGGTCCGATAACCTCAGAGAGACCGTAAATATCAACCGCCCGGATATTGAGTTTTTTCTCTACCTCGTCGCGCATATTTTCACTCCACGGCTCGGCACCGAAGACACCGACCCGCAGTGACAGGCTCTTGGGATCGACCCCGACTGCCTCCATGGTCTCGGCAAGGTTGAGGGCATAGGACGGAGTGGCGAGCAGCACGGACGACTTGAAGTCCTGCATGATGGTGATCTGCCGCTTGGTGTTACCGCCGGAAACAGGAATAACCGTGGCACCAAGACGCTCGATTCCATAATGAGCTCCAAGGCCGCCGGTGAACAGGCCATACCCGTAGGCATTATGGACCATATCGTCTTTGGTGGCCCCGGCACAGGTCAAAGCACGCGCCATAAGACCTGACCAGGTCGCGATATCGGCCTTGGTATACCCGACGACGGTGGGTTTGC
Source organism: Thermodesulfobacteriota bacterium (assembly GCA_039715055.1). Taxonomy (GTDB): domain Bacteria; phylum Desulfobacterota; class Desulfobulbia; order Desulfobulbales; family Desulfocapsaceae; genus JBDLID01. Next base: position 176 of record JBDLID010000173.1, on the reverse strand, counting down.
CGGTGGTCCCCGACGAGGCGTGCACCCTGACGACCTCATCCATGGGCACGGTGAAGAGTCCGAAGGGGTAGTTTTCCCGCAGGTCCTCCTTGACGGTGAATGGCAGCTTGGCAAGGTCACCAAGACTCTGGATGTCCTCGGGCTTAACGCCTGCTGCATCCATCTTTTGCCGGTAG
>JBDLID010000172.1:0-5690 GCA_039715055.1 Thermodesulfobacteriota bacterium | reverse complement strand
GAGGAGGCGGCACTTTTCGTGGTGGATGGCCTGGCGGCTAATGACTGGAGGCGAGTCAGAAATCATGATGGCCGTGCCTCGTTCAAGGGGTACCTGGCGTCGCTGACCTGGCGGCTGCTTGAGGATTTTTCCCGCAGTCGATTCGGAAGAAAGCGGCCGCCAGCCTGGGTGAAGCGACTGGGCGGTCTCTGGACGCTTCTCTTTCAGCTGCTCTGCCTGGAAAGGTTTTCTCTCGGCGAGGCCGTGGAGCTGGCTGCCAGCCGGAAGGGGCGCGACTCGGCACCGGAGGCGGAGCGGGTCGGCCGTGAACTGCTGGAGAAAATTGTTGACTGCGGTGCAGAGCAGAACATGGAAAATGAGTTTGACGAGGAGCGGTACGGGTCGCCGGGTAGCCAGGATTTTACGGATGGGGTCGAGCAGAAAGACAGGGACAATTTTATCAGGGCGCTCTTTGGAAGAGCTTTTGGCGGTGAGATCAATGATGTTATGGGTCATGACTTTCAGCTCACCGGTGAAGAGCGGCTCCTTCTCAAGCTTTGCTTTCAGGATGAGTTGAGCGTCACGGCTGCCGGTAAAATGCTCGGCCTCAACCGCTTTCAGGCCCACGGCCGCATGAAAAGGCTGCTCGCCAGGCTGCGCCGGGATATCGAGCGGTTAGGTGTCGATGACGAACTGTTAACACTGCTGAGCTGAGAACAGGCAACACAAGGAGGCGATCTGTCCGTCAATAGCTGCAGTGGTGAAGATTGATCAGATAGGAACAAATGACCAGACAAGAACCTTCCGATAAACGACTGGGGCTGCTCGCCCTGTCGACCCAAGACGATCCTCCCAAAGGGGTCTGCCCCGACGGTGAGACCTTGGCCGCTCTGGTAGAGGGGAGTATTGTCGGTGAAAAAAGAGCTGAGCTGCTGGAGCATGTTTCGGCCTGTGAATCATGCTACCGCCAATGGCTTGAGCTTCATCAACTGCTCAACAGCGAGAAAAAGCCGGCCCGGATTCTGCGTTTTCCCAGGCGTAACCTGACCCGCATCGGTTCGGCTCTTGCTGCGGCTGCCTCCATTGCGTTGTTCCTCAATATCGTCATGTCGCCGGAACCCGGTCAGCCGCCGCAGTTGCCGCAAAAACCAGACAGGGAGCAGGTGAAGAAAGAGAAGAGCAGAGTGAGGAGCAAAGAGGCTGTTGTGGTGCCCCTTGAAGAGGCCCGGGTCGAGGACAAGTTGAAGAAGGCAGCCCCTCCCCGGCCGGCTGTAATGTCTCCGGAAAGCAAGAGGGACACAAGTGAAGACGAAGTCGATGGCGGCCCCAGGCCCGCAGAGAGTGTCCTGCAGGAAGCCGCTCCAGCCCGCCAACTCGGTATGGCCAGAAAGCAGAGCAAAGGTGTCGAGCCGCCTCGACAATGGCTTGGGTTGCTGGGCCGGGGGTGCACTGAACAGGTTGCACCACCTGTTTTCTGGCAGTCCCAGCTGACGAAGGGGGTGCGTGACTATCCGGCCCTTTTGGAACGCTATCCGGAGCTGAGTCGTCACCTCCAGGGACTCGCTTCAACTGAAAATGGTGAAGAGATTTGCAGGAAGCTCCTGGAGATGCTTGCAATTATTGAATCGGAAATGGTAAATATTCCCCCTGACAGGGAGTAATAAACTGAAATTATTAAAGGATGAAAAAGAGAACAATGAGCCGGTCAATCCCTCTGAATGAAAGAATTATTGTGGCCCTCGATGTCGACAGTGTCGACCAGGCCAAAGAGATGGTCAAGCTGTGCGAGTCAAAGACCCGATATTTCAAGGTCGGCCTCCAGCTATTCATGGCCAGTTACTTTGAAGTGGTCGACTGGATTATTGACCGCGGTCACAAGGTGATGCTCGATCTGAAATTTTTCGATATTCCCGAGACCGTGAAACTGGCTGTTGGTCAACTCAACAATCGAGGTGTATCGCTGGCCACCATCCACGGCAACGACGCTATTATCAAAGCTGCCCTTGAAAGCCGCGGAGATCTTAAACTTCTTGCCGTGACTGTGCTCACATCCTTTGGTGAGGAGGATCTCCGTGCCATGGGCATGACCCGGTCCGTGCAGGATCTTGTCTATTTCCGGGCCAAACGGGCTCTCGAACTGGGCTGCGACGGCGTTGTCTCCTCCGGACTCGAAGCTGAAAAACTGCGCTCTGATCTTGGGCCAAAGCTTTTTATCGTTACCCCCGGAATTCGTCCCGGAGCCAATGTCAGTGATAACAGTGACGACCAGAAGCGTATTGTTACCGCCGGCCAGGCCATTTCCGGAGGTGCCGATCATGTGGTCGTGGGTCGCCCCATCACCAAAGCCGATGACCCGGCTGCGGTCATCGAGGCAATGCAAAGGGACATCTCTGCCTCATAGCGGCGTAGGCAGGCAGTGTGATATGACGATCCTTTATCGGACCATTATGCTGGCGATGACTCAGCTGATGTTATAGGATCTGTGTAGAATCAGAAAGAAAGACAGAAGTACTGGCCATTTTTAACGGAGGAACTATGGACGGACGGATTCTTGATTATTTTGCTCTTTTCATGCTGACAGTGGTGTCGATTACCATGGTCTATGCAATCATTTATATCCATGATATCCCTTATGAAATAGCAAAAAAAAGAAGGCATCCACATCAGGATGCCATCCATACTGCCGGTTGGGTCAGTCTTTTTCTGCTTCATACCATCTGGCCTTTTCTCTGGATATGGGCGACTCTTTATAAGCCCGGTATGGGCTGGGGAATGGGAGGTGCGGCTCCCGTTGCTGCGGAGCAGGAAGAGGAGAGCCAGGCAGCCATTGTCAAATCCCTGGAGGAGCGGGTGGCCCTCCTTGAAAAACAACTGGAAGACGAAAAGCCCGGGCCGGTTGATTCCATAGCTAAAGAGGAGGTCTAGATGGAAGTCCTTCTCCTCGGAACATATGCAACGATCTGCTGGATCATCTTCAAAATTTTCAAAATTCCTGTCAACCAGTGGTCCCTGACCACCGTGGTCCTCGGTGGTGTGGCAATCATGGGCACATTACTGGGCGGTATGGCATACTTTCATCCGGCCTCCCAGTCTGCCAGAAGCTACTTTGTCACCACCCCCATTGTCCCCAACGTAAAGGGCAAGATCACCTCGGTACCGGTGAAAGCCAATGAGACGCTCAAGCAGGGTGATGTTCTTTTCACCATCGACAAAACTGTCTATCAGGGCAAAGTCGATCAGGTTCTGGCCGGGCTTGAGTTTGCCCGTAAGCGCCTCAGCCAGACCAGGGAGCTTGCCGAGGTGGCCGGCGGCTCAAAGTTTGATGTGGAAAAATATGAAAAAGAGGTCGCCGACCTTGAGGCCCAGCTGGTGACTGCCCGTTTTAACCTGGAGAGCTGTACGGTGCGTGCTCCGGGCAGCGGCTTTGTAACCCACGTCCGGGTTCGCCCCGGCCAGATGGCGGTTTCCCTGCCTCTTGCTCCGGTGATGAGCTTTGTCTCCACCGATGAATCCTACTTTATCGCCGGTTTCAGTCAGCAGCCCATGCAGACGCTTAAGGTCGGCAATGAGGCCGAGGTTTTATTTGAGGGCATCCCGGGCCGGGTCTTCAAGGCTAAAGTGACTCATATTTATGAGGCGTTGGCCGAGGGTGAACTGCGGCCGGGAGCGGCCATGGTTTCATTCCACCGGGATATGCCTGCCGGCCGGATTCCGGTTCGGATCGAATTTGAGCAGGACATGACTGACTTCTTTATCCCCATGGGAAGCGATGCCGTTGTCGCGGTTTACAGCCATCGCTGGCATCATGTCCAGATTATCCGCAGGGTGCTTCTGCGCATGGAGAGCTGGCGGAATTTTCTTCATTTTCATTGAGATAACTCAAGACTACTTTGAAAAATTTGACAGTTCGTTCGACTTCAAGGTAGCCTCAACATAACAGACCCCAAAGAGATCAATATGATGAGAGTCACCTGTAAGCGTCTTCTGGCTGTTACCGCACCGATCGCACTGCTCTTTTTTTTCAGCGGCTGCCAGGTGGCTGACCACGGAGAGGCGGTTCAGTCAATCAAGAACGACACGGTCAAGAAAAAGGTACCTGAACAGTTTTCCGCCTCTGCAGCCAGGGGCAAGGTGGATGACGGCTGGTTGAAGAGTTTTGGCGACCCGGTGCTCAATAAACTGGTGGCTGAGGCGCTTGCCCACAATCCGAATCTTGCTGCAGCGCAGGCCAGGGTGGATAAGGCGACAGGTCTCACCCATCAGGCGAGAGCCGCCCTTAAACCCACCGTCGGCCTGACCGGCGGATACAGGGATAATAGCTTTGCAGGCGCCGAGGAGATTGGTTTCGGTTCGCTGAAAACCTCCTGGGAGCCCGATGTCTGGGGCAGGGTCCGAACCGGTGTGGCGGCCAGTGAGGAATCCGCCGCCGCCAGTGAGGCCGATTATCATTTCGCCAGGCAGTCACTGGCCGGGGCCACGGCCAAGGCCTGGTTCCTGGCAATTACCTCAAAGCTGCAGTTACGCTTTGCCGGTGAGGTGGTTGCTCTTCAGAAGAAGAGTTTGAAAATTGTCGAGGAGCGTAACCGCATCGGCCAGGGCAGGTTGCAGGATGTCCATCTGGCCCGGGCGGCAATGGCTCAGGCCGGAGAGGCGGTGACCAAGGCAAGAGCCGCCCATGAGAGCTCTCTGCGCAGCCTTGAGCTTCTGCTGGGCCGCTACCCTTCGGCCGATATTAAGGTCACCAAGAAGCTGGTGGCTGTACCGCCGCCAATTCCAGCAGGGATTCCTTCGGAGATCCTGGAGCGGCGTCCGGATATCATAGCCGCCGAGCGTCGGGTGGCCGCAGCATTTTATAAGCAGCAGGAGGCGGAACTCCTTCACCTGCCACGTTTCAACTTCTCGCTGGGTCTTGGTACCAACAGCCTGACCAATGCAATTTCATCACTTTCCGCCGGTATCTTTGCCCCTCTCTATACCGGAGGGGCCATCGAAGCCCAGGTTGAGACCGCCACCGCAGCCCAGAAGGAGACCATTGCCCGCTATGCCGGAAGGGCCCTGGAGGCTTTTTCCGAGGTAGAAAACCGGCTGGCCGCCGAAGAACACCTGGCAAAACGGCACGGTTTTCTCCTTACCGTGGTCGATGAAGACCAGCAGGCCTACAAAATTGCCAAAAAACAGTTTGACATCGGCCAGCTTGGCCTCCTCGACGTCCTCAACATCCAGTCCCGCTGGATTTCCGCACAGATTGCCGAAATTGATGCCGCCAGTTTACAGCTGATCAACCGGGTTGATTTGCACTTGGCTCTCGGCGGCTCATTCGAATAATTTTAAAAGCCCAGCAGCACGCCATCTTGGCACGATCAGGCCGTCTCGCATAGACGGGCTATTGCTCGGCGGCCTGCTTGCACCAATATGGCGCACTGCTGAACTTTTTTATGCGGGCCACCTCCAGCGGGATCGGTAAAACGGTTTAGGTTACAATGGTTCTATAAATGGCACGGCCTGAGTGATATCGTGAAACAAGATATCATGAAAATAGCGTATGATATCCGGTTAGAAAATGGGGAATTTGCCGGGAATCTAAACCTAGACCGCCACCTGTTTGAATGATATCCAGTTTCTGGATAATAACTTGTTAGAGATAGTAAAGAAGAAAGTATGAGTAGTTTTACACGTAAATTTATTATCGAATTATTAAAGTCACAGAAATA
>JBDLID010000171.1:0-5692 GCA_039715055.1 Thermodesulfobacteriota bacterium | reverse complement strand
AGACAGTACTGCTGTAGCGAGGACTCCAGGGGCGGCGACCCGTCACCCAGGACCCGCAGAGCCTCAAGGGTTAAAAAAGACAACTCAACATTGCCCATGGCAGCGGCATCAATCGTCCATACCGAAGCGTTGAAAAAAGTTTCGCCTCCCAGAATTTCGCCCGGGCCAAGGGTTTTGACAAGGACGTCCTCGTCCTCCGTTGAAAAATATAGCTTTATCCGGCCCTTATTGATAAAAAACAGTCTGTACTGCGAAGCACCGCGCTCAACAACCAGCTCTTCAGACTCGTATTTTTTCTGCTCCAGAGAATAGTAAAGGGTGTTGAACTCACTGGTCGACAACAGGTCATAAAGATTCGACCAGGTGGCCAGATAATTTTTGTCGACCCCCTTGCTCATTCCCTCCTCGATCATTTCAGCAGCTTTAATGATTTCAGTCAATGCCGTGGAATCGATTTCAATCAGCCGTTTCCTCAAACCTTCAGCATCATCGAATCGCTGCGCCTTGACCGAGTCACCAATCAAATCAAGCAGGTGTAGTTTCGCCGCACTTTCCTTGTCATTTCTCAGAAGTTCATAAACCTGACGTTCCTCGGCAAAATTAGTGACCGGCTCAAACTCGCCATCCCCGGCTTCACCGGTTTTATCGGCCTCTTGGGTCTCAGAGGCTTCCTTGGTTTCAGGAGGGGCAGGTTTGTTTTCTGTTTCTTCTCCCCCACTTTTTTCGCTTACCTGTGCTGTCGACTCCCACTCTTTTACTTTATCCTCGGCTTCCTGCAACCGCTGCCGGCGTATTGTCGATTCGATGGATTCGATCGCCTCTTCAGCGGATTGGCGAATCGATCTGCGCTCTCCCGTTGATTTCCCGTATTCCTTGCTGCTGCTCAACTCATTCAAAAGCCTTATGCCTTTCCGTGAACCGCTGGCTCCCAGAGTCTTACAGATATTGATCAACAATTCGCCCTGGATATCATCAGAAAAATATTTAATATCCTTAAACAGCTCAAGCAGGGCCTCAGAGACTTCTTTATCGGATACCGATTCGAGAAGCTGAACAATCAGAGGTTTGAACTTTTCACCACTTTTTTCAAGGGCTGAAAGCAGCAGCTCCTTCTTCTGTGAACCACCGATTTTGAAAAGGGTGGAAATGGTCTCTCGCTGCACCCGGAGATCATCATGAGTCAGGTATCCTGTAACCTCCTCGGCATACTCCTCACTCCCGGTCTCACCAAGCAGACGAATAAGATTCCGTTTGCCAAACCAGGGCATCCGGTTCGGCAGTCGTTCCATAATAACCGGAGGCAGGGTGGAACCCACCATGGACAACAGTTTTATCAGCCGAATTCGGTTTGAACGGCTTTCACTTTCAAGAAGGGTATCAACCAGAAAACGTGCCGCCACCGGCCCCTGCATAATGATCATGTGACACTTCAGTTCATCGACCGGCTTTCCAAAGCACTCCCTGAGATAGGACCTGAGAACAGACAGATCAACACTTTTATCCTGAATCCGGCCAATCAATGCACGTATTTTGGGTGGTTTCTCCAGCTCGCCGCTGCGAATATAATAAAAGAGGTTGAGGATCTGTTCGGCACGTCCCTTTTCATCGTGTTGCCAGGAATAGCTCATCACCTCCTGAAGAATCCAGACAGACCGCTCATAAGCGGCGTTGGCCTCGTTGGACTCACGAAGCCAGACCATGAGGATCGGGGTCAGTTTTATCACCCAGGACCACTGGTCAAGTTCCACCAGCCGCTCACCGACCAGCCCCAGTCCGAGTGCACCGCTTTTACGGAGAGCCGGATCATCGTTTTTGACTGCCAGAACGATATTTTCAATAATTGCGGCTGCAGCCCCGTCTTTTGAGCGTTCGAGAAGATTTTCAACGGTGCCGGGAAGATGCCGGAGGACCTCTTCATTTTTGAGACTCTCCAGACGGCCCTGGCTCAATGCGGTGATGCCGGACTGAACCCTCGTGTGTTGCCGCTGCTGTTCATTCTGACTCATCAGGTCTTTTGTATTCGCCAGGGCCTGATACTGCTTGCCGCGGGTGGAATTCATCACCCGCTCACAGGCCTGATCCAGAGCCTGGAACTGAGCCTGGTTGGCATCGGTACCGCTTTCCCGCTGGGAACGCTTCTCCTGAAGAAGATGAATCAGCTTGTCAAAAGAGTCGTTTGGTATGAATCTGAGCAGGCTGTTATAGAGGTCCCCGGCCAATGGCCCGGAAAAATCCTGGCAGAAGAGAAAGGTCAGAGCATGAGGGTCAAGATTGACGGCAAGAAACTCCGCACTTTTGGCCATCACCACGGCATGATGCTCTTCAGGAAGAAAGGCGGAAAAACGCTCCAGACCCGATGTGAAAAGTGGAGAGGAGATATAGATGTCTTTTTTCTGAAGAGCCTGCATCAGTGAGCAGATGGCCGCACTGGCAATATCCGCACCTTTTGCCGGTTCCTTCAGCAGATTTTTTAATGCATTGGCAATCTTGCTGTTATCTGTCTTACCAAGCAGGTAAAGGACATACTCCTTGCGCACACCAAGCTTGGTAATGGCCTGGAACATCGCGTCGACTTCGCCTTCGCTCTCTGCCTCTGTCAACTCCTCTTCCACGTAGCGCTTTGGAAAGAGTCGGGCAATACCCTTCTTCTTTACGAACTCCTGTCCACCGCCATTCTTTTTGACCTGATCCGGGGTGGCGGTAAAAACACTCAGAACCGAGTTAAATGTAAGCGTGTCAATATCACTGACAATAACGAGATTATTGAGACCAAGATTATGGAGATGATCAAAAAAAGTAAAGAGCTCAAGCCGTTCCCTGGTTTTATGGTCAAGGGTGTCACCACAACATGTGGGGACTCCATCCTGAAGCCCAAAATGAAGGGCTCTGAACTCACCGAGATAGCGTTTAATCTCCTCCAGGGCCTTATCGATGGCACCGACTACCTGAGGTGGTTTGTTAGGGTACAGTCGAAGACCTGAAACCGCACCATTGAGGTACTTAAGTACCTCCAAACCCCGCTGCTGCTGTATTGAAATCACCATGGCGTTTCCCAACCGACAATGGATTGTCAGGCTGCCTGTTATCGATAGATATTCATCATCAAGTCAACACAGGCAACTTCACCCAAAACGGATCCCGGCAATATTTCCCGGCTCTCCCCGACAGTATAGATCCTCCAATTCAATGGATGACGGCCTGTCGAGATCCCTAAAAAAAACAATTTTTTTCTTTTACAAAATCAAGTGCTTGGGGTGCCCCGACACATATCAGCGTAATACCCCTCTGAATTCAGCCGGGACAGGACAGGCAAGACCTGTTACCCCCTCTATCTGACCTACCACAGCAGACGAACAAAAGTCAAGAAAAACGCAATCTTAAACTGACCGACTGATTCCTTTCGATTTCTGCCCCATGTAAAACCGGTTGCAACACCGCCCTTTTCAAGTGAACTACAATGAAACAGCTCCGACCACGCGGACAACGTCATAGCGGAGGAGCAGACTCAGAACCCTGTCCAGGGGGAGACCGACCACATTGGAGTACGAACCGTTTACGGATTTGACAAGACAGGCCCCTTTTCCCTGGATTCCATAAGCACCAGCCTTATCCATCGGTTCACCAGTCTCCACATATGCCCTGGCCAACTGTTCATCAAAAGAGGCAAACTCGACCTGGCTGACAACGGAACCGACTTCTTTTACTTTTTCGGCAACACAGTGCAGACAATATCCGGTTCTCACCTCATGCCTCCTGCCGGCAAGGGCAAGGAGCATCTCAACTGCCTCCTCACCAGAGGAGGGCTTACCAAAAATCCTGTCACCGAGACTCACAACTGTATCGGCTGCCACAACCCAGCTCTCAACATGACGACCTGAAATCTCCGCCGCCTTTTCAGCAGCCATTCTTTCCACAAACGGCTCCGGCTTCTCGCCGGCCATGGGCTGCTCATCGATTTGCGCTGCCATTGACACAAATGTAATCCCGAGTCCCTGCAGATAATCCTTCCGCCTGGGTGAAGCAGAGGCCAAAATCAATTGCTTGTTAGTTAAAAAAAGTGAACTCACTCTACCTACTCCCGAAACAGCTCAACAGTTACCCTTGCAGGCGCCACCTCAATTATTTCCTGAAAACCGGTGCGCCTCATTTGATGAAGACTACGTTAGAATAATTAAAAACACAACAGCCCTGGTTTCATTCAACACAACATTGGTTGTAAGGCCCGGTAATTCTTACAACCCAGACTGATTTTACAAATTTCCAGACGAATCGCCGGACATAAAACCTCAAAAAACTGTTGGTTAGTTGGCAAAATTGAGATTAAAATATTGAGTGAGAAATTTTTCAAGAAATAGCACAGAGGAACCGACTACCATGCAAGAAGGCCAGAAATTTATTTCCCGTGATTTTAAGGAAGGCGACACAATACTGCAGCAGGGAGACACCGGCAGCCACGTTTATATCATCATTCACGGAAGTGTGGATGTCTATAAACAGGCTGATGAGAGGAGTGAACTGGTTGCCACACTGCACAGCGGTGACATCCTCGGCGAGATGGCAATACTCACCAATGAACCGCGTTGCGCAAGTGCTGTGGCCAGGGAGGCGACCAAAGTTATCATGGTCAAGGACCGGACAATGCGAATGGCATTGCTGAATAATGAACTGCCGATACTCAAGCCCCTGACCCGCCAGCTGGTACTGCGCTTCAGGGAAGCTGAGCAGCAAAGCTCTCTCTACAGAACAAAGATCGACCAGCTGGAACAGGAGAATGGTGATCTCAGGCAGCGTCTTCTCCGCTATGAGACCGACGGAGAAAACAACTTACAGTGATTGTCCACAAGAAATCGTAGATCAACCGCCTGCGCACTCATTTCACAGACTTTTAAAGCCCACGATTCATCCCTTCTCACGACAAAACCACCTCTCCCTCAAAATGGGTCAGGCGGTTTTGTCGAATTTCAGGAAAATAACCTCTTTTTTGCGTACAGCGGGTAGAAAATCTATTTTGACACCCGTTTTTTTTTGAGAATCCCAGCCGCCCCGGCCTGTCTCTTGGCGACATCGGCCTCCTTGGCCTCTTTTTCCGCCTGGCTGTCACCTGCCACATGGAGGGTACGGGCCGATGCCAGATCCACCCTGGCCTCGCAATTCTCATGAATCTCGGCCGGACAATCCTTTATCTCCCAGCAGGGGGCGAACTTCATCAATTTTTTCAAACCGGGAATAGAGATCCCCTGATCATGGATCAGGGAGCGCAGACAGCTGATCCATTGGATATCGCTTGACGAGTAAAGACGGCGGGCTCCATGATGAACCGGCTCTACCAATCCTTCTTTCTCATATATTCTAAGTGTTCGGGGATGAACGCCCAAAAGCCTGGCGGCCACACCGATCGGGTAAATAGGTGTATCATGGCGAATTGCCTGTATCGCACTCTTTTTCTTCGTCATAATCGTTCTCTCTGACAATGTTACATCTGCGAAAACAGGCGACGGTACCACTTGGCACCGTCGCCCGGGCTCGTTAATGGTCTTCGGACAGGTGTCCTCTGAACATCCTCTCTCCCATGAGAAAGAACATGGCGCAGAGTCCGAGGCCGCCGAAGGTGATGGCCCACTCATGCAGGGACGGAGTGTAGGTGAAAAGATGGGGATAATCCACCAGTCCCATACCGTGGAAATGGGGCACC
>JBDLID010000170.1:0-5758 GCA_039715055.1 Thermodesulfobacteriota bacterium | reverse complement strand
GACTATGTCAAAAGAAAAATTTGAAAGGACTAAACCGCATGTCAATGTAGGTACCGTCGGTCATATCGATCATGGTAAAACTACTCTGACCGCTGCCATCACCGCTGTACTTGCCACCAAAGGCCAGGCCGACTTTACTGATTTCAGTAACATCGACAAGGCGCCCGAGGAGAAAGAGCGCGGAATCACCATCGCCACCGCCCACGTCGAGTACGAGACTGACAAACGTCACTACGCCCATGTGGATTGTCCCGGCCATGCTGATTATATCAAGAACATGATCACCGGTGCGGCGCAGATGGACGGCGCCATCCTGGTGGTTGGTGCCGACGATGGCGCCATGCCCCAGACCCGTGAGCATATCCTGCTTGCCCGTCAGGTTGGTGTCCCTGCCATCGTAGTCTTTTTGAACAAGTGCGACATGGTTGACGATGAGGAGCTCATCGAGCTGGTGGAGATGGAGCTGCGTGAGCTCCTCGACAAGTACGAGTTCCCCGGCGACGATGTGCCCATCATCCAGGGTTCTGCCCTCAAGGCCCTTGAGAACCCCACCGACGAAGCAGCCGCTGCCTGTATCTTCGAGCTGATGGACGCCATCGATTCCTATATCCCCGAGCCCGAGCGTGATGTAGATCAGCCTTTCCTCATGCCCATCGAGGACGTCTTCTCCATCTCCGGTCGTGGAACCGTTGCCACCGGTCGTGTTGAGCGTGGTATCGTCCATGTCGGTGACGAGATCGAGATCGTAGGTATCAAGGATACGACGAAGACCACCTGTACCGGTGTTGAGATGTTCCGCAAACTCCTGGACGAAGGTCAGGCCGGCGACAATATCGGCGCCCTGCTTCGCGGCGTGAAGCGTGAAGAGATCGAGCGCGGCCAGGTACTCGCCGCTCCCGGTACCATCACCCCGCACACCAAGTTCAAGGCTGAGTGCTACATCCTTGGAAAAGATGAGGGTGGACGTCACACCCCGTTTTTCAACGGCTACCGCCCTCAGTTCTACTTCCGTACCACCGATGTGACCGGAGTCATTACCCTTCCCGATGGTGTGGAGATGGTAATGCCCGGCGATAATGTAGCTGTTGATGCCGAGCTCATCACCCCCATCGCCATGGACGTCGGACTTCGTTTCGCCATCCGTGAGGGTGGACGTACGGTTGGTGCCGGTGTAATCAGCGAGATTGTAGAATAAATAAACCAAGCCAGATCACTCCGTGGCCACCCGCCCGGAGTGATTTTGATTTCAGGAAATATCATGAGAGACATTGTCACCCTTGCATGTGGTACATGTAAACGCCGTAACTATACGACGACCAAGAACAAACGGAATACTCCCGGAAAACTGGAGTTTAACAAGTACTGCGCATTTTGCAGGACACATACGCCGCACAAAGAAACCAAATAAGGTCTTGGCGGCTCAATGTGACAGACACCAAGGGTGCTGACTGTCCAGCAGGTAAGAATACAGGCCAGTAGCTCTAATTGGTAGAGCGCCGGACTCCAAATCCGGATGTTGGGGGTTCGAGTCCCTCCTGGCCTGCCACTTGTCTCTCTGCAGGCACTTATAGAAATCACCAGGGCAGGGAAGTTGAAGAACATGGCAAAGAAGACAAAAACCAGTAAAAAACAGCAGGTCGAGGCCAAGGAGAAGTCCTCTTTCTCCCCGGCCCAGATCAGAACTTTTATTGATGAAGTCAAAGTTGAATTTACCAAGATTGTCTGGCCGGAAAAAAAGGTAACCCTCGGTCTTACCGGTGTTGTCATCGTTTTTTCAATCCTGGCCTCAGCCTATCTGGGCTCCGTGGATATGGTACTTGGCAAACTCATAGACTCCGTTCTTCGTTAAGAAGAGCCGGCGGTTGACATTCATCCACTTTCAACCATAACCACTAACTGATCACAATCTCATGGCAATACACTGGTATATATTGCAGGTTCATTCAGGCTTTGAGGACAAAGTCAAACTGACCCTTGAGGACAGGATCAGGAAAGAGGGGCTCGAAGAGTCTTTCGGTGAAATTCTTGTTCCCACCGAGCAGGTTGTGGAGATGGTCAAGGGGGAGCGCAAGACATCATCGCGGAAGTTTTTTCCCGGGTATATGCTGGTTTCCATGGATCTCAATGACACCACCTGGCATGTCCTCCATGACAATATGCCCCGTGTTATAGGTTTTGTCGGAGACGATGAACATCCCACCCCTCTGCCCGAGGAGGATGCGCAGAAGATCATCGGTCGTATCCAGGACGGAGCAGAGGCACCGCGGCCCAAGGTCATCTTCGAGATTGGCGAGGTCGTTCGGGTCACCGACGGACCCTTTGCCAACTTTCAGGGTGTGGTCGATGAGGTGTATCCGGAGAAGGGCAGGGTCAGGGTTATGGTTTCGATTTTCGGCAGGGAGACCCCTGTTGAACTGGAGTACATACAGGTATCAAACGCCTGAGACAGGAAAACAGTTCGTCAGCACACCATCTTTGAACGGTCAGACCATTCGGCATACAAAAGCGTATGGCCGAACGATCTGCCTGTCCAAATATGGCGCACTGCCAAACTTTTTCAGAGAATTAGCTGTAATGCAATAGTCGCAATAATATGACTATTTGAAAATTTAAAGAGTCACTCTCAATATAGAGTAGGAGTTCAAAATGGCCAAGAAAGTTTCGGCATACATCAAATTACAGATTCCGGCCGGAAAAGCCAACCCTTCACCCCCTGTCGGTCCCGCACTTGGACAGCATGGTGTGAACATCATGGAATTTTGTAAGAATTTTAACGCCAAGACCCAGCAGATGGGTGATACCATTGTCCCGGTTGTGATCACCGTTTACGCGGACAGATCCTTCAGCTATATCACCAAGACTGCCCCGGCCTCGGTTTTACTGATGAAGGCGGCGGGGCTGACCAAGGCCTCATCCAACCCCAAGAGTGAGAGGGTGGCCGAAGTCACTATCGCCCAGGTCCGCGAGATCGCCGAGACCAAGATGCCGGACCTCAATGCCTATGATATCGACGCGGCCAGCAAGATTATTGCCGGAACTGCAAGATCCATGGGCATCACCGTCGTTAACTGATTACCGATTTTAGAGTCATGATTGTTGATTATTTTGCAACAATCAAAAATCTGAAGTCCTGAATCCAAAATTTAAACATACTGCTGCGGTCGAACTCAGAAGAAAACGACCCGAGAGAGTAGGAGGCTGATATGCCGAAACATGGAAAGAAGTATAGAAACAAAGTAGAGAGCCTTGATCGCTCTCTGTATTATAGCCTGGAAGATGCCGTCAAGAACGTGATCGCCAGCAGCTATACCAAATTTGATGAGACCGTCGATATCGCCATGAAGCTGGGTGTTGATCCGCGCCATGCCGACCAGATGGTGCGCTCTTCTGTTGTCCTGCCCAATGGAACCGGAAAAGAGACCCGGGTCCTGGTCTTTGCCAAGGGCGACAAAGAGGCGGAGGCCAAAGAGGCCGGTGCTGATTTTGTCGGTGGTGATGAACTGGTGGAAAAAATCCAGGGCGGCTGGCTGGAGTTCGATAAGACCGTTGCCACTCCCGATATGATGGGAACCGTCGGCAAGATCGGTCGTGTTCTCGGGCCCCGTAACCTCATGCCCAACGCCAAGCTTGGTACCGTCACCTTTGACGTTGGCAACGTGGTGAAAGAGATCAAGAGCGGTAAAGTTGATTTCCGCGTCGAGAAGACCGGTATCATCCATGCCGGTATCGGCAAGGTCTCCTTCGGCGAGGAAAAGATGTGCGAAAACCTCAGGGCATTCGTGCAGAAGGTTGTCCAGTTGAAACCCTCTTCCGCCAAGGGTATCTACCTGCGTTCCGTCACCCTGTCCTCCACCATGGGACCCGGAGTAAAGCTTGACCCCATCGCCCTTGCTGCCGCAGTCAAGTAAGCGGGGAGATTTTATAATAAAAGAAGTTCAGTTTTTGTTTGGTAAAGTCGAAGACAGCAGGTACCGCAAGGTTTAATCACATACTGTGTCCTGCCGAGGCAATGGAAAATATAAGTTTATATTGACCGTAACTGCTGTTGAGACTCCAAGAGTCTTATCCACACCCTGGATAAGATAAAAGAGAAATCTTAAACCAGTGAAGGAGGAGTACTTTGAACCGTGATGAAAAATCAGCAATAGTCAACCAGTTGAACGACTCGTTCAGCCGCGCCAAGTTTACCGTGGTGACCGACTATTGTGGTTTGACGGTTTCTGAGTTGCAGGAGCTTCGCATTCAGTTGCGCAGCTGTGATTCAGAGATTCGAATTGCAAAGAACACTCTCCTGAGAAGGGCAGTTACGGATACCGCCAGTGATGTTCTCGTAGAGGATTTCACCGGCACCACAGCCGTTGTTATGGGCTATGATGATCCGGTTGCACCTGCAAAGGCACTTGCAAAATTTGCAGAAGATCATGAGAAACTGCAGATTCGTGCCGTTGCCCTCGAAGGAGAGAAAATTTCTTCAGAAGCGATGATCGCCCTGTCCAAACTTCCATCCAAGGAAGTGCTGCTTGGACAGTTCCTTTCCGTTCTCAACAGTGTGCCCACGGGACTTGTTCAGGTACTTTCAGGAGTACCGCGAACCTTTCTCTATGGTCTGCAGGCTGTTCAAGAGCAGAAAGAGCAGGCATAGTTCTGACAACCAGAAGGTCTGGCTGCCCCTTGGCATGCCGACCCTTTAAAACGATTTAATACACGAGGTAATAATAATGGCTGTATCAAAAGACGATGTAATTGAGTTCATTTCCAACATGTCCGTTCTTGAGCTCTCCGAGCTTATCAAGGAACTTGAAGATAAATTCGGTGTATCCGCTGCCGCCCCTGCTGCCGTTGCCGTAGCCGGTGCCCCCGCCGCAGGCGGAGAGGCTGCAGAAGAGAAGACTGAATTCGACGCTGTTCTCACCGACTTCGGTGCTGCAAAGATCAAGATCATCAAGGAAGTTCGCGCTATCACCTCCCTTGGCCTCAAAGAAGCCAAGGCTCTGGTTGAAGGCGTTCCCGCTCCTCTGAAAGAAGGTGTCAGCAAAGAAGAGGCGGAAGAGATCAAGAAACAGATCGAGGAAGTTGGCGGCGCAGTAGAAATCAAGTAGTCCGCACTCCCCACATGGTTGTCCGCTTTGGTGACAACCTGAATTATACGATACGCTACGGGCACTCTGCCCGATAGCGTATCGTTCTTTGTATGCAGCAGTATGATTTTAAGTGGAAAGTCTTGGAATAACGGCCAGATAGCCATGTTCCTCGATTTTCGTTTTTTTCAGGCCTTGTTCCCACATAATCGTGTATTGCTATGAAAATTAATGCTCTAAATATGCATGCTGTTCAGTCAAATTGTTTCTCGGATAGCCAGTGTTCTCCGAGTCCTGTCCCGCCGTACCCGCTGTACCATACCATTTGAATCTCCCGGTTCTGCAGGATACCTGTTGAACCGTTTTATCCCCGTTGGCAGGCACCAAGGCCTGCCGCCGGGCATATACAACTATCCGTTTAAGGCATCCCGAGGTAAATTATGGAAAGAGTGAGAAAGAACTTTGCCACAACCGCATCAGTCATGGAACCGCCGCACCTTATCTCCATGCAGCGAATCTCCTATGAAAAATTTCTGCAGATTGATGTGGACCCTGAGTCTCGTGAAGACAGTGGCCTGCAGGCGATTTTCAAAAATGTCTTTCCAATCAATGATTTTAACGGCCACTGCTCCCTGGAATTTGTCAGCTATGCCTTTGGTGAGCCTAAATACACCATAGCC
>JBDLID010000169.1:0-5803 GCA_039715055.1 Thermodesulfobacteriota bacterium | reverse complement strand
AACAATCCTGTGGGCCTCGTCCCAGTAGCCCAGGTCCGCCTTTTTGATTGCTGCTGCCAGTGGATTGATCATCATCGCCTGACTTTTGTCAGAAGGTAACTATTCAGCTTAAAGCCGGTTTCGTCCCTAAGCAGGGAACTGTAACTGTTCAGCAGGGCCCGCAGTGTGGTCAGAAAAAATAACGCAGCCGCAGCTCCAGTTTGTTGCTGTTCTGCTTCTCGCCATACTCGGTATGAGTTCCGCCGTTGAGAACACTGAAACGGAGCCTCATCTCCCAGTTGGTAAATCCACTGTAGATAAGCTCCGGTGTCAGGCTGTAACTGTTGTCATCGAGGTTGACGAGCCCGGTCAGGGCAGGGGTCAGGTAGAGGATGTCAAAAGGCTCTTTCTGGCTGAAACGCCCATAGAGATAGTTGCGGCCCGGCTGGGGTCTACCGTAGCCCTTCATGCTCATTTCCCGGGTCCGGTCAAGCAGCAGTCGGCTGGCCGTCTGTCGATACTGGGTTTCGGCTTCATCAGCAAAGGAGTAAAAGCGGGACATTTCAGCCTCACTGTACCCCCTGTCATTGTGATAGTACTCAATGATCGAGGTGATATCACTGGTCGACAGGTAGCGGATACCGACCAGCCAGGACAGCGCATCTTCCTCTTCAACGGCGAGGCTGTTATCATCCTGCAGCTCTGCCTTCTTCTGATCACTGCGCCAGGCTATTTCGCCATGAATCTCAAAGTTGGTGGCCAGGTTTTTCGAAAAGTCAAAGCCGTAGCTGACCGGTCGACTGTTGCCGGTCAGCAGCAGGAGGTCAATATCGGTATCAAGGATGAGGAAGTAGAGTTTGGCCGCCAGGTTGGTGTTGTCGATTTCGCCAAAGTCTTCATTGATATCATCAACAACGGGCAGCAGCACAGCGGTCAGGGCCGTCGTCTGCAGGAAACCGCTGGAGCTTTTGACCAGGTCGGTCTCGACTGTGACATAACCCTCCAGCGACTCCTCCGGGTTGTTTGGATCCTTGGGCCGATTGATGAAACCGACCGGGTTCCAGGCATAGCCCTTGCCCCACTTGTACGCTTTTTTGCCAATGGAGGCCGTTATATTGGGAGACGCTTTCAGTGCAGCGTAGGCCTCGTAAACATCAGCCGTATCCGCCCAGCCGATATCGTCCTGTGAGGCTGCTGCCTTAAGGGTCCAGTGAAAACTTGAGATCCCGAGCAGGTAGCTGCCGTCAAGCTGGACACTGGCCCCCAGCCGATCAAGAGATGATGGCGGGTCGTCGCTGAGGTTGAGGAGGGTAAATGGCGAGTCCTGGTTGATATCCATGTGCTCCCACTTGAGCTCGGAGTAGCCTCCCCACTCAAGCGGTTTTTTTTCCAGTTCCTCAATCTCGAAGCTGAACTCATCATCAGCCGCCCAGCCGTATGCCGGAAAACAGAAGAGCAGGATGAGCAGCAGCAACAGTCGCCGCCCACCCAGTCTGTCAGCGAAGTTCATCTATCTTTGAGAGATAGTTGAGACTGAATACCTCATCGGCAAGCTCCTTCTTCTTGACTTTGGCAAAGAGCATGACCGATCGATAGCCCTTGTGCAGCGGGCTGTCTGTTTCCAGCATTGCCGGCCGCACCAGTCCGTCACCGAAATCCTGAATCTTCGAGTACTTGAGGGTCTTGATCAGCATGCCGCTGATGGCGTAGCACTCGATATTGGTCGGCAGGGTGGTTTTCTTGTCCACCGTCATCATCAGCCGGTCGTAGGCCACCGATCCTGATTTGGCCTTGAGCTCGAGGAGATAGGTGTCGCCCTTGTCCTCCACTTTCTGGGCGGTGTATTCCACACTGTAGTCGAGGCGCAGGATATCCGAGTTATTGAATACGCCGCCCACCACCGACTGGAGGCTGGTGATGCGGATCGGTTTACCGACGTTTGGAATATAGAGCCACATGTTGTCGCCGAGGCGCAGGGTGGCACGCCCCTTCTCGCTGGCTGGCTGGAGAAAGAGAGCCACCATCTTGTCCTCACCTTTTTTGACAGTATAGAGGACAAATTCCTTCTTCTTACCATCCGGCTCAACATTGATGAGCTTGCGGTACATCTCATAGGAGGTCGGCTGCATGTTGGCATCGACCTGTTTCAGCAGTTCATTGCCGTCAATTGCCCAGAGCGGTGAAGTGGAAAAAAGGCTCAGGCCAAGGATAAACAGTGACAGACTCGCATATTTTAACAGTTTCATTTTTTCTCCTATACGTGACGCAGGGCGGTGATCGGGTCCATCTTGGCCGCCTTCCAGGCAGGCTGCAGGCTTCCGAGAACGGCGATGGCCACAACAATGGCAACCACGATGATAACGTCTCCGGCAGCTATGGTCGGAGAGAGGAGCAGTCCCTTCTGGCGCCCGAAATCAAAGCTGATCTGGCTCATATTCATAACGACTATGGCCCCCAGGCTGATGACAACACCGAGGATTGTGCCCAGCACACCAAGGAGAAACCCTTCGGTGACAAACAGCGCCATGATTTTTCCCGGCCCGGTGCCGATGGCTGCGATGGTGCCGATTTCGTTAATCCGCTCATAAACGGCCATAACCATAACGTTCATGATGGAAACCAGGACGATTGCCACCAGCATGACCTTGATGAACAGGGTCATCAGGTCGATCATGTCGGCAATCTTGGAAAAGGGCGAAAGCTTGTCCCAGCTGTGCACCTCAAAGACCGGCTTACCCTTTTTATTCTTCAGGCCGGTAAGCCCCCCTTTCATGGCTGCAAAAACCGACTCCAGCTTATCCATATCCTTGAGGCGGATGGCAATTTCACTCACCTCCTTGCCTTCGATACGCAGCAGGGTACGGGCATCGTCTATGTGGATGTAGGAGTCCCTGCCGCCCGGACCGGAAATACCCTCCAACACACCGCGCACCACAAAGGGCTGGCCGTTGACAGAACCGTCCTTGTTGGTTGCAACGAGGACGATTGTATCTTTCAGCTTGACCTTCATGCCCTTGGCGACCAGCTCAGGAATGAGAATCTCACCCTTGCTCAGCAGTCCCTCTTTCTTGCCCTTGATGATCCGCTCCTGGAGCATGGGGACAGTTGCCATTTCCTGCTTGGGATTGACCGCATTGAGCCGAACATTGGTCGTCTCGTTGAAGTTACTGAACATGGCGCCCAGCTTGATTCGCATGGAGTAGGCCTCCACAGCATCATTTTCGTCAAGCATCTTCTTGACCTTGGCGATCTGCTTGCCCTGCAGGTTGCGGTTAAGCGGCAGGCTGTCCATTGAGGCCATGTAGCCTTTACGGTGAACCTGGATGTGGCCCAGCATGGAGTCGGTAATCTGGCCGATCATCATCGACTTGAACGAGCCGGAAACAGAAACAAAAAGCAGTACCGCCACCACTCCCAGGGTGATCAAAATTGAGGTGAGCAGTGTCCGGCGTTTATAACGGCGCAAGTTGCGGGCCGCGATCTTGAAAATATTATTCATGGCTGCCTCCTTGGTCACCATTATTGTCTAAAAGCTGACCGTCTTCCAGGGTATAGATAATCTCCGCGTTTTTCACCACCTTCGGGTCATGGGTGGAGAAAATAAATGTGGTGGAAAACTCATCGCGCATGGCCTTCATCAGGGCTATGATTCGGTTGGCTGTATCCCTGTCCAGGTTGGCGGTCGGCTCATCGGCCAGAACCAGCTTGGCATTGGTCACCAGGGCGCGGGCAACGGCCACCCGCTGTTTCTGGCCTCCTGAAATCTGGCTGGGGTATTTATGCCCCTGATCCATCATTCCCACCGACTCGAGCATTTTTTCCACCTGCTTTTTCCTCTTGGCTGCAGGCCAGTTCTGGACCATGAGTAACGGGTACTCGATGTTTTCAAAGACGGTCAGTACCGGTATCAGATTAAAATCCTGAAAGATAAAGCCGATATGGGCTCCCCGAAAAGCAGCTGACTGAGCCGGGCTCAGATTGGTCACATCCGTACCTACAACTTCGAGACTACCGCTGGTTGGCGGATCAAGACAGCCGATCATGTTGAGCAGTGTTGATTTGCCGCTGCCGGACGGGCCGACAAAAGAGACAAAGGAGGCGGGCTCTATGCTAAAATCCACCCCTCGTATGGCCTGAACGGTTATGTCACCGGCAACGTAGTTTTTGAGCAACTGGCTGGCTGTAACAATAGTCATATGGTTTATTCTCCTTTATGTGGGTGGGAAAAGGTGAAACACCTAAGATAACCCAGCCCTGACCTTACTGCATTTCCAAACATTAACACATAATTTTCATTACTAATAACCATTCGCCGGCTTTTAGCAATAAAAAAGAGGAGATCACCATCCGGTGGTCCCCTCTGTCACTTCTCTTCAGCTGACCCGGTATAAAATACGGCCGGCCGATACTTTGTCACTTGTATAACGTTTCCCTCACGGCCTTGGCAAGCTGAGACATCAGGTATGGTTTTTTGATAAATCCACCGGCTCCCAGCTGGAGGGCCTTCTTGACATCCGCACTTTCCGAAAACCCGCTGGCGATGATGGCCTTCTGGTCAGGATAATCCTTAAGTATTGCCTCATAGGTACGAAGCCCGTTTATCCCGGGGTCCATCAGCATATCGATGACAAGCAGATCGACAGGGTGCTCTTTTACAAATTCTATTGCCTCCTCACCAGACCCGACAGATCTGACGTTGTAGCCAACGGTAGTTAATATCTGGCAGGCAATATCCTGCAGATCCGGCTCATCATCCACAACCAGAATACTCTCATTGTTGCCGCTTGCCGGCTCGATTGGTTCGTCTTCGATTTGAATGACAGCTGATTCACCACTGACCGGAAAAAAGAGCTGGAAGGAAGTTCCCATATCACTGCTTTCCACAAAGATCTTGCCCCCGTGATCCTCTATCGTATTCCAGACAACGGCAAGTCCAAGGCCGGAACCGCTCTTTCCCATCACTTTTTTGGTGTAAAAAGGTTCGAAGATATGCTCGATGTCTTTATCAGCAATACCGGGACCATCATCCTGAACGGCAAGGACCGCGTATTTACCGGGGGCAAGGTTGTGTCCATACTCATCAGCCGGGTCAATTTCCAGATTAAAGGTTGAAATGATGGTCTCGCCTTTGACACCAACGGCCTCCATGGCGTTTGTCATCAAATTCATTACAACCTTTTTGATGTGTACGGGGGAGCAGGAAACAGTTGAATCTGAAGCCTCAAGGTTGTACTGACAGGCACCCCCGGGGTGCTGGGACTGCAGCTTCTGATATTCCGGCGAGTCAAGGTACTCCTGGATCAACACATTAATGTCATGCGGTTTTCTGACACTTGCAGCCCCCCTGGCAATGGTCAGAAGATCGGCGACCACGGTTGCAGCGCGCTCACCTGATTTCTGGATTGCCCTGACAGGTGCTCTCATCTCGCTTGATTCAGGCAGCTTGAGCAGCATCAGTTCCGGATAATTGATAATCGCCGATAAGCTGTTATTGAGGTCATGGGCCACACCGCTGGCCATCAACCCTATGGCTTCCATTTTCTGGGCCTTGTGCAGCTCCTTCTCCCGTTCATGCAGTTTGGTGGTCCGCTCGATAACCCTGTTTTCAAGCTCAAGGTTATTCAGTTCAAGTGACTTGTTGAGGTTAACGATTTTTTCCACCAGGGAACCGTAACTGAAGTATAAAATCAGGAATGAAAACAGAAGGATCAATCCAGCTATGAGAAGTATAGTGAGCAGAAGTTTCTGTGTATGGGCGAGCTCCTCCGAGATCTTAAGTGCCACAAAAAAGGTGCCGAGCTTGTCATTCCGGTAATTACCAACC
>JBDLID010000168.1:0-5929 GCA_039715055.1 Thermodesulfobacteriota bacterium | reverse complement strand
ATAAACTGTTCCGTATATTGAGATGGAAGCGGTGCGACTCTGTTCAACACCTTTGTCGGCTGAATGGGAGTCTGTTTCCGGAACCAGGTTGAAGGAGCGCAGCTTTCGGGTCAGTTTGTCGATCTTCTTTTCAAGTTTCTGCCGTGCGGGAGAATTGACTGCCTGACCAAGCTTCCGGGTGAGCCGGGTGAGTTTATCTTCCAGGGCGATGAGCTTGCTCTTTGACTGCAGGTAGGTTTTATATCGTTTGGGATGAACCGATGCAGCAAGGAGGGCATCAGGAGCCCGGGGTGAGCCCACGGTCCCGGTGACAATATTGCCTCCGGCAATACATGTGGAGCCAACAATTTTACACTGTTTTTGGCATAGCAGAGTTCCACTGCAGCGGATTTGGCAGAAATAGGCCTGTTTTCGCACCACAACGTTTCCGGCTGCCGACAACCTGGCCTGTTCGAGAAAGTTGATATCGGAATCGCCGCCGGATTTCACCCTGGTCTTTTTGCCAAAAATCCCACCCTTGACCGTCAGGTTGGCCTCACTGGTGACCGAGGCTGATCTGATGTCGCCTTTGATAAGCAGGTTGCCTTTTGTCTGGACCTTGAAGAGGGGGAGGACTGAGCCGTTGATTTCGATGGCATCCCATGACTCAATATTTCCCGTGGAATAATCAATGTCTCCATCAATGATCTGCCGGGAACAGACCTTGATATCTTTTTCATTTATCACCGCCAGGATACCATCTTTTACCGCCCTGATTTCACCACTTTCCTCATCATAGACTGAGTCATCAGCGGCCGTTACTTTAAGGTCTCTGCCATTTTGCTGGGTAATAGTTTCTCCAAGGACATTACGGCCCGGGCTGCCGGAGGTGGCCGGTACCTTTACGGCGATGAGCTGTCCGGAGCGGACCCCTAAAAACATCCTGCGTTCCCTGAAATCGATTTTGCCGTTGCCGAGAAGTTTGCCCGGAATAGGGCCGATTTCCAGCTCAAAGCGGAGAAAGGAATTTTTTCCGTCAATGGCGGGGATCCCCCTGGCAATAAGTACTCCACCGGGAGGAGTGGTGGTTCCGCTGAGGATATGATGGTAGGTGGTCTCCAGAAGAGAGTCGTCCAGCCCGAATGAGACTCCCGCGTCATGGAGCACGGTTTTTAACCCCTTCAGAGAGAGGTTCGTCTCAGTTAGCGGATGAAGATTGAGGCGGGCCTCCATATGGTTTTTGCTGAAACGGACCAGGGGAGTGATGCTCACCCTAATGACAAGGCGCCCCTTGTCTGTATTTTTTTCAAGAAGTGGAAAGCCGTAACAGGTCGCAAGAACTGTCGAGTTGTGGGCCGAGAGTTCCGTACCTTCACCGGCCTCCAGGATAATCGGGGAGTCAGCTGTCGGGGTATCTGTTGCAGCAATAGTTTTGGAGGGGGTGATGGAAACCAGGAGCTGGTCAGGTTTAACCAGTTCCATACCTTCATTTTTACGATGGGTTGTGTGATCAACCGGATGATTTTGAAAATGGACGGTGTAGAGATCCTGGCTCAATGGATCCATAGGCGAGAAGGCGAACTATTGATCCGCCAGCAGGGACTCGATCCACTCTCGACAGCTTCTGAGTTTTTTTTCCCGCCCAAGGAGCTGGCGAATCTTGAGGTAGGCATCAGCAAATATCATGGGTTGCCGTGGGTGAATTTTCTCACAGTAAAGAAGGTGGAAGCCAAGGGGAGTCTCAATGGTGTCGCTCAGTTCTCCTTCCCGCAGGGTGAACAGAACCTGGTTCAATTCCGGACAAAGCTCATCCGGTTTGACCCTGCCAAGTTTACCGCCGTCCGGGGAACTGGTGCAGTCGGAATAGCGCCTGGCCTGTTCACCGAAGCGACCCGGGCTTTCGAGAAGCAGGGCATGAATTTTACGAATGCGGCTCAGTGGAGAGTTTTTCGGCAGGTGGCTGTACTGGTTTTCGGTGGAGATGAGAATATGGCAGGCTGATCGCTGTTCCGGAATAAAAAAGGCTTCGCGATTGGAGCGGTAGTAGTCCTTGACTTCACCCGGAGATATCTGAGTATCATGTGAGGCAACGCGGGCAAGAATGGCCTCGACTTTAAGATCACTGGCCAACAGCTCGATGTAGCTGCTTAAGCGGATTGAATTTTTGGCGAGATGGTCGAAAAAATCCGCTTTATTTTTATATTCGCTGATCAGGCTCTTCAGGCTGCGTTCAACAACGCTGGGGGGGACAACAACCCCGCAGGCATATTCCGAAAAGAGGATGGCGTTGTGGAGACACAGTTCCTGCTCAGCATGATACTTAACAGTGTAGTATTACCTCTCGTTCAGCTTGTAGGCCGGCTTTTGAAAAAGCTGAAAGGAAAACTTCATGATATTGAAGGTCAGGGATGGGGCTGGCTGTCCCACTCTTTCACTGTCCATGGTGTCTTTTTTCCTCGAATTTTACAGGACTTGCTGTCATTTCTCTTTATTGTATAATATCATCGGTTGGAAATAAAATGTTAATTGGTGGATGGGGGGCTATTTGCGCCGTCCCAATAAAACCGCCGTGATAATCCTCACGGTCTGATCTTTTTTAACATACTGATATCGTAATCATATTCGGAGCACTCCCATGAGCCGAGCACAGGGTTATACAATGAGAAAAAAATTTTTTCCTATTCTGCTGGCACTGGTTTGGACCCTCTTACCAGCTCTTTCGCACTCTGCTGCACAGGCAGTTCCGGCAACCATTCAGTCGACAGATGGTCAGCAGGCCAGTGAAGCCGATACCCGTGTTGGGGAGTTGGCTTCTCTTTCCGACGAACAGGTACGCCAGCTTCTTCTGACACGCCTGAACGATGAGAAAAAGACGATGCAGGTTGAGCGGGGAAGCGGACCTGCGGCATTTGTCGGAAGGCTGTTTCAGGGAATTGATGAACGTTCGGAGCAGGTTCTTGAACAGATGGTAAAACTGAGGGGACACCTGCTTAATTTTCTTCCTGACCTCTTTCGGGGGCTCGCCAAGTTGGGTGGTGATGGAGGTTTTATCCGGGTTGTCGGCAATATTCTCCTTGTGATCACCGTGATCGGGATCGGTGTAGGGGGGGAGATCTGGTTTCGCCGTACGGTACTGACAAAATATTTTCGTCTTGATTCGGCTCCTGCTCAGGGTGGAGACGGGCTGGCTCGTTTCTGGATCAGTTTTACCCGCTACCTTCCTGAATTTTTAGGAATAATTGTGTTTTTCTGTGTCTCCTGTTTCTTCTTCTTTCTGTTATTCGGTGCCGGTCACGACCCGGTCCGTTATCTTTTTCTTGCTGCTCTCCTGGCGCTGAGTTTGAGCCGGTTTGTGGCGGTTTGTTCCAAGCTTATCTTCTCACCTGATAATAGTGAGTTTCGTCTTATGGATCTTGAAGATGAGTGGGCCGGGATGACCCATAAATGGATCGTTCTGCTCTCAAGCTTTACCCTCTCGGGACTGCTTGTCGGAGAGTTCTTTCACCGGCTGGAAGTGGACAAGATGAGTGTCAGTCTTATCCTGCTGTTTCTCGCCACCGGCCTCCTGATCCTTATCGGGATCGGAGGAATGAAGTTAAAAGAGCGGGTGACCACTCACCTGCTGGCAGTGGCAGACAAGAACAGTGTCGGCGGCAACGGATGGGCCATGCGCCAGTTTGCCGGATCCTGGCATATCCTGGCCCTGCTCTACCTGGCTGTCCTCTGGTTTTTTCTCGTGGTTGAGATGGCCAATTCGTCCCAGGGTGGCAATGGCGCATTTATCTTCAGTCTTTTTGTCGTACCCATATTCATTATCATGGACCGTCTTGGCCAATGGGTGGTGAAAAACGGTCTCGGGCTCCTCAACATGCATGATGTCGAACCGGGCACAGAAGACGAACTTGACG
Source organism: Thermodesulfobacteriota bacterium (assembly GCA_039715055.1). GTDB lineage: Bacteria > Desulfobacterota > Desulfobulbia > Desulfobulbales > Desulfocapsaceae > JBDLID01. The sequence continues at coordinate 2,042 of JBDLID010000168.1, read as the reverse complement.
AGGAACAGCTTGAAGAGCTTGAAAAGATGCGACTGCTTGAGAAAAAGTCCAGGCGCCTTGCCCGCAGTATAATCATTATCGCCATGGGGCTCTGGATTGCCGGGTTGTGGGGAGTCCGAATACCTTACCTGTCCGGCATGGGCGGGGCAGTATTTGACATCATGGTGATCTGTACTCTGGCACTCTTTTCCTGGAGGCTGTTCTCCAGCTTTATTGAGCGCAAGATTACAGAAAATCTCCCCGAGGACAGCGGCGAAGAGGAGAGTGAAGACGAGTGGGGCGGTGGTGCTGCGGCAGGTCGGGTGCATACTCTGCTGCCCATGGTGCGCAAGTTCATCGGTTCCGTGCTGACGGTGATGGTGGTGCTGGTGATTCTTTCTTCAATGGGCGTGGATATCGGCCCGCTGCTGGCCGGGGCCGGTGTGGTCGGCCTTGCTGTTGGTTTTGGTGCCCAGAAACTGGTCAGTGATATCTTCTCCGGATTTTTTTATCTCATGGATGATGCCTTCCGGGTCGGTGAATATATTTCTGCCGGTTCCATCTCCGGTGCTGTTGAGGCGATTACACTGAGAAACGTCATGCTCCGACACCATCGCGGTATGCTCCAGATCGTGCCGTACAGTGAGCTGGGGGCGATCACCAACTTCATGCGTGGTGGGGTGGTGGTGAAATTTGATCTCAACTTCCCCTATGATGCCGATATCGACAAGATCAGGAAAATTATCAAGAAAACCGGTCAGGCCATGCTCAAGGATGAGGAGTTCGGTGAAGATTTTATCCGACCGGTGAAGTCCCAGGGGGTGCGTGAAATTACCGGTGCGATAATGACCATCCGCGTAAAGTTCACCGCCAAGCCGGGAACCCATTTTGTCATCCGGCGGGAGGCCTACAAGCGTATCACCGAGAACCTGATCGCCAAGGGTATCCACTATGCCCAGTCCAAGGTGCTTGTCGATCTCCCTCCGTCCGCGGCAGGGGATAGCCGGGCTGTGGAGGCGGCAGGAGCAGCGGCCCAGGCTGCGGCGGCCGAGGAGGCAAAGAAGAAGAGTAGTGAGACTGCAGGCAGTGAAGAATCGTCAATGCCCGGGATGTAAAGGTGAACCGGAACTGCCGTGCTGGTCGATAAGGGCGGCCTGCTGCGAACGGTTGAAATCCGGCTGGCTCGCCTGCAGGTGGGGCAGGGACTGCTTATCCAGCCTTATAAAAAAGATCGTTCAGTCTGGATCATCAAACGGGAGGAGCAGCTTGAGATTATTGAGGACGGTTTTAAACGTGACCGTTTCCTCATTGCACCGTCCCGGTTGAAAAAAAGTTTGAAGACGTTGATGCGTCGGGAATTCCCCAGAAGTCACAAGCTTCACCTTGGCCGCCTGTCTGAAGGGGAGCTTCCGTCTTTTCACGGATCGGATTGATCAAAACGGGATCTTGCAGCGGTACAGATCGGGCACCTCTCCGGAGCCTCGCCCGCCATGACAAAACCGCAGAAGTTGCACACATGATACTCTGCCGGGGTGTTACCGTTGCTGTCCGATTTTTTCCTGAGGCTGAGCAGTATCTTCTCAACACGGGCCGACTGGGAAAAGGCACCGGCCATTGCCCGTTCATTCCCCTCATCGGCAATTGTTTCGCCTCGCTCATACTCCCTGACTCTTGCGGGAACCTCCTCATCAAAAGCAAGACCGCAATTCTGTCCGGTCGAGTGGATTCTGCCCCGCAGCTGGTGAAGAAACCGTTTGGCCTGAGCCTTGCGCGACAGTGCCATGGCGCCGAATAATCCGGCCAGCCCTGCTTCTCCGTCCTGTTTGGCCCGCAGCTGGTAGAACTCAGCCCGCGCTTCCCCCAGGGAGGCGGCAAGAAAGGCCTCTTCGGTTTTTCTTTCTGTTTTTTTTTCCATCGTCATGTCGGTAGCTTATTTATAAAAGCCTGTTTTTTCGTCTTGTCTGGCTGATCCACACTCCTATGAAAATGAGTACACCGGCCAGGTACTGGAGAGTGGTGAAGCGTTCATTAAAAATGAACCTGCTGAGGATGAGAGTGAACAG
>JBDLID010000167.1:0-6031 GCA_039715055.1 Thermodesulfobacteriota bacterium | reverse complement strand
GGAAATCAGTCCTGTTCGGTGTCGATAAGGTAGCGTATGGTGGTGGTTGAGTCTTCTGTCGGTTTGTTGCCGGGAGAGATCAGGCCGCTGCCTTCCAGCAGCAGCTCGTTGCGATGGAGGAAGAGATCTCCTACCTTCTCGTTCTGGACATAGGTGCCGTTGGTGGAGAGATCGATGAGGAAGAAGCTGTCCCCGGGTCTGTGCTCCAGTCTGGCGTGGTGACGGGAGATCATCGGGTTGTTGACCACAACAGTGTTGTCCTCCACCCGGCCGATGGTGGCGGTGGGGCTCTGGAGATTGATAATGTGCTCCTCTTCTCCGAAAAAAAGTTTGAGTGAGCATCGCGACGTCTGGAGCAGAGAGGGAAATGAGGTGCCGGTGATGGTGAGGTCGGAGACCTCGCCCCAGGTCAGCTCAATCAACTGTACAGCGCGGCTTTTGCCTTTGACCTGGGTGTCAGTGAGCTGCCTTGCGGAAAGTCTGAGTTCCTCGTTCATCTGCTCAAGGGTTTCCTGACTGGTGAGGATCTGGCCGGGTTTGGCCAGTGACGTCAGGCGGGCGGCAAGGTTGACGGCATCCCCGAAGACATCACCCGTTTCGGCAATGACCTGGCCGAGGTGAAAACCGATTCGCACCCGGAGGTTGAGTCCCGGTATCGGGTGAAAGTCGCAGGTGGTCTCCTGGATGGCGACAGCAGCCTTGCCGGCCTGCTCACCATTGGGGAAAGTACACATCACCTCGTCGCCGATGGATTTGATCACATCGCCCTGGAAGCGCACTATGGTGCTGGATATCAGGTCGAGGCAGCGGGAGGTCGCCTCACGGGCCTTGACGTCTCCCAGTTGTTCATAAAGTTGGGTGGAGCCGGCGATATCGGCAAAGAGTATGGCCAGTTCGGTACGTGTTTCCATAAAACCTGTTTACCTGTAATTTTTGAAAAAATCAATAAATTATAACGAGTTTGAGGGGGAGTCTCAAAGGGCACAAAGAAATTTAAACCATTTGGAGGGGACGGTCGATAGTGTGTAAAGAGTATGGCTTCAGTGGTTGAGCCTTTTTTTCAAGGGCCGGATTCTGCTGAAGGTGCTGCCCCAGTGCCACTGTCGCTGTATGAACCGTTGCGGCCACAAAAATACCGGTAAACATAAAGCCGACGATGGCGATGACCACGGCCAGAAATCTCGAACTATTTTTCTGTGGCGAGATATCCCCGTATCCAACTGTGGTTGCAGTAATGAATGACCAGTACAGGGCATCGGCCCTGCTCCAGCCTTCAAAGCGGCCAACCAGTTGGCCGAGAATGATGAAGGCCAGGCAGAGGAAACAGAGCAGGGGCAGGAGAAGCAGTACGGCCTGGGTCAAGAGCTGCATAAAACTGACTGTAAATGACATGAAAAAACCTCCAGGAGAAAATGAATATTTTGTCACTGTTGAGGCCGGTTTGCTGAAAGGTTGTCTGGAATGGCCGGCCAATGACAGTTTGGTGATTGCTACCCTAGAAAGGTTGCCGGTAATGTTTGTTGTTTTGTAACTATTCAGTATAAAGCTGGATGCGTCTTTAAGCAGGGAACTGTAACTATTTAAGCCTGGAGGCTGTTGACCGGATTAATGGCTGGCTACGATCAATTGGATACACCATGACCGTCGCAATTTCGGTGGGTTCCGGCAAGGGCGGAACAGGAAAAAGCATGGTTGTCGCTAACCTGGCTACCTTGATGGCCAAGGCTGGGAAACGGGTCTGCGTGGTGGACCTTGATCTCGGCGGTGCCGATATTCATATGCTTTTCGGAGTAATTAAACCCGAGCACAGCCTGACTGATTTCCTGGCCAGAAGGGTTGAATCCATCAACGGGATTGTCACCACGCTGGATTCCTTTTACGGCCTTCAGCTCATTGCCGGTACCGGTGAAACACTGCATACCGCCAACATTACTTTTCAGGAGAAGCAGCGTCTCCTCCGTCACCTCAGACAGATTGATGCCGATGTCCTGTTGCTGGATGTGGGGGCCGGAACCAGTTATCACATGCTCGATTTTTTTATGTCCTCTGATATCCAGCTCTGTGTTGCCACTCCCGAGCCGCCAACGGTGATGGACTTATATAAATTTATCCAACTTGCAACTGTCCGTAAGGCACTGGGCGGCTTTCTGTCCTACAGCGAAGTCGGCAAAACCCTGAGAGAGAAGAACTTTGAAACTCTGGCCGAGGTCTATGAGCTGGCCGATAGAATTCAGCCGGGAGCCCGTCATAAGATCGCTCGGTCGCTCCGGTGCTTCCAGCCCTTACTGGTCATCAACAAGGTCGGTACCATTGCAAGGATCAACCACCTCAAACTCCGCAGGCTGGCAGCCAGATATCTGGGGATTGAACTACAGAATCTTGGTGAGATTCCCGAAGACACCACTGTCTCAAAGGCCATTGGTGAGTATGTGCCGGTGTGTGAGTACGACCAGGCATCTCCCTCGGCCAGGGCGCTCACATGCATGTCAAGTAAGCTGATCCGGCTGGTGGAGTTGTTCAGCCGCTAGTCCGGATTTCTCATCAAAATCTGCTTCACGATGTTTCGCTACGATCCTGATGAGAAATCCGGGCTGGGGATTTGTACGGTGTTGTCTGTATAGCACTTGCGATCTAATCTGCCTGAGTGAGCAGTACCGCAGCATTAATACCACCGAAGCCGGAATTACAGTTGACAATAGAAGGGGAGCCAAGCGGCAGCACCTCATGGCCGGAGAGCTGAGAGGTACTTTCTTCAGGGCTGTCAAGGCCCACTGTCGGCGGGATGCACCCTTCTTCCAATGCCTTGAGGCAGACGATGGACTCCACCAGACCGGCAGCTCCAAGGGTGTGGCCGATCCCGCCTTTGACGGAAAAAAGCGGCAGCTGGCTCTCAAGTGTTGAGCCGAAGGCCAGCAGTTCCATGGCATCGTTGTAAACGGTGCCGGTACCGTGCCCGTTGATGGCGCCGATTGGTGTTTGGCTTCTTGTTTTCAGTTGGCCAAGCGTTGCAATGAGCCCTGAGCCGTGTCGACAGGGCGCGGTGATATGGGTGGCGTCGCAGCCGATTCCCCAGGAGCTGACAACACCATTGAACGGGCTGTCTCCTGTTGGTTTCTTTTCCAGCAGCAGCCAGGCTCCGGCTTCCCCAAGGGAGAGACCGTCCCGTTTGCGGTCAAATGGCCGGCAGCCAGTGGCTGACAGGGCCTTCAGGCTGGCAAAACCACCAAGAACAAAACGGCTGACAAGGTCCAGTCCGATAACCAGGACCTGGCTGCTGCTGCCTTGTTGGACTCTAAGAGCTCCCTGGATCAGAGCAATGGTCCCGGAGGCACAGGCCGCACTGATTGTCGTTGCCTTCCCGCTGAGACCAAGGCGCTCTTTTATCTCGTCACCAATCTGGTAGCACTGGCCTCCAGTCGGTTCATCTTTTGTCAGCAGTTCATCAATGGCTCCCTTGGTGGTGGCGCAGATCAGCTCGCAGTCAGGGTTCAGCGGCGGGATGTCGGCCAGCAGCTGATCAAGAAGTGATTCCAGCCGATGGATGGTGCCGAATTCACCGGACAGTGTCTTGATGACGCCCAGCGGCCATTTTTCCTCCATTTTTTCAATGGTGATCTGCTTCAGTCCGCTTTCGCCTCTGACAAGGGACTGCCAGGTCTCTTCCAGCGGACCGAGAGCGGTGAGGATTCCGGCCCGGGTGATTCTGGTTGTCATGGCGTCTTCCATGTCCCTTCCTGCCATTTCCTGCGGAATTCGACGATCCAGTCGGGAGGGATGAGGATGATATTGGTGTCCCGGTCGCAGAGGAGCTGGACCGTATAGCCGGTGGCTGCCAGTCGTTCCTCACTGGAGTAGATCTTGTAACTGAAGTTGAGGCGCAGGGTGTCACACCAGTGGAGGCGGGTGTCGATGCGCATGGTCTCGTCAAAACGCAGCGGCGATTTGAAGTCGAAGTGCATCTGGACGATGGGCGCCATGACCTCGTTTTCCCTGAACGTCATGTAGGTGAGCCCGTACTTGTCCCCCCAGGCGATACGGCCATCCTCAAAGTAGGAGACATAGCGGCCGTGCCAGGCCATGCCGATGAGGTCCACCTCTTCAAAGCGGACCCTGCGGTGGGTGGTGGCGAGAAGCGGGGCAGGGCTGTCCGCTTCTTCGGTAAAATATCTTTTTGGAAAACCCATGGGGAGATTGCTAGATTAGCTGAAAGAGACAGCTGCCTTCGGAGATTTTCTGACTGTCCCCGGTGCTGATGACAAATTCACCTGCGTAGTCGCTGCTGTTTTTGGTGAGATCCATTGTGACGGTGATTTCCTGGTCGGCGCCGATAACAGTCCTGAATTTGGCCGTAGTATAATTAACAGGGCGCAGCCGGTATCCCAGTCCAAGCTCACCACTGTGTCTCACTGCAGCAAGCTGGATGATTGCCGCAAGTATGGGATGGCCGGGAAAGTGGCCGCCAAAACCGGGGAAAGAGACAGGAAACAGAAATGATGCCGTGAGTTTTCGGTCGTCGCTGTCAAGGTTCTGAACATTGAACCTTGTGCAGCAGTTATGAATGGCCTGGCTGAGGCTCTGCTGAGTATCTGACATGGCCGCTACGGTAGCAGATTTGAGGTGACATTGCAAAATGTCTGTTGGAAATCGTAAGAGTTACCCTCAGCCCTGGGATGTTGACAAAGAAGGGTGGAGTGGATGGAGACAGACCACGGCAACTGAAGCCAGGCTGCACAAGGGCACGTATCTGTTCAGCCGTCCATGGGACGAATGGTCAGCTTTCGTCCAGTCCTTTGAGTTTGTCCGCCTCAAGGATCTTTGCAAACTGAATATGGAGACTGTAGTCGGTTTCCATGTGGAAGTTGATTTTAACGACCCTGCCGGTGGCGGTGAGCTGAATGTTGCGGCCATCATTTTTAATCAGGAGAGCCATCTCCAGTGATCTGCCGAGAAGGGGTCTGACAGCATCTTTTTTTGATGCTTTGATAAAGAAACAGGCGCCTCCCCGTGAAATATCGGCCAGCTCTGCCCGGAACTGCTTGGAGCTTTTTTCGCCTGAAGGCGTGAGGATAGTGCATGTCACCTGGCCCTGGACGTCAATCCGCTCAAAGCGGTTCAGGTCCTTTATCTTTTGCTCAAAGGCTTCTTCATAGAGACTGTTTTTGAGGCAGTATGATTCAAGCTTGGCATAAAGCCCCGGTGTCTTTTCATCCCATGCGTTGATTGCCGCCTTGTCGAGAGTTTTGAGGCGGACTTCTGAGCGGCTGACAATGTTGGATGTGCAGACCGACATGCCGAAAAAGGTGTCTTCACCGATAAAGGTCCCTTTCGCAAGTTGGAGGACCAGGTGGTTCTGCTTGTCCTTGCGGAAAAAGACGGCGAGCTGGCCCTCTTCGACGAAAAAGAGCTGGTTGCTGAGCTGTTTCTGCCTGATCAGGACCGTTTTGGGCGGGATGACGGTTTCCTTGAGGCTGTAATAGAAGACAGTAGCCTCTTCAGGGGTGAGCTGCTCGTACAGTTCATTCCAGACGGCTTGGTGTTCCTTGTCCATACTCGCCAGCCTGGCCTCTTCAATGAGTTCCGCAGCCTCAATGCTTTCCTTTAACGCCATGGATTCCATCAGTTTTTCACGGAGTTCATCCGCCCTGATAAAATCCCTGTCTGTGATACATTTCTTGATTTCGGCAACGATTTCCTGTGCGCTCATCTCTGTCTCAGCCCCTTCTGTTTCAGAAAAAGATGTCTTCAGTGTCATCAACATAGGTGCCTCCAAATTTCAGGGATTGTCAACATCCTAACTGCTTTTTCAAGGTATCCTGAAATATAATGCAATAACCGATCCTATTTACCTGTGAACACCTTTGTTACTCTTTTAGGGGAGTTACGGAAAATGTTCGGAGCTGCCAACTGTCGGATAACTGTTTTGTTACAGTTTGGTAATCCGGATGGCCTTTTTTGTAAGTCGGCTGTTGTGTCTTGTGACGGGATGGGGGCTTCTGCGGGGTAACGTGGCAGTTTTGCAGCCGTGTAACCC
>JBDLID010000166.1:0-6056 GCA_039715055.1 Thermodesulfobacteriota bacterium | reverse complement strand
TGATATATCGCCCCCCCGCCCTTCTTGACATACACCTCTTTACCCTGTTGATTCGCGGATTGGACTCAACCAGATGAATGATCTCAAGTTCCTTTTCCCGATCAATCGATCCGTCGAGCAGGTCCTTCAATGCGGCAAGAAGCAGCTGTCCACCGGCATAAAAAACAAACAGAGCCACCACCGCCGCAGCAAGCCGATCAAAATTATATCCGAACTTTACTCCAATCAGGGCCAGAAGAACCACTGCAGTAGAAAGAGAATCTGCAAGATAATCACGGGCATCGGCAATGAGGGCCGGAGAGTTCAGCCGCTTGCCGGCGTACATCTGATAGAAACCAAATGAGAGTGCGATAACAAACGACCCAAGAGCAACAGGCAGAGCGATATTCACATCGACCATTGAGTCAACACCGACAAGGGCCTGGCGACCGATCTCATAGCCGGCCAGCATAACAGCAATGGAGGTGACAAGAGTGGCAACGGTCTCGGCCTTGTATAACCCATATGGAAAAGACGGATGCTTGCGCCCTGCCACCCATATTCCAAGAAATACAGCAATCGAGGCGAGGACATCGGTTGCCGAGTGGACAGCGTCACCGATCATTGCCGTTGAACCTGATAAAACACCGGCAATACCCTTGGAAACAGCTAAGAAGAGATTGAGCAGAATAGAGAAGGCTGCCCTTTTCTGGGCCGAACGAAGATTTATCTGTGAATGGTCTTCAGACATAACCGGTAGTAACTCCAACTCTCTCAAATGTTGTTTTTTATCTCTGCAAAATCTCTTTGACGAGTATCACCACTGTCGCCTGAGATGTCAAGTCGCATGACACCTCCTGTCTGCCGCTGTGTTACACTACATTCTTCTTGATAAAGAGGTTGACATGACTTAATGTTTGGTGTACCTAAACAGCACCTTTTGAGATGAACTATGACAAAGAAAATGTTTCATAAAAAATATTGCTGCTTAGCCGACAAGGTTAAAGGTTGCCTCGGCAGGAAAGAGAACTGTAACGGAATCGAACCTCTATCTGAGACCTTTCGCAGTGGTAAAGTAAAGATCTGCAAGGTCACCGGTGATCGGAAGCTCTGTTCCAGAATGGCCTCTCTCGGTGTTCTTCCTGGGCATGAGGCGGAAATTATATGTCCGGAAAAGGGCTCCAATTGTCTGCTTAAAATCCATGGAGGCACCCTCAGTCTTGATCACCATACAACAAAAAATATTCTTGTAAGCTCCGTATAAAAGTATTTTCTGAACAGTCTCTCTGCGGACTGTTTTTTTTCGGCAGAGACTTTTAGGGCTCCCTAATTTTTTGAGCTTCGTTATGACCCAATCAATCATCACCTTTCTCCTTGTTGCCGTTGCTGTCCTCTACCTTCTCCGGCGAATCATCAAACTGTTCTCCAGCCACTCAAACCAGGCACAAACTGGTTGCGGCTGCAGCTGTTCCGGATGCGATATCGGCAACTGCCCCACAACCACTCCCACAAAAAATGAGCTGGAGAAACCTTGATGGGAACCAGTTCAGACTCCCACTCATGTCCTGCGGAGAGTGATAAAAAACACAAGTTGATCATGGCCCTTGCCGGCAATCCCAATGCCGGCAAAACCACACTTTTCAATAATCTCACCGGTGCCCGACAGCATGTCGGCAACTACCCCGGTGTTACCGTTGAACACAAGGAAGGGTTTTTCAGTCATAAAAACCGCGGTATCACGCTGACTGACCTGCCGGGAACCTATTCTCTGACCGCCTACTCGGTTGAAGAGGTTGTTGCCCGTGATTACCTGGTCAATGAAAGACCGCAGGTTGTTATCAACATCGTTGATGCCTCCAACCTTGAAAGAAATCTCTATCTCACATGCCAATTCCTGGAGCTGGGTGTACCGTTGGTCATTGCCCTGAACATGATGGATGTGGCCCGGGATCGAGGCATAGAGGTCAAGGCAGATCGACTCTCCGAGCTGCTTAATGTCCCGGTAGTCCCGATTATTGCCCGCAGCGGAGAGGGCACCGATGAGCTGATCAATGCAGCCTACGAAGTCGCAATGGTTGGACAGGATTGGTCACCGCGGGACATTTCCTACGGTGAAGATCTCGATGAAACAATCATGGACCTGATCAAGATCATCGATGGAGATAATTTTCTTACCGCCACCTACCCTTCCCGATTTACGGCCATCAAGTACCTCGAACATGATGACCAGCTCCTCTCCATCAGTCAGACAGAAGACCGGAGCGTTGCCGGCCAGCTCGAAGAACATGTCACCCAAGTCTCAGAGCATCTGCAGAAAACCATGGATGTCTATCCGGAAGCGATCATTGCCGATCACCGCTACGGATTTATCAAGTCCATTCTCAGGCAGGGGGTCATTCGTCACAAATTTGACACTGACCGGCTCTACACCTCAGATAAAATCGACAAGATACTGACCAATCGATTACTGGGACCGGTCATCATGCTTGGCGTCCTTCTCGGTCTCTATCAGTTTACCTTTACCTGGAGCGAGCTTCCGGTTGAATGGATGGAAATCGGTATTTCCCGCCTGGGATACCTCATCGACACAAACTTTGCTGATGGGCCGCTCAAGTCAATGATCATTTCCGGAGCTATTGACGGCGTTGGCGGAGTCCTCGGTTTTGTCCCTCTCATCATGTTCATGTTCTTCGGCATCGCCGTTCTCGAAGATTCAGGCTACCTGGCAAGAGTTGCCTTTATGATGGATCGGGTATTCAGATTTTTCGGCCTTCACGGCTCATCGGTCATGCCCTTTATTGTCTCCGGCGGCATTGCCGGAGGGTGCGCCGTACCGGGGGTGCTTGCCACCAGGACCCTGCGCTCACCCAAGGAACGGCTTGCCACCCTGCTTACCGTTCCCTTTATGAACTGCGGCGCCAAAGTTCCTGTTCTCGCCCTTCTGATCGGTGCCTTTTTTGGTGAACACAAGGCCCGCTACATGTTCCTCTTTACCATTCTGGCCTGGCTGGTGGCACTCATTGCCGCAAAATTTCTCCGTTCAACCGTACTGAACGGTGAGTCAACTCCTTTTGTCATGGAGCTGCCGCCCTATCGCTTTCCTACCCTGCGTGGTCTTTTTATCCACACCTGGGAGCGAACCTGGCAGTACATCAAAAAGGCGGGCACGGTTATTCTCGGTATCTCTATTCTCCTCTGGGCATTGATGACCTATCCCGGGCTCCCCGAAGACCAGGCTGGTCGCTACGATTCAGAGAGGCAACGAAAGACCTCTCAATTTTCCATTGAAATTCAGGATGAGTTAAAACAAGGGAGTGAAAAACTGTCCCCACAGGCTGGTCAACTCCAGGAAGAGCTTGAGCAGATAAACCGGCTTCAGTCCGAAGCTACGCTGCGTCACTCCATTGCCGGCAAGGTCGGTACCTGGCTCGAGTCCCTGTCCGTTTATGCAGGTTTTGACTGGCGGACCAATATTGCTCTGCTGGGCGGCTTTGCCGCTAAAGAAGTCATCATTTCAACCCTTGGAACAGCTTATTCCATGGGTGAAATGGACGATGTCAAGTCCGATTCTCTTGGTAAAAGACTGCAGCGCGATCCGCATTGGAATAAAGTGGTGGCTGTTGCTGTTCTGGTCTTTATCATGTTCTATGCGCCCTGCTTTGTCACAGTTATCTGCATAGCAAAGGAGGCAGGTTCTTGGAAATGGGCCTTTTTTTCCATGGGATTCAACACAATTTTCGCCTTTGCAATGGCTATTGGTGTGTTTCAGGCAGGCACTTTTTTTGGCCTAGGTTGATAATACCCTCGGTCAGTCTCACAGACTTTCTGATCTGATCCGGAACAGGAATTCTCATTTCAGGGCAGCCCTCTGGTAAAAGATGGAGCCCTAAATTCAGAGCTCCATCCATCAGCCTGTCAGGTATTTTCAATCTTCTTTTACAGACAAGATCTCATTACCCGCTGAAACGCGTCCCAATCCTCCAGACTGAACAGCACCATTTTCGAAACAACTCTTTCCTGCAGTACCATATAGTTCTCCTTGATACATTCAGCCCACAATTCTCACCAGAATCAATTACGAAGCAGTTAAACACTGCGGCTCCACAATACTTCCCTGCTTCACGCAACGATCCTGATGAACAGTATGGGCGTGGTCCAAAAAAAATCCCCGGACCGATTAATATCGATCCGGGGATTTCCCTTGTATCCGCAAGATCACGTTCCCGGCCATTGATCCACGACGGCGGGTCGAATTCATCCAGGCAGGTCTTCTGACTTCCGATTCTTCCTTTCCGGCGTCTTCCCATCGATAGTTATCGACAGTGACTGTTGCCGGATCGTCCTCGGTTACAGCGGCGGGCCCGTCTTCGATTTTCACGAAGTTCCCTGTTCAGCCGGAATTACTCTAAAGCGGACTTCAGGCGATTTCCGGTTTTCGATCCATTTTGATGGATACCTGGATGACTGATTCAGTTTTAGTCCCGGAAGGCCTCGATGTCAAGTCAAGAATGACAAAAAAAACACAACATTTGGTGCCCTCGACCAACAAGCCTACAACCTGTCGTTGGTCACGAGATTACATCCGTCCCATTCTGCGACCACCCATACCAAAACCTCTGGTGCCGGGTCCACATGGCCCTTCGGGAGAACCGTTCTGCATAAAACGGTTGGGACCAACCATGCCCTCAACACCTGCCGCTCTGGCCTTTTCCCGAAGTCCATTACGCAGATCAAACATCTCCCCTGCCAGCTGAGAGGCCTTTGCAGGGTCAGGGTTATCGGTACGCATCAATGCCATCTTTTCCGCACGCTTCATGACCATCATTTTCCTCATTTCCTTAGTATCTAAAAGAAATGTATTAACCTTTTGACGATCTTCCTCGCTGAGTTTACTTATGACATTGTTTCCACATCCCTGCCAGTTTCCAGGGCCATTTGGACCGGGGCCTTTCCCCATCCACCCCTGGTAAGCCGTGGCTGTACTGAGACCTGCAAGACTGATTCCTGTGAAAAGAGCCGTGATAATCATAATTCGCTTCATACTGACCTCCTCTGATAAAAGTAATCTTCATTCTCGCTACGGCAGTGTTTCATTCATCTACGAACTTGCAAATGGTAAGCCTGTATTCGCCATCCCCCATAACATCACGAAATTTATTAAAAAAACCACACTCAAGTTTTTGAATATTATTTGATTACTGGATACAGATGATTCACTTTTACCCGAGATGCATTGGGGGTGTGTAGAATATTCCCGGAAATATTTGTCGACCAAAAGAGCATAAACCTGTAAATATTACCCAAATATCTGTCCTGCCGGAAAATGTTTTCCTTACTGTCATACAATCAAAACAAGAGAGCAGATATTTGTAACTCACCAAACAGGTCAAGGACCACCATGACGCCTTCGGAAAGCCCGCAACACAAATCAACAGTTGAAAAACAGCTCTCTGAACTGATCTCACTTTTTCATGTTGCCCTGAAAAATATCCGCCTCTACCCTGCCGGACATGATCTGGTAAAAACAAGAGTTCAATCCGTTTACCGAGTTCTCAACCAAATACTGACAAGGCATTCCCCCCTTGAACTCAATATTGCCCGAAACCAAATAACCTTTCAGGGTCAGCCTGTTGCCAAGGATCAAAAAGCCTGTGAAGATTTTGCCCATATTCTCGGAGAACATGAAGTAGCCACACTTATCTTCAGCAAAGGAATCAGCCGGCACGCCATGTTTCTCTTCCTCAAAGCGGCAAGTATCCCCCCTGAATACAAAGGGGAAGAAATCAGTCTGGAGGATGAAATCGAAAGACTTAACCTTGCTCATATCGAGGTGATGTCATTTGACTACAACCGCTTTGATGTCAATAAAGGGGTCTCCTCAAGCAGCGGAGAATCACTGTGGCTTCAATTGTCGAAAAGAATCACTGAAAATTCAATGGGTAGCAGCGGGGATCAGCGGGCTCCATCTGGCCAGAGTGAACAACAAGGTTCAATTGACAATCTGGCTGCTCTCATAAACAGTCTGGAAAAAAAGGGCGCCAGTCAACTTCATATTTTTGAGGAAGGGCTGGACCAGC
>JBDLID010000165.1:0-6068 GCA_039715055.1 Thermodesulfobacteriota bacterium | reverse complement strand
GGCCCTTGGCCTGAGTTGACAGACAAGGGCCAATGACCATATCCACAGAGGCCGGTTTATCGTTTTCCATGGTAAGTTTTGATATTCAGCCAATGTAAGTATTCAGCGTAAAGCTGGGTGCGTCCCTAAACAAGGAACTGTAACAGTTCAGCAGGGCCCGCAGTGTGGTCAAGCAGGCTGACGAAGCGTACTTGTGCTACTCGAGGCGGCCTGATCGGCCACACTGCGGGTGCTGCTGAACTGATACCATCCAATAACTTTTTCCTTTTGACTTTATGAGGAACGAATCATGATCTTTCCAGACTACCGCCCGCGCCGGATGCGCAAGAATGAAACCTTTCGCTCCCTGATCCGCGAGACCCATCTCAGTGCGGACCAGCTGATCTACCCGCTTTTTGTCATGCCCGGCAAGAAGAGTCGTGAAGAAATCCCGTCCATGCCCGGCGTCTTTCGCATGTCGGTGGATATGCTCGGTGCAGAGGCCAAAGAGTGTTTGAAGATCGGTGTCAAGTCAGTGATCCTTTTCGGCCTTCCGGAAAGCAAGGACGCCATGGGCTCAGGTGCCCATGCCAAGGACGGCATCATCCAGAGGGCCATTAAAGAAATCAAAAACAAGGCCCCGGAGATGATGGTGGTCACCGATGTCTGTCTCTGTGAGTACACAGACCATGGACACTGCGGCTGCCTCATCGGAGAATCGGTGGATAATGACGCCACTCTTGAAATCCTTGCCAAGACCGCCCTGTCCCATGCCCGCGCCGGCGTCGACATGGTGGCACCATCTGATATGATGGATGGCCGGGTGGCTGAAATCAGGGGAGCACTGGACGAAAACAACTTCGACATGATCCCCATCATGTCCTATGCGGTCAAATATGCCTCGGCATTTTATGGTCCCTTCCGCGACGCTGCCGACTGTGCGCCGCAGTTCGGGGACCGGCGCAGCTACCAGATGGATCCGGCCAACAGCCGGGAGGCCATGCGTGAGGCAACCCTTGACGTGGATGAAGGAGCGGATATCCTCATGGTCAAACCGGCGGTTGCCTATCTTGATATCATCTCCAGGCTGAACGAAGAATTCGACCTGCCCATTGCCGCCTACCACGTCAGCGGTGAATACGCCATGATCAAGGCCGCTGCTGATAAAGGCTGGATCGACGGCGATCGGGTCATGGCCGAAACCCTGCTCTCCATCAAACGGGCCGGGGCCGACATCATCCTCACCTACTTTGCCAAAGATATGGCTCGTCTGCTGGGCAACCAGTAAATCATATCCACGCTGCCGGTCCCGGATGACCATCCCGATCGGCAGCGTTTGTTTTTCTCCAGCTATGGCGACCTCTTGTCAACATGTTTCATTGCTGTACGACCCGCCTCAACACTTCAACAAAGCCGTTGACTTCATAAAGCTGTCATGGCAGATTGTCAGAGTTTTTATTAACTTTTGTCCGTTTCAACTGCGATCATTTCCCCACTATTTTATAAAGTTTTAAAACAATGATATCATCCTGTCGTTTCTCTGCCATCAAGGTCGCCACACTTCTTATTGTTTCTGTTGTAATCACTGCCTTTCCCGTCTCCCTGTCGGCAGAGTCCGATTTTTTACTTATCGACAGAGATGGCGATCTGCTCTGTGACCCGCCAAACGATACATCAAAATTTATTGCTCCTGACATTCTCTATTACTCAATCTCTCCGGAGGCGGATAAAAAAGACAGCAGGAGCAGGCATGAACGTGTCATGGCCGCCATTGCTGAAAAAACAGGAAAGCAGGTAGAATGGCTGCAGGTCTCATCCTCCATTGAGGAAATTCAAATGATGCGTGACGGCAAACTGCACATCGCCGGTTTTTCAACCGGCACAACCGGTTTTGCCGTTAATCTGGCCGGCTATATCCCTGTTGCGGTCAAAGCCAGAAAAGACGAAATGGCCGGTTACCACCTGCAGATCATCGTCAACAGCAAGAGCCCCTTTCACTCCCTGAAAGACCTGGCAGGAAAGACCATTGCTCACACCTCACCCACATCAAACTCCGGTAACATTGCTCCCAGGGCTCTGCTCCCTGACTTCGGACTCAGTGCCGACAAAACATATAATGTGGTCTATTCAGGAAAACATAAAGCCTCTATCCTTGGAGTCTCTGACGGTACCTACCCTGCAGCTGCTGTTGCATCAAGTGTTCTCAAGCGAATGATCTCTTCCGGGACAGTGGCCGGAGAGGACATCCGTATCCTCTATACCAGCCCCAAATTTCCTACTCTTTCCATGGGGTATGTTTACAACCTCAAACCACTACTCGCTGAACAAATCAAAGCGGCGCTGCTCGACTACAGCCTTCCGGCGGAGCTGGCCAAAACTTTTAAAGGAATCACCGGCTATATGGAAATCTCTTACAAGAAAGACTGGGAGATTATCAGACATATTGCCGATTACAGCGGGTACACCTATACAGAGGCAGGGTTGCAGAAAATGCTGGCCAGGAAGAAAAAATAACCATGTTGCTCTGCCGATGTTAAAAACAATCAGCGGCCGCATTTCCCTGCTTTTCCTGGCGGCCACCCTTATTCCTGTCTTTTTTTTCGGTGCCTTTCTTGCCGGTGAACGCTACAGGTACCTGGAACAGGAGCTGCTTGACAAACGACAGGCTGAGGCCCGCCATCTTGCAAATGTCACCTCCAGCTACCTGGACAAGCTCAGTGTGGAGCTGGAGATGGTCGCCACCCTCTTTTCCCGGCAGGGCATGGCGGACGCTGAAAAATTTCTTCTGTTCAAGACTCTTCAAACCCACCACCCTGTCTTCTCCGAGTTGGGCAGCCTGGATAAAAACGGCAGGCAATTCAGGGTCCAGCGCGGTATCGATACGCCTCCCGACCCATCACTGTTTTACGATTATGAAACTCTCGAACGAGTAGAATCCCAACAGGATATCGTCGCTTCAATCATCAACACCGGAGGCGAACTTCCCCAACTGCAAATCGCCTGTCCTGTCTTCTTTCTCAACCGGCAGTTCATCAACGGTGCCATCCTGGCGCGAATCGACCTTGACGAACTGGACCGACAGATCCACGACCATGCTGCCAATGTCAACGTTGAAGCGACGACCTTTCTTCCGGGAGGGAAAAAAATTTCCCGCACCACACTTACTCTGCCATCCTCATTCAAGCTCTCGCATTTTGATGATGTGCTGCCGGACGGCAAGGCCTTCATCATTGACAAGCGAATCATTGCCATGGTGCCGATCCGCTTTCAAAACCTTGAATTCATCATGACGGTCGGTTCCAATCTGGACGGACTGGAGAAGCCCTGGCGACGGTCCCTGCTCAACTTCATCACCCTTTTTCTTGTCATCCTGTCAGCCATACTTGTCACCGGACGCTTTTTTGTCGAAAGACTGTTCACAGGTCCACTGAAGACGCTTACACGAGTTGCCGGAAAGATCAGGGACGGCAACCTTGATCAGCAGGTTGAGCTTGACGGGCAGAACGAGTTCAGTGAACTGGCCACCGCCTTCAATTCAATGACGACGGCACTTCTCCAAAGCCGCAACAGTCTTTTGGAGGAATCCCGTCAGCGTAAAGATGCTGAAACATCCTCGCGGGAGGCGATGGTTGCCGCACAGCAGGCCAATGAGGCCAAATCGATTTTTCTTGCCAACATGAGCCATGAAATCCGAACCCCGATCAACGGCATCATGGGCCTCACCTCGATACTACTAGACGGTTCGAACAAGGACAAACAGTCCTACCGGCTGAAACTCATCAAGCGCTCAACAAAACGGTTGCTCAGCATCATCAACGTCATCCTCAATTTTTCCAAGATCGAGGCAGGTGAGAGCAGCCTGGAGCTGACCTGTTTTGACCCCAGGGAAATCATTGAAGATGCCCTGGAGCTGATTCAGATTGAAATCGAGGGTAAGGATATTCAACTCAGTTCTCACGTTGATGACGATATCCCCGAAAACCTGATGGCGGATGCAGGCAAAATCCACCAGGTCGTGCTGAATCTGCTCTCCAACGGCATCAAAAATACCGATACCGGAAAAGTTAAGGTGAGTTTGAGCGTAGCTTCCGGCACCAGGACCACAATGACTCTCTGCTTCCGTATCTCAGATACCGGTCACGGCGTATCGGAAAAATTGAGCAAAACCATTTTTGAGCCCTTCTCCCAGGGCGTTACAAAAAACGGCAACGGTAATGGAGGAGCCGGCCTTGGTCTTGCCATCTGTTCAAAGCTGGCCAGACTGCTGGGAGGTGAAATCTGGTTCGAGAACAACGAAGACGGAGGAAGCTCTTTCTACTTCTCATGCCGCTGTGAGAAAATCTGTAAGAAAGAAAGTGAAGGAGCCGAAAACAGTGGTGAAACGGCAGACGGTGCAAAACTCGCCGGGATGACGGTCTTTATAGCCGAAGACGAATTCATCAATCAGCACATGCTCTTGTCCTACCTCAAGGAATTTGGTGCCGAGACAGTAATCAGTGAAAACGGTTCCGACCTGCTTGCAGAACTGGAGAAAAAACGGCCGGATGTTATCCTGATGGATATCCAGATGCCGGTTATGGACGGCCTTGAAGCAACCGAAAAAATCCGGCAGCTGGAAAAAGAACAAGGGCTGCGACGTATACCGATTATTGCCCTGACAGCTCACGCCACCGTCGAATTCGAGAGGAAATGCTTCAGCTCAGGTGTTGACCATTACCTCACCAAACCCCTGGATCTCTCCCTGCTCCCCGACATACTCCTGAAACAGACCGGCAAGACTGGTGATCCTGCTTCTCAGGCGGGCTAAATTCTCGTTAGAAAATAGCGGTAGAGGGCTGCCTGCCTGTCCCGCAAATCCTGGCGCAAGGACCAGAGAACAGCAGCCAGGCCACCACCCAGCCCATCGGCGACAATATCCATCAGTGAAACGGATCGATGGGGAATAAACGATTGATGAAACTCATCACTGAAGCCGAACAAAAGGGCTGAGAGAAACGAGATCAGGGCGACACGCCCCACTTTTGTCCCATCTCCGGGAGAAACACACCAGATTATGGTCAGGGCCAGGAGAAAATAGGCGCAGAAATGAGCAATTTTGTCCAGTGCAAAGGGAGAAGGCAGGTGAAAAGAGTCTCCCGGCTGATGGGAGCAGAAAAAAATTCCGGCCATGACGGCCAGCACCGGGACAGTGCGCAATAAAATGACAGCAGGACGCGTACCGCCGGTTCCCGGTTGAGATCTGGCCATAGACAATGGTTTACGAATCCGCCTCCTGCTTTTCCGGGTCGATATGGACCTTGTTCAGCATCTCCTTGGGAAATTTCTTGATCATCCGCCTGATCGCAGCGGTGATTTCCTGGGCTGGATAGCTGGGATACGGGGTAGCTGCTTTATCAGCATATGAGGTTGTGGTGAAGCACTTGTCTTTAAAATCATAGGTGTGGCTCCAGTTGATCTCGATGGTTTCCGGATTCTCATCAATGGGCACCTCCAATAACTCTCCCCCTTCCGCAAACCGGACACAGTCGGAATCGGTGATCTCCAGCAGCCAGCCGTCACCTTCCTCTGTGGAGAGCAGAATAAAGACCCCGAGTTCCCGGATCTTCAACTTCCTGGCGACAGCCAGCTCCTGAGCCGCCTCAATCTCCTTCATCAACGAGACCCGCATGGCCTCACCGGGACTCTGAGGCTGTTGCTGCTGCATTCCCGCCTGCTGCTTTACCAGACAGCAGTGCTTGAATTTTCGCCCGGATCCGCAGGGGCACTGTTCATTACGACCAACTTTTCCCATCATTCAACTCCACTATTTTCCAATCGCTGAGAACTGGTTTGAACATTTCTTTGTAAAAATTGTAAAGATCCGGGCCCAAAGGACCAGGTTTTAAACAACAGAATAAAATTTACTGATTTCGCACAAAACTCAGCTGCTCATTGTCGAATCCAAAATTTTCCAGAGATACGACAGTATTCCAAGCGGCCCGGTGAGTCAGCTGCTTGATTAGAGGGACGCCGTAAACCCATCCATGGGGGCTCGGCCGCAGCCCTCCAATCAAGCAGCTGACTCACCTGTTTTTTTAAAGCCCGAAAAC
>JBDLID010000164.1:0-6079 GCA_039715055.1 Thermodesulfobacteriota bacterium | reverse complement strand
AGGGAGGCTGCAATATCCAGCTCGGTGGCACAGCGCATGAGAACTGAGAGATCGCCGACGATGATATGAGGCACCCGGTTTTTTTCAGCGGTGAACCAGCGGAGTATAATCTCCGGGCCGATGGAGGCTGGACAGCCCATGGTTATGGCCAGCGGTTTGTCGTTCATCACGGATTCAGTACCCGAGAGTTGCCTCAAAGGCGTTGGGGATGTGTTCAATTTGAGGACCAGTGCGTTCTGTTATGACAACTGCGATGACATCAAAGCGGATATTCATCTTCGGCCCCTTGCAGCGGGTTAGATAATTCAGGGCGACCCTGTTAATCTGCTGCTGCTTTTTCAGGGTAACCGCTTCGGCCGGTGAGCCGAAACTGGAGCTCTTACGTGTTTTGACCTCAACAAAAACCAGAGTTGAGTCTGTCCGGACGATGATGTCGACTTCAGCCCCTCCCCAGCGAAAATTGCGTTCGACGACACTATAACCAAGCGATTCAAGAAACTCTGCAGCAAGCTGCTCACCTCTGCGACCTGTTGTCCGGCGAGGGTCAGTCATCGGGTTTTACTCCCTTGAAACTGAAGCGGTGGATGGGGGTCGGGCCGTGATCTTTAAGAGCCTGGCGGTGTTCCCGGGTTGGGTAGCCTTTGTTCTGGCCGAGGTTGTAGAGCGGATACTTCTCATGGAACCTTTTCATCAACTCGTCCCGATGCACCTTGGCACAGATAGAGGCGGCGCCGATGGATGCAGACCTCGCATCACCCTTGATCAGGGGTTGTTGAGAGGTACCAAGCGGTACATTAAACCTGCCGTCCACCAGGAGAAAGTCGGGTTCAGTGCCCTGCTCACAAAGGTCTTCGACAGCCCTTTTCATAGCCAGTAACGAGGCCTGCAGGATATTGATTTTGTCGATTCTGGCGGGAGAGACTTCACCGATGCCGACTGAGGCATGGATATCGTCAAGCAGACGGACCAGGTCCCTTCGTCTTTTTGCAGTCAGTGCCTTGGAGTCAACAAAAGGGAGGTGATCACAGCGGGGAGGCAGAATGACACAGGCCGCAACCACTGGACCGGCCAGCGGGCCGCGGCCTACTTCATCCACACCCGCGACAAGGGAAAAACCCCTTGCCTGCAGGATGCGTTCAAACTGGAAGGTATCTGGTGAGGCTGTATCCGTTTGATCGATAAAGAGATTCAACGAACACCGCCTCCCGGATTTTCTCTAGCGGACGATACCGCGCTCACGGATACGTGCGGCCTTACCACGGCGTTTTCTCATGTAGTAGAGACGTGAACGACGGACACGGCCAAGGCTGACCACTTCGATCTTCTCAATACGGGGATTGTGGAGACAGAAGGTCTTTTCAACGCCGACACCGTGGGAGATTTTACGTACGGTGTAGGAGGCGTCCATATTGCCGCTCTTGCGCTTCATGACTACACCCTGGAAGATCTGTACACGTTCCTTGGATCCTTCAATAATACGGATGTAAACCTTGATGGTGTCACCCGGACGAAAATCGGGATGATCGAAACGCATCTGTTCCTGGTCGATTTTTTGAATAATTGTACTCATAGCTTTACTCGATGTCTGTAGAGTTCTTCTCGGACCCGCTGCCTGTTTTAGACAAGGTGCCCTGTTCAATAAACCGATATTTTCGGTTTGTCTAATAGTATTTCCCGATGAAGACACATGTCTTGTCCGGGTCCTGCAGGAGCCCTGTGAAAGAACAGAGTTCCATTATTTCATTCATCTCTTCCTTCACCTAACAGCCGGTCCAGAATAATGGACGCTGCCGAGCGAACTGAGAGATGGTTGTAATCACTGTCCGGCTGGATGGGCGGCAGCAAATAATCCACCCTCTCCATGACCTCTTTAGCCAGCCCGTGGGCCGTGCCGAAAAGGAGCAGGATCAGCTCTCCTTTATCAAGTTTTGCCCGGGTTTCACGGTAGCCCAAGCGCTTGGGGCCTGGTACTGCACTGGTGGCCATTAAAAGCGGTTTACTGCCGTACTGTTTTTGCAGTCCATCAACAGCCTCATCGAGACTGATTTTAATATCGACACATTCCAGGGCCTCTTTCCTCGCCGGGTTGGCCTGTGCCCCATGCCCGGTTTTCCAGTGATCCAGGATCTCAGCCACCAGTTCCTGCTGGTCACTGTACGGGGTGATGATGGAGTAGCCTGCAACGCCGTATGTTCTTGCCGTCCTGGCAATGTCGTGCAGGTCAAGGTTGGTCACTGCCGAACCGATGGTTTCACCGATTTTGTTGACCACCGGGTGGTGAACAAGCGCTACATGGAGCCGCTGGCCCGGATCATTACTCATCATGCCCTGTCTTGCAGATTTTATCCCAGACCCCTTGTCTTTTCAGCAGCTTTATCTCTGTCTTGCTGAACTCTGCCTTACGGAGCAGGTCCGGTCTCCGCTCCAGGGTACGCAGAACCGATTCGATAAAGCGGTACTGCTCAATTTTTTCATGGTTGCCCGAGAGTAGTATTTCGGGAACCTCACTGCCTTCAAAGTCTCGCGGCCGGGTATACTGGCTGTGCTTTAAAAGCGTCCGGCTGAAGGTATCGTTGTCAGCCGATCCTGAGCACCCGAGAACCCCGGGCAGCAGCCGTGTCACCGAATCGATGATGACCATGGCAGCCAACTCGCCGCCGGTGAGGATGTAGTCCCCTATGGAGAGCTCCTCATCGACGTAGTTATTGATAAACCTCTCATCAACCCCCTCATAACGGCCGCAGACCAGGATGAGGTGGTCTGTACGACTGAGTTCCAGGGCCTTTTCCTGGTTGTAGGGTCTTCCCTGGGGACTGAGCAGGATAACCCGGCCGGAACCGTTTGACTTTTTGACCGTGTCAAGCGCTGCTTTCAGGGGCTCCGGTTTCATCACCATACCCTCTCCACCACCAAAGGGGCGGTCATCGGTCATGGAGTGCCTGTCTGTTGCAAAGTCCCGGACGTTGACGATGTTAATGCGGATCTTATCGTCCTGCTTCGCCCTCCGAATGATCGACTCATCCAGCGGCGACGTGAGCAGCGTCGGGAAAATGGTCAGTATGTCAAATATCATCTCTGTCCGATTTCGGTATCAACCAAAAAATCCAGAACATCCGCAGGCTGCGTCTGTGCCCGTAAAGGCGTACCTTATATTCGGCTGTTCGTTGATTTCAGACAAAGCAGGACTCTCAAGCATGCCGTCTAGCGGTTGATCTCAAGAAGTCCTTCCGGCGGAGCTATGACAATCCTGTCGTCCTGCCGGGAAACTATCAGCTGGTCAACAAAGGGGATGTAAAGCTCACCTTCCCCGTTATCAATTACCAGTATATCCTGGGCACCGTTTGAAAAAATTGATTTCACGGGGCCGAGTTCGATGCCGTCCTCAGTGACCACGTTAATGCCCACCAGCTCGTCGTAATAGAACTCATCTTCGGCGACCGGTGCAAGTTCCTCTCTGGCGACGAAGACGCCGAAGCCGACATATTGCTCGGCCTGACGTCTTGAGTCAATTCTGTCCAGGCGGACAACGCAGTTTTTTTTCCGTGGCCGGACAGAAAGTACCTTGAGCGGAATAGACGGTTCTCCGTCGTCTCTTACAAGGATCAGCTCGCTGTAATTCTCAAAACTCTCAGGCCGACCGGCAAAGGTGTGGATCAGAAATTCTCCACCAGTACCATGGGCTTTGCCCACTTTGCCGATCTCAAGGTAATTCTCTGCAGAAAAAGGAGGTCGTTTCCGCATTTGAGGCTCAACACCCCCTTATTCGACAATATCCAGCCGGCTGCGTTTATCTTCCTTGCCTGCCGTTGCACTCAACAGTGAGCGCATGGCCCTTGCCGTTCTGCCCTGTTTACCGATGACCTTGCCGAGATCTTCCTTGGCAACAGCCAACTCGATAACAACCAGGTCCTCTTCTTCCCGCAGGGTGACCTTAACCTCGTCAGGCTGGTCAACCAGGGCACGGGCGATAAAAATAATCAGCTCCTCCATAACCGTTTATTCAGCTGGGGTGTGCTGCTTCATCAGGCTTTTAACGGTGGTTGACGGCAGGGCACCCCTGGTCATCCATTCTTCAATCTTGTCGTTCTGTAAAGTAATTGCTGCCGGTTCCTGCATCGGGTCATAGGTGCCGACGATATCTAAGAACTTGCCGTCACGTTTGCACTCGCTGTCAGCGACCACGATACGATAAAAAGGCTTCTTTTTTCTGCCCATCCGGGTCAAACGAATTCGTACTGCCATCTTGGAATTTATCCTCCGTATTTTTTTATGCTGGAGCGCCAGGGTTTCCTGACTCTCCTCAGTTATAACTTGTCTGATACCTATCGTTTACGCAAGCCCTTGGGGAGCTTGCGTCGTTTTTTGCCGGTAACCAGTCCCGGTTTACCGCGCATTTTTTTCATCATTTTCAGCATGGCGCTGTAGCTTTTCAAAACCCGGTTGACATCGGACACCTGGGTGCCTGATCCGGTGGCAATGCGCTGACGTCTGCTGGCATTGATAATCCTGTGGTTGCGTCTTTCCTTGAGCGTCATCGAGCGGATGATTGCCTCGGTCTTGCCCAGCTCTTTTTCATCGGGCTGAGGCGCATCCTTGAGTTGTTTGAGCTTGTTGATGCCCGGGATCATGCCCATGATCTGTTCCAGCGAACCCATCTTTTTGATCTGCTGGATCTGGTCAAGAAAGTCCTCAAGGGTAAAGGCGTTCTGGCGAAGTTTTTTGGCCAGCTTGTCAGCCTTCTTCTTGTCAACGACCTTTTCCGCCTTCTCAATCAGGGTGAGAACATCACCCATACCAAGGATCCGCGAAGCGGTCCGGTCGGGGTGGAAGACCTCAAGGGCGTCAAGCCCCTCACCGATACCGACGAATTTGATCGGTTTGTCGGTAATTTTTTTGATGGACAGTGCGGCGCCGCCCCGGGCGTCACCTTCCATCTTGGTCAGTACCACACCGGAGATTTCCAGGTCGCTGTTGAATTTGTCGGCAACAGTAACCGCATCCTGGCCGGTCATGGCGTCAGCCACAAAGAGAACCTCGGAGAGCTGGACAGCACTCTGGATCTCTTTGAGCTCGTCCATCAGGGCCTCATCGACATGGAGTCGGCCGGCGGTATCAATAATCAGTGTGTCGTAGCCGTTTTCTTCGGCAGCGGCCATGGCCTGCTGACAGATCTCCACCGGTTTCATGTCGGTGGTGGAGGGATGCACCGGAACCGAGAGTTTCTCTCCAAGGACCTGAAGCTGGTCAATGGCTGCCGGACGATAGATGTCGGCAGGCACCAGGTAAGGCTTGCGGCCTTTATCCTTGAGCATCAGCGCCAGTTTGCCCGAGGTGGTGGTCTTACCTGAACCCTGAAGGCCGGCCATCATGATGGTCACCGGCTGTCGGCCATCGAGGCGGATGGCCTCGGTGGTACCGCCAAGCAGATTGACCATTTCTTCATGGACAATTTTGATGACCTGCTGGCCGGGAGACAGCGTCTGGGTAACCTCAAGCCCAACGGCTTTTTCGGTGACGGTGGCAACGAACTGCTTGGCAACATTGAAGTTGACGTCGGCCTCAAGCAGGGCCATACGCACTTCACGCATGGACTCCTTGATGTTCTCTTCGGAGAGGGTGCCGTGACCACGGAGCTTTTTGAAAACTCCTTCAAGTCTGTCTGTTAAATTCTCAAACATAGTTGCCTAAGTTCCGGTTGTGTACGGATAAAAGATTCCAGGCGGAACACTATTATAAAAACTAAAAATAAAGTGCACTGGATAATTTGTTGAAAAAACGACACAAATCTCCCATGCTAAAATTATTAGACTCAAAAGGAAACAAAAATACAAAGAAAAGAGAAGACTGTCAAGAAATGAACACCAGACGGTGAAAAAAATCGGGGAAGCGGCAAGCGGATGTCACTTGCGGTTCATTGGTGACAGACATGGGGAAATCAGTCCTGTTCGGTGTCGATAAGGTAGCGTATGGTGGTGGTTGAGTCTTCTGTCGGTTTGTTGCCGGGAGAGATCAGGCCGCTGCCTTCCAGTAGCAGCTCGTTGCGATGGAGGAAGAGATCTCCTACCTTCTCGTTTTGTAC
>JBDLID010000163.1:0-6158 GCA_039715055.1 Thermodesulfobacteriota bacterium | reverse complement strand
CAAAACTGGAAAAAGTTCAAAAACAAGATCTGGAATTTTCTTTTTCTTTACAATGGCAAGGCCGATTTCAAGATTTTCCCGGACTGTCATCAGCGGGAATATCTGGCGCCCCTGGGGTACGTAGCCCACACCGAGACCGGCCCGGTTTTCTGCCGGCAGGCCGCAAATATCTTTACTGTTGAGAAGGATCTTCCCGGATTTGCATGGCAGCAAGCCCATGACGCAGTTCAGCAGTGTTGTTTTACCTACCCCGTTTCTGCCCATCAGGCAGGTACACTCACCCTGGGCAGCTGTGAGCTCAATGTCCCAGAGAGTATGGCTTTCTCCGTAAAATTGGTTAAGTTCTTCGATCTGCAGCACGTTATTATTCTCCAAGGTAGACTTCAATGACCCGCTTGTCATTCTGCACTTCATCCATGGTACCTTCTGCCAGTACGCTGCCCTGGTGCAAAACCGTCACTTTGCCGGCAATGGATCTGACAAAATCCATATCATGCTCAACCACCACCACACTGTGATCACCAGCAAGCGAGGTGAGAAGTTCTGCCGTACGGTCCATCTCCTGATGGGTCATGCCTGCAGCCGGCTCATCCACCAGCAGCAGCTTTGGATTCTGCATCAGCAGCATACCGATCTCAAGCCACTGTTTCTGGCCGTGTGACAGGGAGCCGGCAAATTCTTTATACTGTTCTGCAAGGCCGATGATCTTCAGCACTTCATGGATTCGGTCCTGCTGTTCACTGTGAAGTTCTGATGTGAGTACTTTCCAGATCCTTTTGTCACCGGCCATGGCCAGTTCCAGGTTTTCAGTTAGGCTGTGAGATTCAAACACCGTTGGTTTCTGAAATTTTCTGCCTATACCGGCCTCAGCAATTTCCGGTTCATCCATCTTCAAAAGATTGATGTTCTGGCCAAACCAGGCAGAACCGCTGTCCGGCCTGGTTTTTCCGGTGATGATATCCATCATGGTGGTTTTCCCGGCTCCATTTGGCCCGATGATACAGCGCAGTTCACCGTTTTCGATATAGAGGTTTAAATCATCTATTGCCTTAAACCCGTCAAAGCTTACTGTGATCCCTTCAAGGTACAAAATCATACCACGGGTCAGGTCAAGGTCAGGAGGGATGTCCGGGGCGAGAAAATCAAAAACCTGATCCCGCCGCAATGCTGAATGTAACTTACTCATAGTATTATTGTTTCCTTGTAAAAAGACCAACCACACCACGGGGCAGCAGCAGGGTGACCAGAACAAACAGTGCGCCCAGTGCAAAGAGCCAGGCATCGGGCATGGCAGCAGTGAGAAAGCTTTTCGAATAGTTGACCATTAATGCCCCGGCAACAGCCCCATACAGTGTGGCCCTGCCACCAACCGCTACCCAGATGATGATTTCAATGGAGACAAGGGGCGCAAATTCTCCCGGATTGATGATACCCACCTGCGGGACGTAGAGAGCACCGGCGATGCCTGCAAGCATGGCGGAAAAGGTGAAGATCCATAATTTGGCGTTTTCCACCCTGTAGCCGATAAACCTGGTCCGATCCTCCTGGTCACGAATGGCCCGACACAATCTGCCAAGGCGTGAGCGGGTGATATAGAGACAACTGAGGTAGCCAAATCCAAGGGCTACAGCCGAGGCTATAAACAATCCAACCCTTGTGGTGTCTGCCTGGAGGGGAAAACCGAGGATATCTTTAAAGTCGGTAAGCCCGTTATTGCCGCCAAAGCCCATTTCATTACGGAAGAAGGCCAGAAGCAGTGCATAGGTCATGGCCTGGGTCATGATGGAGAGATAGACCCCGGTCACCCGTGACCTGAAGGCAAACCAGCCAAAGATCAGGGCAAGCAGACCCGGTACCAGCACAACCATGAGCATGGCAAACCAGAAGGAGTCAAAACCGTGCCAGAACCAGGGCAGTTTCTCCCAGTTGAGAAATACCATAAAGTCAGGCAGCAGCGGATGGCCATACACGCCGCGATCGCCAATCTGACGCATCAGGTACATGCCCATGGAGTACCCGCCAAGAGCAAAAAATGCGCCATGACCAAGGCTTAATATCCCAAGATAGCCCCAGACAAGATCCACGGCAACAGCCAGCAGTGCATAGCAGAGATACTTACCGAGCAGTGTCATGGTGTAGGTGGAGACATGAAATCCACTGCTTTCAGGAACCACTATGTTGCCAATGGGGATCAGAACAGCAGCCAGAGTCAAAATAGACAGCATGAGCATACCGCCCCTGTCCTGTTTTAAATAGTTAAAGAGGATCATTGTTCACCCCGCAGCCCGGCCCTTTTGCGGGAATAACCCTTGAGGACGTTTTTGAATAAATAAAATGATAAACACCAGGATCAAAATCTTGGCGAGCACTGCTCCGGCCCAGGGTTCAAGGAACTTGTTGGCAACCCCGAGGGTTAATCCGCCAACCAGTGTGCCCCAGAGATTCCCCACACCGCCAAAGACCACGACCATAAACGAATCTATGATATAGGCCTGGCCAAGATTAGGGCCGACATTGGTGAGCTGAGACAGGGCCACACCTGCAATTCCTGCGATTCCTGAGCCAAGGCCGAATGTGAGCGCGTCCACCCGGGAAGCCTTTACGCCCATGGCCCTTGCCATGGCACGATTCTGGGAGACAGCACGCACCTGCAGGCCAATGGAGCTTTTTTTCAAGGTTATGAAAAGACCTGCAAAGACAAGCATGGAAAAAATCAGGATAACCAGCCTGTTGGAGGTGATTGAGAGAAGCGCGTTAATTTGCAGAGAACCGCTCAGCCAGTCGGGAGTTGCCACACTGCGATTTAATGGAGAAAAAATTGAACGAACCGCCTGCTGGAGGATGAGGCTGATACCAAATGTTGCCAGCAAGGTTTCCAAAGGGCGGCCATACAGAAAACGAATGACCGAGCGTTCAATAAGGATGCCTGTGAACCCGGAAACAATAAAGGCTGCCGGGATGGCAAGGATCAGCGCAAGGCCGATGGAGTTCGGCATCAACTGCTGCAGCACATACGTAGTGTAGGCACCGAGCATGATCAACTCACCATGTGCCATATTGATCACCCCGATCACACCAAAGGTGATGGCAAGACCGATGGCGGCCAGTACCAGTATGGAGCCAAGACTTAAGCCAAAAAAGATGGTCTCAATCTTTGCATAAAAAGCAATCTTTGCCTCAATGGAATTAAGAACAGACTGAGCTTTTGTTTTTATATTGATATCTTCTTCACTTTCGATAAGTCGCACCAGTTCGTTGCGTACTGCCGGATCTATACTTCCCTTCACTTTGTCCATTGCAATGCTGCGTTTTTCTTTGTCGTCACTTCGTAAATCGATAATGGCAAGCCCCGTGCTGAGGCTATTGCGTACGGATTCGTCTGTTTCAACAGCAAGACGTTCGGAAAGCATGGGCCTCGCATCTGCAGAGAGAGTCGGGAGAAGTTTGTTTATTGCTGCAAGTCGTTTTTCCGGATCAGGAGCGCTCAGATTCATTTTTGCCAGTTGACTTTTCAGCCTTGAGCGCAGTGCATTGTTGATGGTTATCTTTTTTATTTTTCGCTTTTTGACCGTGGCCAGGTCTTCGTCTTTAAGGGCAGAGGTGAGCGCTGCCTTTGTGCCTTGAATGTCTGCATACACAAAGGTGTTGTCTTTTTTTAACAGGTAGAGCTTCCCCTTGAGCAGGCTTTGAAGTATCTCTTCTGCCTGGGGATGGGTGCTGGCTCCAATTTTTTCTATTGCCCTGCCTTTCTTTTTGAAATCCTTTTCCAGCAGGAGCTGCATACCTTCCTGGAAAAGAAGATCCTTTTCATCTGCAAAACTCTCTGTGCTTTGAACCACAAAGAGCAGTGCAGGCAGGATCATCAAAAGTGTGCGCAGAAACGCGTTATTCCTGTAACTGTTCATATGTTTTCAACTCAGGATGTTCATGGGGGTGTTCCCGAAACCGTACAAGGGAAAACGGTTTCGGGAACGAAGGAGGAGTGATGCTATTTCTGCCCAGAGCAGTCCCCTGTTTTCACATTATAATTTCCGCAGGAGAGTGGTGCTCTCCAGTCGGAGATCAGATCTTTTGACCCTTCAAGGTAGTCAGACCAGGCGTCTCCTACTTCCAGTCCTGAGGTCTGCCATACAATCTCAAACTGTCCGTCATCCTGGATTTCGCCAATGAGAACGGGTTTGGTGATATGGTGGTTTGGCATCATGGCAGAGTATCCGCCTGAAAGATTCGGTACGGTTACACCGATAATGGCATCCTGCACTGCGGCTGGATCAGTGGTTCCCGCTTTTTCAACAGCCTTGACCCACATGTTAAAGCCGATATAGGTGGCCTCCATGGGATCGTTACTCACACGTTCTTCACTCTTGATGAATTTCTGCCAGGCCTCAATAAACGAATCGTTAACTTCGCTGTCCACGCTCATGAAATAGTTCCAGGCAGCAAGATGACCAACCAGCGGTTTAGTGTCAATGCCGGAAAGCTCCTCTTCACCAACAGAGAAAGCAACAACCGGAATGGTGTCGGCAGTGATTCCCTGGTTACCAAGTTCCTTGTAAAAAGGCACGTTGGCATCACCGTTAATGGTGGAAACAACCGCAGTCTTTTTCCCTGCTGATCCGAACTTCTTGATATCAGAAACGATGGACTGCCAGTCAGAATGTCCAAACGGGGTGTAGTTGATCATGATATCTTCTTCTGCCACACCTTTTGCCTTGAGATAGGCCTCAAGGATTTTGTTGGTGGTACGGGGATAAACATAGTCGGTGCCGGCAAGTACCCAGCGTTTTACGGACACATCGTTCATCAGGTAATCAACAGCAGGAATTGCCTGCTGGTTGGGAGCGGCACCTGTGTAAAAAACATTTCTTGATGACTCTTCACCCTCATACTGTACGGGATAAAAAAGCAGGCTGTTTAATTCTTCAAAAACCGGCAATACCGATTTTCTTGATACTGAAGTCCAGCAGCCAAAGACCGACGCCACCTTTTCCTTCTCAATAAGTTCACGGGCTTTTTCCGCAAAAAGAGGCCAGTTTGATGCAGGATCAACCACAACAGCCTCCAGGTCTTTTCCAAGAAGGCCACCTTTTTTGTTCTGCTCTTCGATGAGCATCAACACGGTATCTTTCAAGGTCGTTTCACTGATGGCCATGGTGCCTGAAAGGGAGTGGAGCACACCGACTTTGATGGTTTCCTTAGCCATGGCCTGCCCGCTAAAGAGTGCGGTCACAGTAAAGGCGGAGCCAAGTGCGACAGAAAGTAATTTTGATTTCATTTTTTTCTCCTTGGGTATGAATAGAAGGTTAATGTGAGCTCTTTTGTGAAGGAGCCTGTTTTACACTTGCCTCTCAGATATCAAAAAGTGTGCCACATCATGGAAAGGTGTTCACCTGGCTACTAACTGCCTTGTATTACGAGGATATATTTAAAATGCGCAGGATGGTCACAGTTTGCTCTTATTTGTAGGCAAGTGTTCGTAAATGTAAACTTGTTTACATTTAAAAATACATAAATGTCATTTTTCGGGCTTGAAACCAAGTGGCACATATTGTGTATGTACCACCATGGGGCAACCTTTATGATTAAGTCTCAAGGAGGGGTTCGGTGAAGAAAAAATATGGTGTAATTGATTCAACCCTGCGGGAAGGGGAGCAGACTCCAGGGGTGAAAATTAGCGATCATGCAAGGCGTAATATTCTCTCTCGCCTTTATAAAATTGGAGTCGACGAGATTGAGATGGGCATTGCCTCACCGCTTAACAGCCATATTCCAGGCCTTGTTGATGCTGCCCGGCATATAACCGGTGGTGACTGTCGACTTGCACTGTGGAGCAGGTGTGTCCGGAGGGATATTTCGTTTGCCGGAAGTTGTAAACCGGATGTCCTTTCACTCTCCATCCCCGCATCGGATCTTCATATCACCAAGCGGCTGAGAAGAGACAGGGTCTGGGTCCTGCGAAAACTTTCGTCGTCTATCGCTCAGGCAGTGAGATGCGATATCCCTTACATCTCAGTGGGTTTTGAAGACAGTTCCCGAGCGGATCCTGAGTTTCTTGTACAACTTGGAAAAGTGGCTGAGGAGAGTGGTGCCCGAAGAATCCGACTTGCCGACACGGTGGGAGTGTGTACCCCGGCAAGCATTGGCCGGTTGGTCAGGGG
>JBDLID010000162.1:0-6335 GCA_039715055.1 Thermodesulfobacteriota bacterium | reverse complement strand
GGAGGCCGCGCACCCTGGCAGTGATATCAGACGGATAAAAATGGAGATCATCGCCAATGGTAACCCGTCCGGAGATTGAAGTACCTGTGATCACCGCACCAAATCCCTTCATGGCAAAGATCCGGTCCACCGGCAGCCGAAAAGGTCCGTAGGCCTCCTTGAACTCCTGTTCGGCCACCATTTCATCAAGCAGCTCTCTCAGCTCATCTATGCCTTCACCGGTAGTTGACGAGACATGAAGCAGCGGTGCCTCTTCGAGGAAACTGTCGCTGCAGAACTCACGCACCTCTTCTTCCACCATCTCCAGCCAATCTTCCTCCACCATATCTTTCTTGGTGATGACGATGATCCCGTGCTCAACACCCAGCAGACTGCAAATCTCGAAATGTTCCCTGGTCTGGGGCATGATGCCCTCGTCGGCGGCGATGATAAAGGCGACAATATCGATTCCGCCTACCCCGGCCACCATGTTTTTGACAAATTTTTCATGACCGGGCACATCAACAACACCGAGGCGGTGACCGCAGGGCAGGTCCAGGTAGGCAAAGCCGAGCTCAATGGTGATACCCCGCTTTTTTTCCTCCTTCAGACGATCGGTCTCAATGCCGGTAAGAGCCCGGATGAGCGAGGTCTTGCCATGATCGACATGGCCGGCTGTGCCAAGAACTATTTCCCGCATGGGTTAGGCAAGGTAGGGGTTGGAACGTTTTTCCTGGCCGATGGTTGACCGCTCACCGCCGTAGCCGTGGCCGGGCCAGACAACGGTCTCATCGGGCAGGGGAACAAGTTTTGTCTGCAGTGAGTCCATCAGTTCCTGGTAGGAGCCTCCGGGGAAATCGGTACGGCCGATGCCGCCGACAAAGAGGGTGTCGCCGGTGATCAGGTCTGGAGCATTGTAGAGACAGATGCCGCCGGGGGTATGACCGGGGGTGAGAATGACCTTGAGCTTTTCTTCACCGATGGTAATGGTGTCACCGTCTTTAACCAGAATATCGGCCGGCGGCGAGGCCTCGAGGCCGAGAATGGAAAAATAGTTGGCCACCTCAGGGTTTTGAAAAAATTCATCCTCGATCTCGTGCATGAGGATCGGCGCACCGGTAGCTTCCTTAATGGTCCGGTTGCCACAGACGTGATCCGGGTGACAGTGGGTGGCAATAATGTACTCAACGGTGAGCCCGCCTTTTTCAACTTCAGCCAGAATTCGCTCTTCTTCCCCGCCGGGATCAACGATGGCGCACTTATTGGTCTTGGAACAGCCGATAATATAGCAGCAGACCCCCATGGAGCCAACGGTGAGTTGCTTAATGAACATTTAGGAACCTTCAGTGGTGGTAGTTAGTGTCTGTCCAGAAATGAGGCTTTTTTATCTAAATCGAGGCGCGAGGACAATTTTACCGCAGGCATATAGCTGATATTCCGAGGATAAAATTTCCACAGCAACGAAGAGTTAGAGAAAAAGGGCCATTTATGGACAGGCACTAGTTATAGATGTACAACCTTTAAACAGTATAGAACATTACTACTTTTCCAAAAAAGCTCCTGAAAAACCAGGATTTTTTTTCAGAGACGAGGAACCGGGAGATTTAAAAGCGCAGCATAGTATTCATATGCTGCGCTTTTAAATCTCCCGGTGATGAAGAAATTGGTCCAATAGGCAATTTTACAAATGCCTTTTAGCAGTCGCAACTATCCGGGTTACACACTCCCCCGCAACCGCAGGATGAGTCGTCGGCTTGTGCCATCTTCAGGGGTGCCGGGGCAGCCACTGGCGGCAGACGGGTCTCAATGGCGGAAACCACCTCGGAAAAAGCCTTGGTGGCTGGACTGTCTTCATCGGATGAGAGATAAGGACTGCCGTCGTCACCTGCGATTACCACCTTGGGATCCATGGGAACCCGGCCGAGGAACGGCAGGTCGAATTCGCGGGCGATCTCTTCACCGCCTCCGGACTTGAAGATGTCCACGGTCTCATTACAGTGCGGGCAGACAAAGCCGGACATGTTTTCCACAACACCGGCAATATCCATCTTGATCACCTGACAAAAATTCAGTGATTTCCGGACATCGGCAAGGGCCACCTTCTGGGGAGTGGTCACCACCAGCGCCTTGGTGAGCGGAATGGTCTGAGCCACGGAAAGCGGCTCATCACCGGTACCGGGAGGGGCATCGATGACCAGGTAGTCGAGCTCGCCCCAGTTGAAATCGGCCACGAACTGGCGAATGGCCTGAATTTTCAGAGGGCCGCGCCAGATAATCGCTTCATCTCGGTCACGCATCATGTATTCTAGAGAAACCACTTTGAGGTTCTCGTTGTACTCCAGGGGATCAACAAGTGCATCCGGAGTCGCCGGCGGCTCAATGGTCCCGGTCAGATTGAGCATACGGATGACGTCGGGTCCGTGAAGATCCACATCCATCAAACCGACCTTGTGTCCCCGCTTGGCCAGTGCCAGGGCAAGGTTGACAGAGACAGTCGATTTACCGACACCTCCCTTGCCGCTCATGACAAGGATCTTGTTTTTAATCTTTCCGAGAGACCGGGTGATGGCGTTGTCCTGCTGGGCCATTGCCGCCTGCTGGGACTCCTGAGTACCGCATGAACCTGAACTGCATGAACTTGACATGATCGTTACCTCCAAAAAAAATATATGAAAAAATGTTGTTATTAAAAAAGTTTCCGGATTTTCCCATTAATCCGCCAGACCACCTTGTATACTGCGGATCCGGAAAACTGATCTTACAGTAATGATCTTCTCCGGAAAAGCAAATAAAAACCGCCTGAGACACCCCGGCTCAATTCCCTGCCGAGAGGTTCACCGGTATGATGGACATCAAATGGTGCTGTACTGTTTTTGTTGCTTTCTCCTGCTTCAATCCTTAATATGAAAATTTTTGCAGAGATTTTTACGCAGCAGATAAAATCTGATAATCATACTCTACCCACAGGTTCTGAATATGCTCGGCTGGTTTAAGAAAAAATTCAATAAACAGGAGGCTGATCCTGCCCCTCAGGCAGAGGTCATGGAGGCTCCTCTTAAAAGTGATGCTGCCGGGCAGAAAGAGGCTTCGCAACCGGTGGAAACGGGAACCGCGTCTCCTGTTGCAACAGACACACCAGACGAAGAAAAAGGCGGCCCGGGACTGTTCCATCGGCTTTCCGACGGCCTCTCCAAGACCAGGGATTCCCTGGTCTACCGAATGGACAGCCTCTTTCTCGGCCGCAAAGAGATTGATTCCGACCTTCTCGATGAACTGGAGGAAATCCTGATCACCGCCGATCTCGGTGTGGCCATGACCCAGGAACTTCTCGAGGAGGCACGCCGCAAGGTAGGCCGCAAGGAGCTTGCCGATCCCATGGCGCTCAAAAGCTTTCTCAAGGAAAAAATCCGCTCTTTTATCCTTGCCTCGGATAAACCCGCAGAACTGGTCATGCCTGAAAACGGACCTTTTGTCATAATGGTCGTGGGTGTCAACGGTGTCGGCAAGACCACCACCATCGGTAAAATCACCAGAAAGTTCAAGGCCTCGGGCCAGTCGGTACTGCTTGTTGCCGCTGACACCTTTCGTGCCGCGGCTGTGGCCCAGCTCAAAATCTGGGGCGAAAGAAACGATGTTGAGGTTGTCTCCCAGCATGAGGGCGCCGACCCCTCATCCGTGGCCTATGACGCCATGGAACGAGCCAGAAATGAAGACTATGACGTGGTCATTGTCGATACCGCAGGACGACTCCACACCCAGGTCAACCTGATGGAGGAGTTGAAAAAAATCAAACGTGTGATGGCCAAAAAAATGGAAGGTGCACCCCATGAGGTGCTGCTGGTCCTCGACTCCACCACCGGTCAGAATGCGGTCTCCCAGGCCAGACTCTTCAATGAAGCAGTCACTGTCACCGGTCTTGCCCTGACCAAGCTTGACGGTACCGCCAAGGGGGGGATTGTGGCCAACATCAGCCGGGAGCTGGAGATTCCGGTCCGCTTCATCGGTATCGGTGAGCAGCTCGAGGACCTGCGTGACTTCGACGCCAATGAATTTATTGAAGCTCTGTTTCAGGAAAAGGCAGGGGAAATCGAGTAAATCATGGAATACAAGCGACATCACCAACCAGGCTGTGGAGGCTGTCTCTTAATCCTCGCCCTGATCATTCTCATTACCGGAGGTTTTCCAGCCCTGTTTCAATTCATGGGCATCATCCTCTACTCCGGCCTGGCAGGGGTGCTTCTTTTTATTGCTGCCTTCTGGGGTTTTTCCTTCTGGGTGCAGAAAAAAATCTCCACCTACGAGTCCTCCCAGACCGAGAGTCACAACCGTTTTGTCTGGCTGCTGGTCCAGATCCTCATGGACATCGCCAAACGCGACGGCGTTGTTACCCGGGAGGAGATCACCACCATCCAGAATTTCTTCCAGTACAACCTGCGCTACTCCCAGACCCAGATGCTGTGGGTCAAGGAGTTGATCAAGGAGGCTACCGGTGTCACCCAGTCACTGGAAACGCTCCTCCAGGAGTTCAAGGGGACCTTTGCCTATGAGCCTCGACTGATTCTCCTGGAACTGATCTACCAGGTCCTTTACACCAAGCAGACGGTCCCGGACGAAGAACTGCAGATCGCCCGCAACATCGCGTCCTACCTTGATATTTCCGCCTACGATCAGCGCACCATCGAGGCCAAGTACATGTACCGGCAGCGGCGCCAGGCCACAGACAGTCGAGTGTCTGCCAATCACTATTACGCAACTCTCGGACTGGAACCGGGTGCCGATATGGGAGCCATCAAGAAGGCGTATCGCAAGTTGAGCATGAAATACCACCCCGACAAGGTCGGTCACCTCGGTGATGAGTTCCGCTCTGTTGCCGAGGAGAAAATGAAAGAGATCAATGTGGCCTATGAGTACTTCGAGAAAAACCTCTAACCACAGACCCTAAACCCTACACCTTTGACCCTAAATTTTATCCACAGGAGCCTGCCATGCCCATATCAGAAAAGATGAGAGCCTTTGCTGAAAAATCGTCCTGGATTCGCAAGATGTTTGAAGAAGGAGCCAAGATGAAGGCCGAATTCGGTGCGGAGAATGTCTTTGACTTCAGCCTTGGCAACCCGGATGTTCCGCCACCGCCCCGCTTCAACGAAGTGATCCGGGAAGTGGCAGCCGATCAGGGCCCGGGAGTGCACGCCTATATGCCCAACGGCGGCTACCCCTGGGTACGCGAGGCGCTGGCGGCACGGATGTCAGCCGAGCAGGGTGTCGACGTCCATCACGGTGATATGCTCATGACCTGTGGTGCTGCAGGTGCACTTAACGTGGTGATGAAATCGATCCTCAATCCGGGAGACGAGGTCATCGTTCTGGCTCCCTTTTTTGTTGAATACCACTTTTATATAGACAACCACGGCGGTGTAGCCAAAGTGGTTAACTGCGACTCGGATTTCAACCTGGACCTTGCGGCCATCAAAGCGGCGATCACCGATAAAACCAAAGCGCTGATTATCAACTCGCCCAACAACCCCACCGGCCAGATCTACTCCCAGGAGGCCCTCAACCAGCTGGGGGCAATCCTTGACGAGGAGGGCAGCAAGTTCCATAATACGATCTTTCTTATCGCCGATGAGCCTTACCGCAAGATTGTTTTTGACGACCATGAAGTGGGCTCCATTTTTGCCGCCACCAAAAACTCCATTGTCCTTTCCTCCTACTCCAAAGACCTTTCGCTTCCCGGAGAACGAATCGGCTACCTGGCCGTTCATCCGGAGACCGACGATAAGGGACCACTTCTTGATGCCCTGACCCTTGCCAACCGGATCCTCGGGTTCGTCAATGCCCCGGCCATGATGCAGAGAGTGGTGGCAGAGCTCCAGGATGTGACGGTGGACTCCTCCATCTATACCCGCAGGCGTGAAATTTTCTGCAAAATTCTCCGTCAGGCGGGCTTTGATTTCGTGGAGCCGAAAGGCGCCTTTTACGTCTTCCCCAAGTCACCCATCGAAGACGACGTCAAATTCTGCGCCATACTCCAGGAAGAAAAGATTCTCGCTGTCCCCGGCCGCGGCTTTGGCGCTCCCGGCTACTTCCGGTTGGCCTTCTGTGTCAATGAAGACACCATCGAACGCGCCGCCGACGGATTCAAGCGGGCCATGGAGAAAAGCAAGGCATAACTAAAAGGTGCAGGGTGTAAGGTCGAGGGTGCAGGGCCGACCCTGCACCTCACACCTTAACCAATGATTTTCATACCTTACACCCTATACCCTATACCCTACACCTTATACCTTATACCTTTTACCCTGCCCCTTTTACCTTTTACCTTGCACCCTTACTTCATCGCTGTTGTCCTGAAGGTATTT
>JBDLID010000161.1:0-6359 GCA_039715055.1 Thermodesulfobacteriota bacterium | reverse complement strand
TCGCCCCAACCTGACCTTATCCTGCTTGATGTCATGATGCCGGATCTTGACGGCTATGAAGTCTGTCAGCAGCTTAAAGACAGTGTCAACACCAAAAAAATTCCGGTCATTTTTGTAACCGCGTTGCGGGAGTATGAAAACGAAGCGAAGGGGTTTGAGGTCGGCGGGGTCGATTACATCACAAAACCCATCAGCCCGCCGGTTGTTCGTGCCAGGGTGGAGACCCATCTTGCCCTCTACGACCAGAACCGGGTGCTTGAGAAAAAGGTGCAGGAACGAACCCAGGAGGTTCTCCACACCCAGGATGTGACAATTTACAGCCTTGCTGTACTAGCCGAGACAAGAGACAAGGGAACCGGCGCCCATATCATCCGCACTCAAAACTATGTCAAGACCATGGCCGAACACCTTCTGAGCACAGGCCATTATCGTGACATCCTTGATACGACGCTGGTCAATGTTCTTTTCAAATCAGCCGCCCTGCACGATATCGGAAAGGTCGGAATCGCAGACAGTATTCTTCTCAAACCTGACAAACTCACCAATGATGAATTTGAGGAGATGAAAAGGCATACGATTTACGGCAGTGAGGCCATCAAAAAATCACAGGAGGCGCTGGGAAAACAAACCAGCACCACTTTCCTCACCATTGCCCGTGAAATTGCACTGAGTCACCATGAGAAATGGGACGGCAGCGGATACCCCTACGGTCTCAGCGGCACAGACATCCCGCTGTCCGGAAGAATCATGGCCATTGCCGATGTCTATGATGCGCTGATCACACAACGAGTGTACAAGCCCGCCTTTACACACGATGAGGCGGCGGCTATCATCATGGGTGGCAGAGGCGATCATTTTGACCCGGACCTGGTTGATGCCTTTGCCACCATCCAGAGTACGTTCATGGCAATTGCCCTGCAATATGCTGACGAAGCGCCCGAAGGTGGTGCCTGATTTTTTTGCCTTCGGGTAAAATGCAACTACACATTAAAAAAAACAGATTTCATCCTGGACTCGTTTGTATGCTGGTAAACAGATTACAGTGTACTGCAGGCTGCCGGACCGGAAATATTTAAGGAGAAAGAGAAGTGGAGATCCTGGCGTGGCACAAACGATTCAGTGTCGGTAATACTGAAATCGATTTACAGCATAAGATGCTTATTAATATTATCAACTACCTGATCACCGGTTCCGGGAAAAATTACAGCCGAAGTGACATGGAGGAAATACTCGAGGAGCTGGTCCAATATTGTCAATACCACTTCAGCTGTGAGGAAAACTTCCTGAAAGATCATCCGGAAATAGAAGACCATCGCATACTGCACGCAGATTTTATGACCAGGATGCAAGCCTTTGAATCCTCTTTTAAAAAACATCATGTCAAGATCAATGATGAACTGCTGGCCTTTTTGATCAACTGGATTCGGGATCATATCCTGAAAAATGATGTGGCCGCCTTTTCAGAACTGGCCGGGGAACCGGTTTTGAGTTAGTTCCCCTTGCTACAACACCGCTAAACCACTCAAACGATGACCGGAGAATCGACTCAATATCAGCAAGGCCGACGGAAACGCCAGCTCACCCTTCAGTACATGACTGCAGTGGGCCTTATTTTTCTTCTTTCCTTTCTGGCCCTGCAACTGCCGCGCAAAATTGTCGGCCAGCAGGAAGAGTATGCCGAAATAATCAGCACCAGCGGCAGACAGGCCATGCTGTCTCAGCAGATCGCCCTTCTCACCCATCAACTTGTAGAAACTACCGAAGAAAACAGTCGGAAAGAACTGAAAAAAAGAATCGATTCAGCCATCAACCTGATGGAACAATCACATCTCCGCCTGACATCTGGAACAACAGAGGATGGAACCAGGGTTAAACTCAGCAAAACAATCTCACAGATGTACTTCCAGCCGCCTCACCAGGTGGACAAGCTGGTTTCAGGGTATCTCTCTGAGATGAGGGAATTTATAGAGAGACCCGCACTGGAAAGAAGCCATGGAGAACTTGTTGCTCTCACAACGAACAGCCGGAAAATTTTAACAGAAGAACTTAACCGGATTGTTGCGCAATACGAGAAAGAGAGCAGAGCTAACTTCACCAGCCTCAATAACAGCGAGATGGCAGTTTTTCTCGCCATGGTTGTTTTACTGATTTTAATCGTCATTTTCGGATTCCGTCCCATGGCCGGTTTAGTGGCGGAAAACGAGGCCACACTCCACTCAATTCTGGACTCAATCCCCTTGATGCTCGATATTGTCGATAAAGAGGGCACAATTCTTTATCAAAGCCGGAACATGATCAGCCACCTGGGAACCAGTTCAGTGGGCATGAAGTGTTTTAAGGCCTATAAAACAAAAGATGAGTCATGTGCTGCCTGCCCGCTGTCAACAACCGGGAATCCCGGCCACGATTACAGTAAAATGACCACAAACTGCCTCGATGTGATGGGTAAAGGATCAACCATCGAGGTCACTCACTACCCCATCTTCTTCGAAAGCCAGGAGGCTTACCTCCACACCTACCATGACATCACAGAGCAGATGGAAACCGAGGCCTACCTGGTCAAAGCCAAGGATGAAGCAGACCAGGCAAGTCATCTGAAGTCATCATTTCTGGCCAACATGAGCCACGAAATCCGTACTCCTCTCAACGCCATCATCGGTTTCAGTGACCTGGCCCTTGAGGTCGCTCCCGAAGGCCAGTTGCTTAATTACCTTGAAAAAATCCAGAATGCTTCCCACTCTCTCATGGCCGTCATCAATGACATCCTCGATTTTTCAAAGATAGAGGCAGGGAAACTCGATCTTGAAGACAAAAGATTCCAGATCAGCGAGGTCACTGATGATATCGCGGAACTGTTTTCAGACAAGGCCCGCAAAAAAAACATATCACTGCTCATCAAGCCCCAGCCGCAACTGCCCCAATTTCTTATTGGAGATCCTTTGAGGTTGCGGCAGGTCCTTGTCAATCTTGTCTCCAACAGTATTAAGTTCACTCACCAGGGTGAAATCATAATCCAGGCAACACTTGAATCCCAGTCCGAACGTAAGGCTGAAATAAAATTCAGTATCATGGATACCGGTATAGGGATTGCCGACGATATTCTCTCAACCCTTTTCGATCCATTCTGCCAGGCAGACACATCAACCACCCGCAAATATGGCGGAACCGGTCTTGGGTTAACCATCTGCCAGCAGTTGATCGACCTGATGGGTGGCAAAATCGAGGTTGACAGCGAGGAGGGGGTAGGCACAAAATTCCATTTTACAATTCCATTTGGTCTGCCGGCAGCAAAAAACCGCAAAGATTTTCATTCATTGGAAAACGATCAATCCCGGGATCCCGACACTTACACGAAAGAGACCCTGCCGCTTTCCGAGCAGGAAGCCAGGGATCGGGTGGCAGGGGCTCACATCCTCATTGTCGAAGACAACCCGATCAATGCCCAGGTGACGGAAGAAGTTCTCCACAAGGCATCCATCACCCTTGAAATTGCCGGCAACGGTAAAGAGGCGCTGGATACCATAATAAAACAAAACGGCTTTTACGATGCTGTCCTCATGGATATTCAAATGCCGGAGATGGGAGGGATAGAGTGCACAAGAGAGCTTCGTCTCATTGAGGATGAGTGGCAGAAAACCTGGTCACACGAAACACCGTACACCCCTATTCCCATCATCGCCATGACAGCTAACGCCATGGCCGGCGACCGTGAAAAATATTTACAGGCCGGCATGGACGATTACATTGTAAAACCCTTCAGCAGAATCGGCCTGTTCAATGCCCTTGCAGACTGGATTCCGCAGAATCCCGAAGAAAGAAAATCCGCCGGGATTCAGCCGGACACACCAGTTGACCCAACAAAAAACAGGGCAGCAGAGCAATACTCCACAGACTCCGGAAAGACAGAGGAGCTCGACAGCCAATATCCGCTGCCGCAATATCTCCCCGGTCTCGATCTCAGCGAGGGACTGGACAGGATTGAGGGTAATGTCTCTATCTACCTCAAACTCATCAGGGATTTTACAACTCACTACCACGCCATTGACAGCAAAATTTTGACAGCGGTCACCGATGGTGACCTGGAGACTGCAAAAAGGCTTGCCCATACTATAAAAGGTGCGGCAGGCAGTATCGGTGCCCATTATCTCGCCAAAGAAGCAGAGAAACTTGAGTCCGCCCTCAACACCTGTGACCAGAGCGATATCCGGCTGACTCATTTCAGCAGGGCACTCAAGCAGCTTTTTGCATCCCTTGAGATCCTGCCAACAGACGAGCAAGATGCACCGCCACCTAATCCTGCTGCTGCCCCCGTGGCTGATGAAAAAATCCAACAGACCCTGGATGAATTCCGTAGTCTGCTGGAAGGAAAGAACTTTCTTGCAGAGAGTAAATGGCTGGAATTAAAACCGCTTCTTACAAATA
Source organism: Thermodesulfobacteriota bacterium (assembly GCA_039715055.1). GTDB lineage: Bacteria > Desulfobacterota > Desulfobulbia > Desulfobulbales > Desulfocapsaceae > JBDLID01. The sequence goes on along the minus strand of JBDLID010000161.1, from coordinate 1,937 downwards.
TCTCAGAGGGGCAACGATCCAGAATCGATCTTGCCGTAAACGGGTTTGAATTTGAAAAGGCCCTGGAAGTCCTCGATGGAATTGGCGGCTAGCCCTGATACCCGGCAGAACCGCTCGAAGGTTTGGTGCAGCATCGATCTTATTGCAGAGTTTCTTTTAACAAGTCTGGCAATGACGGCTATCAGCTCCTCGGCATCAACCGGTTTCGTCACGTAATCATCCATTCCCCTGTTAACGTATTTCTCCCGATCTCCTTTCATGGCATGTGCCGTCAGGGCGATGATCGGGATATGTTCACCGGTCCCCTTCTCAATCTCTCTTATCTTTCTGGTGGCCCCGGAGCCGTCCAGCTCGGGCATCTGGATATCCATGAGAGTCAGATCAAAACGATCATCACCGATCGCCTGGAGAACCTCAGCGCCGTTGGCAACGGTCTTCACCTGGATGGAGTAAGGTTCCAGAATCGCCTGAAACATAATCTGGTTGATGGGTTCGTCATAGGCAACCAGGATACGTACCCCTGGCGGCAGAACCGGATTGAGACTTTCTGAGGAGGGAAAAGAGACGCTTTTCGGTTCACCATCCTTCACGTCCTGTCCGGCTTCACTGACAAGAGCAAAGTGAACGGTGAAGTGAAACCCTGTCCCCAATCTGCCACAAATCCGACCAAAACTTCGCCCCAATAAACCCTCAAGGCCCTTTTTGTCAGCACCCATTAATTCATTCAATATCTCTTATTAGCAATATCAATTTGATTTATATTTGATAATAGTTTACGTTACCGTTTCACTTGCTGACAAATCCCTCAAAATATTTCCGGAATATAGCAGTTTGTTATTACGGAGGAGCTTTACCCTATGGACAGTTACACTCTTATTGGATTCTCAGCTTTTCTCGGCGCCCTGTTCGTCGGAGGAGCCATCATTGTTTCCAAGCTGCTCGCCTTCCACAGCCCGGAGGGACAGCGCAAGGTTCAACCCTATGAATGTTCGGAAGACCCCATCGGCGGGGCTCGGATACGCTTCAAGGTGGCCTTTTATATCTTCGCCCTGCTCTTCCTGCTCTTTGATATCGAATCACTGTTTCTCTTTCCCTGCATGAAGATATTCAAGGCGGTAATCAACAATCAGGTGAGCGGTATTACGCCTAACCTACTCTTTGTTGAACTTTTTGTTTTCATCTTCATCCTTTTCTTTGGACTGATCTACGCCTGGCGTAAAGGAGTACTGGTATGGGAGTAGGCGGCGCCTCCAACCTGACCGAACAGGTTGCAGCAATTATTGACAGATATCCCGGCGGCATCAAACTTGTCGACTCGGTGGAGATGCTCGTCGCCTGGGCACGGGCCAACTCCATGTGGCCCCTGGTCTACGGCACGGCCTGCTGCGCCATGGAGATGATGTCGGCAGGCTCTTCGCGGCACGACTGGGCCCGGTTCGGGGTTGAAGTGGCACGGGCCACGCCGAGACAGGCCGACCTCATTGTCCTTGCCGGCACCATTGTCGAAAAGATGGGTAAAAACCTTGTCACCCTCTATGAGCAGATGCCGGCACCCAAGTATGTCATTGCCATGGGCTCCTGCGCCATCTCCGGCGGTCCCTTCTACTATGATGCCTACTCGGTAATCAAAGGCGGCGATCGCCTTATCCCGGTGGATGTGTACGTTCCCGGTTGTCCTCCCAGGCCTGAAGCGCTGCTCTACGGCATCATGGAATTACAGGAAAAAGTCAAGAAGGAGGGACGCCGTAACCCGTGGAAGATTGGAGATATCCTGACGACCCCGTTTGTCGACACCCACACAGTGACAAAAAAAGAGTGGGCCCGGCTCGAAGCTGACAAGGACAAAGAGCAGGAGGCACCACGTCTCAGGTTCAAAGAGGAGAACCCCGACTACAAACCAGCCAAAGCGGTCCGTGCCAAAAAAGAGAAGTTCGAAG
>JBDLID010000160.1:0-6362 GCA_039715055.1 Thermodesulfobacteriota bacterium | reverse complement strand
ATCATTCGCTCAAGCTCACGTCGACGGCCGATCAGCGGATCAAGCTTCCCTTCGCCAGCCCGCTCGGTGAGATTAACGGTAAACTCGGCAAGGATTTTGTCATCTTTTTCCCGCTCCTTCTTGTCACTTGCCGCTGACGGCGGCTCAAGTAGCGGCTCCTTCTGCAGCTCAGTGTCGGGCAGGACATGGGAGATAAAGTTGACAACCGCCATACGGCCGATGCCTTCGGAACCCAGGAAATAGACGGCATGGGATTCGGCCTCGGAAAAAATAGCGGCCAGAACATCACCACTGTCAACTTCCTTTTTGCCGCAGCTCTGGACATGGGCCACGGCCCGCTGCAGAACCCGGTTAAAGGCTACGGTCTGGGCCGGTTCTCCGGGGACGGTTGAAGTAAAGGTCGGCAGTTCACCGGAAAAAAAGCTTTCCAGTCGCTGCTTGAGATTATTGACGGAACCGCCACAGCCGCTGATGATGTAGCTGGCCAGCTCGTCATGAAGCAGTCCGTAAAGCATGTGCTCGACGGTGACATACTCATGATTATGACTTTTGGCCTCTCTGATCGCCCTGATCAGGGCCATTTCCAATGTTTTACTCAGCATAATACTATTCTGTTACAATCCGGTTGTTGCTATTCTAGCCTGCATTTCTCATGAGTTGAGACGCCTGCAGATGCGAGGATCGAGTCGCCGGGCCTGGTAGGCTATGCTCGGCGGCTCACGACGAAGCAGGTGCGGTCGTCTCGGCTCATGTTGTTTTTACATTATGTTCATTTTGTCCCGAAAACTATTCGGCTACTTACTGTAGGGTACCTTAAAAAATGTTGCTGAGAAACGCAGGCTAGACCTTTTCCATGGAGCAGCGCAGTGGAAAATCACTTTTTCGCGCCAGCCCGTGGACCTGGTCGATCTTGGTCTCGCAGACCTCTCTTGTATAGACTCCTGCCACCCCTGTTCCCTGCTGGTGGACATTCATCATGATCTTGGTGGCCTCGGCAATGGATTTGTTGAAAACATTTTCCAGTACAGCCACCACAAACTCCATGGAGGTGTAATCATCATTGTGGAGCAGCACCTTGTAAAGGGGAGGCTCCTGGAGCTCAAGCCGCTCTTTGGTGGCCACGTCCCCCTGATGCTCGATTCTCTTCTTACTCATTCACTCTTCCGGATTAACCGGTTTGGTGTCACATTTTATTGATTATTTGTCCATCCTGTCCGGCAGAATCTATACCATAAGACGAAATTTCTTTTTTTCAATGGCACAATAAACAGCTGCGCTTCAAACATCCCGCTTTGCCTGCCGGCGCTGCCGGGGACACTGCAGACTGTTGGTTCAAGTGTCCAGTTCAGGCTTCCATTTTTCTCAGGAGCCGGCCAGCATATCAAGCAGCATCTCCTCCAGCACCAGGTGCTGGTCAAGAGAGGAACTCTTAAAACGATACTCGGCTCCCAGAAGAAGTTCGAGCCATTTTTTCAAAAGTACACAGGAATATTTTTCTGCCTGAGAAAAACTCATGTAAAGGGCATAGGGGTGCCCCTTCAGCATTTCGGTCCACTGGTCTGTGGCCTTGAGAGCGGGCAGATATTCCTGCTGAAACTGATTTGCACTCATCCCCTTTCGGTAAACCGGATCATCCTGCATCTGCAGTGATCGAAAAATGAGAAGGCGGCGCAGGTAATTGCGCAGGGTGGCGAGGACGGCCAGGCCGTGGACACCATTTTCCAGCAACCGGGAGAGAACAGTGAGCGTACGGCCGGTCTGTTTTTTTGAAAAGGCTTCGGTCAACTCGAACAGGGCATCTTCCCGGGTGCGTCCGACCATGGTGTTAAGATCATCGAGTCCGATCTGCTGCCTGTCACCCACGTACAACGCCAGCTTCTCGATCTCGGTGACCACCGCCACCGGGTGAAAGCCGACTCTTTCGAGAAGCGGCTCAACAACCCGGGGTTCAATGGTTTTTCCCATGGAATCAAGGGTGTTACCAACCAGCTCACGCAGGACTCGCCCCTGATCCTTCTTGGCGGCCGAGGTTGCCCCAGTGGCCACGGAACAGTCGACGATACTGCCCTCTTTTTTGATGTGGGTGAAAAGTTTTTTCCGTTTATCGACGCTCTCGGCACTGAGCAGGAGAATATTTGCGGCCGGCAGCCCCTTTTTAAAGGCGGCCAGGTACTGCGAGCTGATATCTCCGGCTGCCCGGCTCGACTGTTTCTCAGGAGCCTGGGCCAGCAGTTCATCGGCCCAGCCAAGCTCCCCGGCCGGCCGGGAAAAGCCGAACAGCTTCTGCCACTGGTCGCCGGTCAGAGACGAGAGTCGGTCCTCGGACTCCAGGCCACCAAGCCGGGTCATTGCACGGAGATTTTTTACTGCCAGCTGCTTTTTGCCCGCCTCCTGTGCCTGTTCGGCCTTGCGCCAGATGGCCGACGCCACTTCCCTGGAATGAAAAAGACGGCTGTCAGTTACCCGGTAGAGCTGGCGGCCGGGCAAAAGACTGAAGTTGCGCAGACCGTTTAAGGTTTTCACCGGATCTTCCCGGTCACCATCGATACGATGACAGTTGCCTCCTGTCTGGAGCAGGGCCTTTTCCAGCTTATCGGCAGCCTCGCGACAGAGATAGCGCTCGCCAAAGACCAGGTAGACAGAAGCTGCTGCCCCTGTCTCGATCTCTTCTATCAGCCCGGAGAGCTGTTCACGTTTGATCAGTGCCATTGTCCATCTCTTTCTGATCCATGATCTTGTGAAGGATCGCCGGCAGAGAACCCGGCTGCAGGTAGTCTTCGCCAAGTCCGCGTTTGAAAATTCCGGCCGCCCGGCGACTGATGTCTTCCCAGCTCATTTTTGAGGAGCCGGTGGCCACCAGCTCAAAGAGCAGCTTGTTGTAGGGGTCATTGACAACCGCCTTGCCGGTCCCCACCGTTGCCAGGATGTCGACATGGTTGTTAAAAAGCAAAGCCAGTTCCGAGTACGCCCTGACTCCGCCGCAGGAGCCGATTGACATAAAACGCTGTTTGGCGGCAAGATCACGGCCGCTGATTTTTTCTTCCTCGAGCAGTTCTTTCAACGGGGCAATGAGTTGCTCTTTGCGCCAGTAACTGTGTCCGCGCTGGGCAAACATCTCATGGCCGCCCTTTAAAAACTGTTCAAAGAGCTGCTTCTGGGTCGGCTCATCGCTGTAGACAAAAACTGAGTGGCTGACCTCAACCCCGCTGATGATCTTGACCCAGTCGACCACCACCGGCTGCCGTTTCTGCAGGGAGTAGAGGCGGTTAATGTTGGCTGTCGGGGCACCCTTGATTGCCTGAATGAGATGTTTGGCACTGCTATTGGCCGAACTGTTTTTTGCCAGGAGATGAAATGAACGGGACAACCGGGGGCGATAACCGGAGTTAAAGAGGGTCATGCAGTTGGAGCGGTAGGACTGATGGCCGTCATCGTCGTCATGGAAGACAGAGAGGCTGGAGAGCCTGGAGTCTCTTTTCCACTCACCAAAGGCGGTTCTGGTATAAAATTCCAGGGGAATGGCGCCGTAAACCTCCATCATTTTGCTGATCCGTGCCTTATCGTTTCTGCCGACCAGCTCGGGGTATTCCTGGAAATAATACTGGAGAATCACCCGCAGCTGCTTGGTGAAAGTGGTGTTGTTGTCCCGGATGGCACTGAGCATGATCGAGATCAGGTAGCTGCGGGTCTCAGGCTGGATGGTCTTGAGCAGTTTGACAAAGGTTGCGGAGAAAAGAATCAGGCTTTTTTCATCCTGAAAGGCGGAGTCGGCGACAAGATCAAGAATACGCCTCTGTTCCTCGCTGCTCTGCGGGAAAAACACCGTCAGCTTGCCGCGCTGGGCCAGGCTGATGATAAAATCGGAAATCTGTTTGTTCTGCGGGTCAACCGCCATGAGAAAGGTGAGCAGGTTGCCACGGTATCCACCATTGATACGATCTTTTAAGACCGGCACCAGGATATCCCGGAAAGAGGAGTCGTAAAGCTCGCTGCCGATGGAGAGAAGGGCATAGATGTTTGCGGTATTGCAATCCTTTGCAGCCTGCATCCGCGCCGCAGAGGTGGCGCGGCGCAGTGTCCCCACCGCCCGGCCCCGGTTCCCGGCGGCAAGATCGCTTGTAAACGATTTAGAAAAACGACCCCGGGTACGAAAATCCAGGCGGGAAAAGAACTCGCTCAGCCGCCCTCTTGACGCTCCGCCCAAAACCCCCTGGGGGATCTCCTGGCCTCGTCGGTCGGTGACCGCATGGAGGTTGTTGATCTTCCAGATAAGGTGGTCGCCGCCGTCGATAAAAGCGGTGAGCAGCTGGGACTTGTCTGCAACGGGCAGGCTCCGGTAGACCCTCTCCCGCGGCTGCTGGTCAAGGAGGAAGTAATGTTTCAGCCACCAGGCGGCTTTCTCTCCACTCATCTCCGGCTGGCTGAAAAGCGCCTTGACGATCCAGGCGTCACCATCGTTCAATGTACGGATCAGCCCCATGGCCGAAAGCGCCTGGTCGGTGGTTATCTCCGGGATACGGTAAAGACTCTCGCTGGCCCAGCGCTGCTTGGAGCTCATGGTCCGGAATCGATCAAGTCCGTCATAGACATCTTTCACGGACTGAGTTTCGATCTCGAGGAAGGCCTTAAACGCCCACTTGCCGGCAGGGTCGAAGCCGGACAACCGCTTGATGATCGCCAGCAGGTCAGAGACCGTCATCTGTTCTACGGTAACCAGTTGGGTGATAGCCCGCTGTCCCGCATAATCAAGCTCTGCCAAACGATCCAGCAGGAGCCAGGCAGCCTCGCTGGTCATGGTGTCGAGCTCGGAAAAGTGCTCAAAGAGGAGGAGGTTGTCAAAACTGACATGTTCTTTCACCAGCCGTTGAAGAATCTTTTCGATTTCATCCTCACTCAACGCCGGAATCTGGGCAAAGGCCTGGAAGAGCCGCATATTTGAGTACGACAGGCCCGCCACCAGCCCCTTAAAATAGTCAGCATTCGCCTCATCCACGCAGCCAACCCTTTCCAGAGTCTCAACGGTATTACGGTACTGCCGGGATTTACCAGCCCAGGCACTACCTGTCAGCGGCTGGCAGAACAGAAAGAAAAAAAACAAAAAAATGACAGCAGCCACCATCGCTGAACGGGCGGCAACACCTTTTTTTTCCGGTTGACCAAAACCAGACCGGGTGGTGACAGACATCAATCTTTTCAAGAAACATTTCCTGGATAAACGGCTTGACTTCATCATAAAATAGTCTATTGTGGCGTCCTCTTAGAAAATATGCTCCGGTGACGCGCCATATCCCGGCCATTGCCCCACAATAATCAATTCCCCCCCGGCTGTAAAACAGATTCCCATGGGACAGCGCTCTCTTTCCTTTTTACCCATTGTCTGCCTGATTCTGGCAATGTTTCTCTGGGGAAGCTCTTTTGTGGCCCTCAAACTCGCCTTTGAAGATTATCACCCCATGGTGGTCATCTTTGGCCGGATGGCCGTCGGTTCAGTGACATTTCTTGTTTTTTTCCCGAAACTGAGCATGACCCGGGTCAAACGAAACGATCTGCCGCTGCTCCTCTTCATGTCCTTATGCGAGCCCTGCCTCTACTTCATCCTTGAGGCGCTGGCCCTGCAGAACACCTCTGCCGCCCAGGCCTCGGTAATTACCACCACCCTGCCGCTGCTGGTCACTGTTGCCTCTGTCATATTCCTGGGCGAGCGTGTTTCACTAAAAATCCTCGCCGGTCTGTTTATCGCCATGAGCGGATCACTGATCCTCAGCCTGGGGGCCGAATCCAGCCACCAGGCACCGGCCCCCCTGCTTGGAAACTTCTATGAACTGATGGCAATGATCTGTGCCGCCGGCTACACCATTGCCATCAAAAAGCTGACCAGGTCCTACTCCCCGCTCTACCTCACCGCCACCCAGGCATGGGTCGGCACCCTGTTTTTCGGACCGATCCTGGCCCTGCCGCAGGTTCAGCTGCCCGATGAGTTTCTCATCAAACCGATCGTTGCCATCATCTATCTCGGTGTTGTCGTAACTCTGGCAGCCTATGGGTTTTACAACTACGCCCTGTCGAAAATGGCCGCTGCCAAAGCTGCAATCTTTGTCAACCTTATCCCTCTGTTCACTCTCATCCTCAGCAGGTTCATTTTTAATGAACGCTTCACCACTCTCCAGTACCTGGCCGGTGCACTCATTTTCATCGGGGTGTGGGTCAGCCAGACAAGACGAAGAAGCAGGCATTTATAAATAAGCTACCGACATGACAATGGATAAAAAAAACAGAAAGAAAAACCGAAGAGGCCTTTCTTGCCGCCTCCCTGGGGGAAGCGCGGGCTGAGTTCTACCAGCTGCGGGCCAAACAGGACGGAG
>JBDLID010000159.1:0-6371 GCA_039715055.1 Thermodesulfobacteriota bacterium | reverse complement strand
ATGCAGAGTCGTACCTGCAGAATGCCCCGCTCAGCTTCCTCGACAGTGGAGGTACGCTGGAATTGGCAGGTGAGATAAATCCCTACTTTGGTGCACAGTTGGAGCAACTCAAAGCCTCGGTGATCACCCCTCTGCTTGGAGAACATATCGAATCCATCACCGCCGAGTCAGTCGATGAGCTCAATAAATTTTTTGCTCCATTTGTCCGCTGGAATAAAAAGAAGCCACCGGTCCAAATCGATATTCTGGAAGAGGAGACCGTCCAGCAATATGTCAACGAGTCATCTTATGAGGCTACTCTCAAGGAGCTGATCGCGGAAAGCTACAAGACCGCCTTTATCCTTGAAAATTTAAGAGAACTGGAACGGCTGGTGCTCTACCAGGCCTACATGCTGCCGCTGGTCAACAGTTTCATCAGCTTTCCCAAGCTGTATAACCCGGACCAGCGGGCGCTTTTTGAAGAGGGGACGCTGGTGATGGACGGCCGACATTTCAGCCTGGCTGTCAAAGTCGAAGACCGGGCCCATCACATTGTAACCAGTAAGGGGTCCAACATCTTTGTTCTCTACTGTGAACTCTACGGCGGGGACGGCAGCAAGAGCTACGAGGTGGCAGTACCGGTCACCAGCGGCAGCCGCGGCAACCTTCACCTCAACAAGTGGGGGATTTTCAACGATGTGAACGGCAACGAACTCCATGCCAGGGTGGTGGATATCGTGATCAACCCGATCAGCATCTCCGAGGCAATGGTTGACCCCTTCAGACGGATATCCAATGCCTTTCTTTCACGGCTGGAGGAGTTCTCCTCCCAGGCGGAAGAACAGTTTTTCAAGAAGGTGGACCAGTCAAGGGATAAGAAAAAGAAACAGGATCTGGCAGGAGGAATGGTGGCTGGATTCGGAGTGGCTGCCGCCGCTCTCGGCTCGTCGTTTGCCTTTATCACCAAAACCCTTGCCGCCTTAAGCATCAAGACCGTATTGGCCGCTCTTCTTGTCGTTGCTGCTCTGTTGATGATCCCTGCAGGCATAACAGCCTACTACAAACTGTCCCGCCGGGACCTGAGCACCATACTCGAAGGCTCAGGCTGGGGAATAAACACCAGGATGAAATTGACCGCCGCCCAGGCGGCCTGCTTCACCTTTCGCCCGGGCCATCGCAAGCCTCCGGCGTAGTCTCAACCCCGCAGAATCCTGCCGATCAACTCTTCGGCGCGCATAAGAAACTGCCCCAGGGTTGTCGTGTCCAGGGCGCTGACCAGGACGCCGTCTGCGTCAAGGTCCAGTTCAGCGACCTGTTCCGGAGTCAATCGGTCGATCTTGTTGTAGACCTTGAGACACGGGATTTGGGTGAGTTTCAGCTCCATGAGGAGCTCATCCACCACCCTGACCTGGTCACGGTAGAGTGGATTTGAAATATCGATGACATGAACCAGCAGGTCCGCCTCCTCGAGTTCTTCGAGGGTGGCCATGAACGCCTGGATCAGGTCGGCCGGCAACTCCCTGATAAAGCCCACCGTATCGGTAATAAGCACTTCGATTTCGTGAGGAAAGCGAAGCTTCCGGCTGGTGGGGTCCAGGGTGGCAAACAGCTTGTCTTCGGCTACGATGTCAGAGTTTGTCAGGGTGTTGAGAAGCGTTGATTTGCCGGCATTGGTGTAGCCCACAAGGGAGAGTACCGGCAGCTCCTTTTTCCGTCTCTGCGACCGTCTGCGGTAGCGCTCCCTGCTCACCTGTTTAAGCTCTCTGGCAAGCCGTGCCAGACGATCATTGATGCGGCGGCGGTCGATCTCCAGCTTGGTTTCACCCGGCCCCCGTGCGCCGATGCCGCCGGTGAGCCGGGACAGGGCGTCATCCCGGGAGGAGAGGCGCGGCAGCATGTACTTCAACTGGGCCATCTCCACCTGGAGCTTGCCCTCGCGGCTCAATGCCCGGTGGGCAAAAATGTCAAGGATCAGCTGGGTACGGTCAATAACCCGCATCTCGGTGTGGTCGGTGATGGAACGAATCTGGGAAGGGTTGAGTTCCTGATTGAATATGAGCAGGTTGGCGTCGAGCTGCAGGGCGCGGATCATGATATCGGCCAGTTTGCCCTTGCCGAGGATGAAGCGCGGGTTGACCTTGCGCCGCCGCTGGAGAACCTTGTCAAGAACTGTGATCCTGTCGGAGCGTGCCAGCTCCACCAGCTCACCGAGCGATTCCTCAGCGCGAAGCCTTGACTCAGTGGAGACACTGACGAGCAGGGCCCGATCCCCCTTGACATTATCACGCCCTGCCTCCCCCCTGGTGAATTCAGATTCCAAGGCGTGGATAAACTCCTTGAATGAGTCCTCCTGGTTGGCGGGATGAACCGGTTCAAGAAAGGCCCAGCCCTGCCCCTCTTTTCCACCGGGCAGGAGGTGAACCGAATGGAGCCGGTCGGGGTACCCCTGCTGGTCGACGGTGATGGCTGAGAGCAGGTCGAGGCGGAGGAAGAGGAGATCCATCAGATCCTCGTCGGAAATCCCTTCACCGGCGAGGTGGGTATGGACCAGGCGCAGTCCCTTGAGACGTCCGCCCGAGCAGCGGATGCCACTGAGCTGCGGGATCATGATTCCCTTGAAATCACCGATAAGCACCATCTCCACCTTGCCGGAGCGGTGAATGAGCAGACCGAGCTGTCGATTGAGCTCATGGGACAGGGAGCAGAGTGACCGGGCCAGGTCCGGGCCGATGATCTCGTCTGCCCGGACCCGTTTACCGGCAAGGCGTTCAAGGGCCTTGCGCTGCTGTTTCTTAAGACCGGAGGTGTTGCCGCTGATGGTGGTGATGATCTGCCTCCGAACTGGCTAGCTGGCTAAATACTGTTCAATGGAGCGACCGATTGTCTGGAAGATCTTGCGAAACTCCTCCTCGTTACGCTCGAGGAGGGTGATCCTAAACCCATTCAATTCAGTGGCAAAAGAGGTCAGGGGAACCACACAGACACCGGTGGAACCGAGCAGGTAGTAGACAAACCGTTTGTCCACCGCGGTTCCTGGTGGGCTTACCAGCTGCTCAACCAGCTCCTTGATCTCCGGATTGTCAATGGGCAGAGTCTGTTTGTGGTTGAGAATCCCCTCTTCAAAACAGACACTCATGTAAAAGGCGCCGTTGGGCCGGTTGACCAGCACCCCCTTGACATCCTTCAGGGTCTCGTAGGCGATGTTGGAGTGACGCTCGTAGCGACGGATCCGCTCTTCCAGATAGCCCCGGTACTCGGGATGGGTGACTACCTTGGGGTAGACCAGCTGAGGCAGGGTCGTTGAACAGACCTCGAGCATCTTGGCATTGAAGATGGACTTGATGTACTTACTGAACATCTCGTCCTTATCACCGTTGTAAACCTCTATCCAGCCGCAACGGGAACCGGGCCACGGCATCTCCTTTGAGGCACCGCGCATGGCAATGGCGGGCACATCACCAATGACATCGGACAGGGGTGATGTGGATGTGCCGTTGTAAACGATGTTGTGATAAACCTCATCACAGATGAGAAAAAGATCATAACGACGGGCAATCTCGACAATGGACTTCAGGATCTCAGTAGGGTAGACCGCACCGGTGGGGTTATCCGGATTGATGAGCAGGATACCGGCCACCGAAGGATTGTACTTGACGTTGTTTTCGATATCCTCAAGATCCGGATACCAGCAGTTGTTGGGATCGAGAATATAGGTCAGCGGCTTGTCACCGGCATGGGCGGCTTCTGCCGAGGAGTGGGTAGTGTAGCTGGGTGTGGGCACCAAAACCCGGGCGGTACGCTTGAGGAAGCCGAAAATCTTTGAGATCGCATCCCCGAGACCGTTAAAAAAAATAATATCCTCGGGGTCGATCTGAGCCCCGCCCCGCTTGTTGGTCTCTGCCGCCAGAAACTCACGGGTGGCGAGCACCCCTTTTGTCGGACAGTAGCCGTAACTCATATTGTCCATGGCCGCGTCGGAGACAATTTTTTTAAGCCACTGGGGAATCTCCTCCCCCTTGGCAACCGGGTCACCGATATTTTCCCAGTTTGTCTTCAGGCCAAACTTCTCAAGTTTATTGCCGACGTTGACGATATTACGAATCTCGTACGTCAACTCACCGGCGCCGATATGGACAATATCCGTTCTCATGACAAACTCCGTTGTCGGGTAATCATTGATCTTTTATAGGTTACTGTACTAATATCCCGTCAACCCTGCAATGACGTGACACTAAAAGGCTCGGCGGAACAATCAAATGAAAAATAATGCATCCGTTAAAAATTTCAGCCGGTACAGAATCAATACTGTATGGCAGCAAATCGCCGACTTGAACCCGGGTAAATTCACGGTTTGCCGTGAAGACATCAAGTCTTCTGAATTACCACAGCAGCAAACTCAAGTCAACGGATGAAACAGTCACGAGTGAAATCCGTGAAATCCGGGGACACAATACTATTTTTTATTGCAATGATCAACAGTTGACGATATAAGTACGCTATGGCGAGGATGAAACGAGTTGTGGTTCCGGGATATCCGCATCACATTGTGCAGCGTGGTGTACGATCCATGGAGATTTTCTTTGAAGAAGAGGACCGTCTGGAGTACCTGACGCTTCTCCGCAAACAGGGAGATCGATTTGGCGTCAAATTTCTCACCTACTGTCTCATGACAAATCATGTACACCTTCTGGCTGTACCCAGCCATCCCGACAGTCTTGCCCGTGCCATCGGTGAAGCCCACCGGCTTTATACCCGCATGATCAATTTTCGTGAAAATGTCAGAGGCTACCTTTTCCAGGGCCGATTCTCCTCCTGCCCGGTTTCCACCGACACATACCTTCTGACAGCTGTCCAGTATATACTCCGTAATCCCGTCCAGGCCAAGATGGTCAAGTATCCCTGGGACTATCAATGGTCCAGTGCAGGGTATCATTGCGGCCTGACATCCCATGATCCTCTTGTCCAGAAAAGCGATCTGCTGTCAGAGGTAGATGACTGGAAAGAATTTCTAAACGTTGACTCCGAAATGAGCCCTGTGTTGGAGGAAAAAAACCGTACAGGTCGACCGTTTGGCCCAGATTCTTTTCATGCGGTTGTCGAAAAGCTGACAGGCTGTGACACACGGCCAGGGACTCCAGGACGGCCAACGAAAAAACAGTAATATGTCCCCGGATTTCCCCGGATTTCCACGGATTCCCCGGATTTCCCCAGGCCATCATCCTATTGAGACGACTGGGGCTGTTTGCCTTCTTCCTCTTTAATTTTCTGCAGGCCGGCCAGGCCAGCCTCGACTTCGTCCAGGTATCTCTGCAGCTCTACGTTTCCCGGTGACAACCTGAGGGCCTCCTGCCACAGGGCCTGAGCCCTGGTAAAGTTACCTGTGGAAAAAAATTTCATCCCAAGGACTCTGGCATATTCCACGATTTCCGGGGTCAACTCCTCGCCGGCTGAGGACAGCTCAAGGACCTTGAGCAGTTGTTGGGAGGCTTCTTCGAGATCCTCCTTCTTCTCGGCCTGCCGGGCCGCCTCAAGCCCTTTGGCTGCGATCTCCCGGCGGTGCTCACGGACACGGCCCTGCTCTTTTTCAGCCTCTCTGCCAGGCTGTTTTGCACTGCCCGGCTTCGGCTCCTGCTTTTCCATCTCCCTGGAAAGGCTGAGTCTTTCGTTCTCATCCTGCAGTTCTACAGCCTCTTCGTACTCCAGCTTTTTGCCAGGAGAATGATTTTCAGCTTCATCCTGCACAACGGTCCCCTGCTCTTTCAGGGCTGTTTCAACATTTTTAAGCAGTTCCTGGACCCAGTAGTATTTAGGGTAGACGTTGAGGGCGTTCTGCATATTGGCCTTTGCCGCCGGCAGGTCGCCCTCTTTTTTCTGCTCCAGTGCCTGACGTACATAATCATTGGCCTGGTCAAGCCGGGACCGGGACTCCTCTGCCAGTTCCTGAACCTCCGTAGAACAGGTCAGCCCATATTTCTCCAGCTTGTCTTCCAGATCCACTGCATCTTTATGGCTGCCATCGCGGGAGAGATCTGCGATGCGGACACATTTCCCTTCATACACTGCACTGAAATCGACATGGGCACAACCGCTCAGGCAGAGCGGCACAAGGATTCCAGCGAGAATTACAGCCGTCAGACGTTTAATTCCGCGACCTCCCTGCTGATAGCATCGATCTGCCCTTCCTCCTCTATCTGCAGAAAAAGCTTGACCAGGTCGGGATCGAACTGTGTCCCACGTCCTTTGTGCAGCCTCGCGAGCACCTCCTGCCTGGACAGAGCCTTGCGGTAAGGCCGATCTGTGGCCATGGCGTCAAAGGCGTCTACCAGATGGATAATCCGCGATGCCTGGGGAATTTCATCCCCCCTGAGCCCGTCCGGATAGCCTGAACCATC
>JBDLID010000158.1:0-6388 GCA_039715055.1 Thermodesulfobacteriota bacterium | reverse complement strand
AAAAAATCACCACCGCATCGACGCATCCCAGGGCAGCAAGGACCCGGGCCCGCTGATCTTCAGGATTAATCGGCCGCCCATCACCCTTGATCGAACGAATGGAGCTGTCGCTGTTAAGGCCGACAACCAGAAAGTCCCCCTGCCGGCGCGCCTTTTCAAGATAATCCACATGGCCCGCATGGAGAATATCAAAACAACCGTTGGTAAAGACAACCTGCTGACCAAGTCCGCGACGTACCTGACATTGCTCCTGACAAGCTGCAAGGTCCTTCACTTTCCTGCGGTCCTCCATGCCAAAATCAATCTCGGAGACCGTGTTAAAACGATCACGAAGTTCCTGCTGCTGGAGCCAGTCAAGGGCTACGGAACCGATCTCCTCTTCGGATCCGGCCTCAAAGAGGAGTTCACCGTCGGGTGCAATAATCAGCGAGTGTCCTCCAAGCTCGAGTTCGCCCCAGTGACCGCAACCATTGGCGGCAACAAGAAAAACCTGATTTTCAATAGCTCTCGCACGAAGGAGAATTTTCCAGTGTTCGATACGAGCTGCCGGCCACTGGGCTGAGATGATGAGCATCTCTGCACCCTGGCGGCATTGATGGCGGCCGATACCTGGAAATCGAAGATCGTAACAGACCATACCGCCCAACAGCCCGCCTCTTGTCTGCAGAGGAGCTACAGGAGGTGTACCGGGACTGAAGTGGAGATCCTCCTGCCAGTAGGCAAAGAGGTGCTGTTTACGATACTTGCCAACCACACCGTCTCCATCGCAGACAAAAAGGGTATTGTAGAGCTGGCTGGTGACGGAGTCCTTTTCCGCAAGAGATCCAGCCAGAGTAATCCGGTAACGGGCAGCAAGGTCAACCAGCTCATCCAGGAGACGGGGAGTGTCGTCGGCGAGATCGGGCAGCTGGTCATACTCAAAACCGGTTGCCCAAAGTTCTGGAAGGAGATAAATACCTCCTTTCTCAGGGGGAGTAGCTGAAAGGCGGCTCTTGAGCGCAGCAAGATTTTTTTCGGGCGCAGCAGGCCGGATGGTCAGCTGAATCACTCCGGCGGTGCTGAAATGTTGTCTGTTTTTCGTCAAACCGTCTCCAGTACAGTGTCTAATGCCTGGCGGGCTAGTTCCCCGGTGGTGATCTCCCGTATTTCACCATCCAGGTAGAGCCGCACCAGTGCAGGGTCATTAACAAGTGTTTCCAATCTCTTCTTTGCCACCGATGCTCCCAGCAAACCGAGACACCATGCGCTAAGCCCCCTGACCTGGCCGTCGCTTGCCAGCAGATAGGGAGGCAGATCGTCCAGCACCCCCTTTGACCTCAGCAGCTCATCATGCTCAGAGGCCAGACGGCCGATCCCCCAGAGCAACCCCCGCTGTAACTCAGGCAGCTCGAGAAAATTACCGTCCTGATGAATCAACGGACCATCCTGCCGCATATAAGAAATCAGCATGTGGAGATACTCGTCGCGCAACCGTTTATGACAGCGCATGGCTTCAGCCATGGCCTCGGGTGCCCCCCAGCCGATTCCTCCGGACTCATCATTGAGACTCCATAGGAAACGGCGCATGACGATCCGGGCCGCCTCCATGTCTCGTTCTGCAAGACGGTTGAGCACTTCACCGAATATACTTACTGCATGCCAGCGAATTCGTTCTTCCGGCCGGTACAGCCCTGAAAACAAGGGGTTGATCAGATCCTTTTCCGGGTAGTTGCCGGTTTTTTTCCGAATAACTCCAAGATCATCTTCATTTAAAAGGTGCAGGATCTCCTTTTTGATCGCTCTGCTTCCCATAGTTCCTCCACTGATATCAATTATCACTTGAGAAGAAATGATAATCTTTTTTCGGGAGGGTGCAAGCTGAGTTTAACCCACCATGGCATTTATAAGCGGGTCAAAAGCTACTCCACGGGAAGAGTAAACGAACGCTTGGCAAGTTCGGCATCAAGGAGAAAAAGGCCGGAGGAGTCATCTCCGATCAGCTTCAACCGGTCAACAATTTCACCGACACTGGCCTCCTCTTCCACCTGCTCAACGATGAACCAGTCAAGAAAGGCCTTGGCAGCATGATCCCGAGCTGACAGTGCAACCTCAATCAAGTCATTGATCAGGGAGGTGACCATTTGTTCATGTTCAAGAATGTGCTCAAAGGCAGCGAGCGGTGAGCTCCAGCTTTCCACAGGCTTTTCAATGGCTTCAAGCTTTGCCTTGCCACCCCGCTCATGAACGTAATCGTACATTTTCATACCGTGAAACAGTTCCTCCTGAACCTGACCGCGCATCCACTTGGCAAAGCCGCTGAGGCTGATGGATTGAAAATAGGATTCCATGGCAAGGTAGAGGTAGCTGGAATACATCTCGGCATTGACCTGACTATTAAAGGCATCTTCCATTTCTTTTTTCATAATGATATCTCCCGGTGTGGTGTGTTAATTTAATTATGCAGCAAAGGGGCAGTTAAAATGTCGATGGTAAAGCCGCTGCTTTCCTGTACAACAATGAGAATATAACTGGAGTGGTGCCATCATGAAAGTAGGAATCAGCAGCCTTGATAAAAAATTTATGACCGAGGCCATCACTTTGGCCAGAGAGAAGATGACGGCAGGTGAAGGGGGACCCTTTGGAGCGGTAATTACCAGAGGCGATGAGATCCTGGCCAGGGGGTGGAACCGGGTAACCTCGACAAACGACCCCACCGCCCACGCCGAAATTGTCTGTATCCGCAGGGCCTGTGAAGCTGTCAATGACTTCGACCTCAGCGGGTGTGTCCTCTACAGCTCCTGTGAGCCATGCCCCATGTGCCTGGCTGCCGTCTACTGGGCCGGGATCGAACGGGTGGTCTTTGGTGCCGATCGACACGATGCCGCCAAAGCAGGTTTCAATGATGACCTGATTTACCGGGAGCTGGGAATGAAGAGAGAAAAAAGAAGTATCAGGATGCAGTGTTTAATGCGGGATGCAGCTCTTGAAGGATTCCGGCTGTGGGAAGAGTTTGAAGACAAGATTCTCTATTAAGCCTCATCATCAATCCGCCTCATTCCCTCCATGAGCATTGCCATGAAGCCGCCAACCACATCATGCTCGAGCTCCTTTTTGGTCAGGCCGTGGACGAACTTGAAACGGCCACTGTTGATTCCAAGCACCCTGTAAAAGGCCTCTTTGCCTTTCTCGCTCAGATAGATGGCATAAACCAGTTCCCCCTCATTGAACAAGAGATGGGCCTTGTTGTCATCGCTTTCCAGTGTGAGCCGGCCGGTCTTCTGGTTGGAGTTGATCATCTGGCAGAGCTCCACCGGCGGAATATCGGAGAGCTGGCCAACCATTCCCGAGGACAACTCTTCGGCCCGCTGGAGGTTGATGGAGGTGATGCGACTGACCAGGAGCTTATAGAAAAAGACCTGCAGGGCCGGAAACCGGTTGAGGACATGGCGGAAATTCTTCTGACTCAGCGCCGCGATCTTGCAGGGCTCCCGGGCCATGATGGTGGTGGTCACCGGTTCGCCGGAGAGCAGGCTCATCTCTCCGAAGACATCGCCGTGGGCCAGCTCGGCAAGAGTGACCCCGTCCTCATCCATGACTTCGACACGGCCGGCGAGGATGATGTAGAGATGGGTGCCCGGTTCGCCCTTCTGAATGATGGGGAACCCCCAGTTATAATCATCCAGTGTAAGCAGGGCAGCCAGGTCAAGGAGGTCATCATCACTTAAGGGGAAAAAGATTTCAACGGTCCTCAGCAACCCTGCAAACTGGGCTATTTTCTTCAGCTTCTCCTTTCTTTCCGCAGCTGCCAGCAGCTTCATCTGCAGGGTGGCAAACTCTCGTTCCTTCTTGAATTCAAAACGAATCAGACCGGTGCAGCCTCCGCACTCAAACTTCGCCTTTTTAGTGCTGCCCTGCAT
The DNA here is from genome assembly GCA_039715055.1 of Thermodesulfobacteriota bacterium. Classification (GTDB taxonomy): domain Bacteria; phylum Desulfobacterota; class Desulfobulbia; order Desulfobulbales; family Desulfocapsaceae; genus JBDLID01. The sequence goes on along the minus strand of JBDLID010000158.1, from coordinate 2,492 downwards.
GTAATGCTCAAAGGCAATATCTTCCGAAGCGAGTTCAATCAAATCCCTGGTCAGGGTGAGGCAGGTCGGCTTGGCAGCAGGCAGCTTCAGCTGACCGCTTTGAACAACCAGCTCCTCGCCCACATTATATAGGGGACAATACTTTTCCTCTGTGATGATGAAAACGCCGTTTCGAAATTGCATTCAAAAATGCTCCGTCAATCGGATCGACCAAACAACAGGTAAACGATGACACCTAGGGCTATGGCACCACCGAACAATACCGGCAGAACCTTGTTCATCTGCAATTCCCCGTTAACAGTAAGGGAGTGCATGTACTCGGTACCGGTCACCCACCAGACAGCAACAAAAATCGTGATTATAACTAGATCCCTGAATGACTGTTTCCAGATCATCCAGGCGATCATTGCAACAAAAGGTACCATAAACCACGGGTTTGAAAAAAGGCCGGCGGCGTCTACTTCCTTGATCTGCTCCTGAACCTTGGTCGATTCAAACCAGAGAACGATCTTGTTCCAAAAATCACCCATTGGACTTACATCCTCCTTCCTGCTCATGCTTTTTCAAGTTCACCTGGGAACGGTTGAACACCTGGATAGCACAGTATGAGCCACACATGGAGCAGGCCGGTGTCTTGTCACTGCCGCCCTCACGGCGGAACCGGGCAGCCTTTTCCGGGTCAATGGACAGTTCAATCTGCCCCTTCCAGTCAAGCTTGTTACGGCGTTCGGCCATTTTATCGTCCATCTCCCTGGCCCCGGGGATACCCTTGACCAGGTCGGCGGCATGGGCGGCAATCTTGGAGGCGATAACACCTTCATGGACATCATCGCAGTTCGGTAATTTAAGGTGCTCGGCAGGGGTCACGTAACAGAGGTAATCGGCACCAGCCGCCGCCGCAATAGCCCCGCCGATGGCCCCGGTGATATGGTCATAACCCGGTGCAATATCGGTGACCAGAGGACCGAGAACGTAGAACGGGGCATTCTTGCAGATCTTCTTCTGAAGAAGAACGTTGGCGGTGATCTGATCCATGGGCATATGACCGGGCCCTTCAATAATCACCTGAACCCCTGCATCCCAGGCCCGCTCAGTAAGTTCACCGAGGTGAATAAGCTCCTGAACCTGGTTGCGGTCTGTGGCATCGGAAAGGCAGCCCGGACGAATGCCATCACCAAGACTCAGGGTCACCTCATGCTCCTTGAGAATGGCCAGCAGGTCATCGAAATACTCGAACATGGGGTTTTCCTTGTTGTGATGACTCATCCACTCCAGGGTAAAAGAGCCGCCTCGACTCACCACCCCCATGTTCCGCTTCTGATTGGAAAGCCGCTTCTGCAGATCACGGTTGATACCACAGTGGATGGTCATAAAATCCACTCCATCTATGGCCTGCTTCTCGATGGTCTTGAACATGTGATCAACGGTCACATCGGTGATCTCTTTATGCTGCTGCTCTACAGTCTCGGCCACTGCCTGGTAGATGGGAACCGTACCCAGCGGGATGGGACAGTCAGCCAGGATTCCACGGCGTACTGCATCGAGATCTCCCCCCATTGACAAATCCATCACCGTATCGGCCCCGGCCTTGACACAGACCCGAAGTTTTTCCAGCTCCTCATCAAGGCTTGCAATATCCCTTGAGGAACCGATATTGGCATTGACCTTGGTCTTGGTCCCCGTGCCAATGGCAATCACCTTTTCAAAATCGTGATTATTATTCTTGGTTATGGCTATCGTTCCATCGGCAACACCGGCTATCAGGTCACTGACGGCCAGCCCTTCAAGCTCGGCACAACGTTCAAACATGGGGCTAATTTTACCGCTAGCGGCATCTTCTCTAATACTCATTCAAGCTGTATCCTTATGCTGACATTTGATAATTTTTTTTTTGTACTTCCCCTTCGATATAGGACTGAGACAAGGCCAGACAGCCATCTTCAACTCAGTCTATTTTTATTATATAGCCTTTCCTGATTCTATTCTCAAGCTTTCCCTGCAAGACAACTAGTCCTAATCTCGGAAAAAGTTGGCTTCACCCATTACAGCAATTATTGCAAGACAAACTTCATGCCGCATTGTGACACAGAAAAGCAACTTTCAGTCTCAACTTAGTCAAAAAAATAACTTTTCAGTTCCCTTGTGGACAGGCATTAATTATCAGGGCAACCTGAATCAATCTGTTTTTTCCGAAAACAAAGCCAACATTTTACTTCCCGGCCTCACAACTGGTCGATATCCTCGGCTGTCTCATCACACTTGAATGTGAATGGGTGATATCCTCTCAGCAAAACCGGGACAAAACACACGATTTTCCCGTCACGTATGACAATTTGCAATTTGCATCAAAACGACCGGGCTTGAAAATAATTCCTGTTATAGGCTAGTATTAGTAAATCGACGAGGCGGGCCTGGCCCCCTATATACCACACTAATTCTCTACTGTGACGCCCTGCGGCATTATGCCTCTGAGACAAAAACTATTTATCACC
>JBDLID010000157.1:0-6453 GCA_039715055.1 Thermodesulfobacteriota bacterium | reverse complement strand
CTTCTTCGGGCTGCCTCAGCTGCTTCTTCATCTCTATGAGCGGCGACGGACTGAGCCCCTCCATATCGTCGGCGGAATTCCCCTGGAGTCGGAGGTCAGTAAGGCCATGGAACTGGCCTATCCGGGGCTGCTGGCAAAATTTCCCTTTCAGCTGATCTTCACCCGGATACCGGCAGGCAGATCTGTCGAACTTCTCGATCTTGAAATCCGGGTTGCTGCCAACACCCACTCCATTGAATCGTTTGGTGTCCTGATCAAATCCGGCAGCAGATCGGTCTACTACTCCGGCGATGGTAAGAGCCGCAATGCGGGAATAGATCTGATGACCGGGGCAGATCTTGTGATTCACGAGTCCTTCAGCATCAGGGACCGATTTGCCAACCACGGTTCAGTCAACACATGCCTCGAAATCTTTCGACAGACCGGCTGCCGGAAGATGGCCCTGGTCCACCTCTGCCGGGAAAGCCGTGCTCAGGAGCAGGACATTGAACATCTTATACGGAACGCAGGCAACGATATTTTTCTTCCCCGGGACCAGGAGACCATCATCCTTGACTGACCGAAGCTTGAGCCGGCCCTCATCCCTTCAGTCAGACAGGCGAGGTCTCGGCAGCAGTCATCGCATCCCTGTGCTCAACTGTCAATCCCACTGTTGAGCACCTCTTTTACAACACGTTCTAACTGATTCAGGGAGTAAGGCTTCTTTATGAATCCGCCAGCCCCCATCTTAAGAGCTGCCCTGACATCTTCACTTTCAGAAAACCCACTGGCAATAATGGCCCGCTGTCCCTGGTTAATCTCAAGAAGCCGCTCATAGGTTTGCCGCCCGTTTATGCCCGGCTCCATCAACATGTCGATGACAAACAGATCCACAGCCTTCTCTTTTAAATACTCAACGGCCAGCTCCCCGGAACTGACCGAATCAACGAGGTATCCCATCGACTGCAACATCTGGCTGGCAATGTCCCGCAGCATCTCCTCATCATCGACCACCAAAATTCGTTCATGGCTCGAAGACCACTCCTGCGACATCTCATCTGCCGCCGCAACCGCTGTTTTTTCCCCTGCCGGGAAGTAGAGCTCAAAACTGGTCTGCTGATCATTGGAGTCGACAAAAATCCTGCCGTTGTGATCCTGAACAGTGTTCCAGACAATTGCCAGACCGAGTCCACTGCCGCTGTGTCCCATGAACTTTTTGGTGTAAAACGGCTCAAAGATATGATCAATATCCTGGGAGGCAATGCCCGGGCCGTCATCTGCCACAGTAAGACAGACATATGCACCGGGATTCAGACCGTGTTTTCCGGGCTCGGCCTCATCCGTATGGTGGTTGGCGGTTGATATGACAACACTGCCCTTTTCTCCGACCGCCTCCATGCCGTTTGTGACCAGATTCATGATGATTTTTTTGATATGGACGGGTGAGCAGGAGATATGGGGATGTTGCGTCCGGCACTCAAGGCGACAGTTCACCCCGGGGTACAGTATCTTGAGTGCTTTGTACTCGGGAGAGCCGAGATACTCTCGGGCCAACTTATTAATATCATGCGATTCCCTAATGCTTGCAGATCCTCTCGCAACCGTCAGCAGATCAGCGACCACCGCCGCCGCTCTTTCTCCTGACTCCTTGATTGCGGTCATCGGTTTTTTCAACTCACTTGAGCTGGACAGCTGACTAAGCAGCAAATCCGGATAGCCGACAATCCCGGCAAGGATGTTGTTCAGGTCGTGTGCCACTCCTCCGGCCATCAGACCGATGGCCTCCATCTTCTGGGCACGGGCGAGTTGACTCTGGATCTTTCCCTTTTCCTCCTCTGCCACCGTTACCTGGATGACCTGGGAAATGGAGTTGGCGACACCCTCAATCAGGCCAACTTCGTTGGGGCCGACGGTGTGCTTGCTGAACATTGCCAGAACACCGAGAGGGCTGCCGTCTTCAGCAAACAGGGAGAACCCTGTAAATGACACGAGGCCGAGCTCTCTTGCCCACTCATGGTCATGAATTCTGGGATCGTTCACCACATCGTTGGTGTTAAAGCCGGGCAACTCCCCGGAAACGACTCTGCCGATCTTGTAGCAGCCAAAAGGTACCCTGCCGTGCATTTTGCTCTTAACACCTGTATAACGGCCTGAACCGGCTGCGAGGTGAAGGCAGCGACCGCGGTGGCGGCAGATGTGCGGTCCCTCGCTGACTGCGGCATGGGGGCAGCCGCTGTCACAGAGATCTCCCGGCCTGACCAGCCAGATGCGGCAAAAGTCCGCCTCAAAAATATCGACAACAGCCTCTGTGACGACTGACAATTTCTTTTCCAGGCTGCCAAGCCCCAGCAACTTTTCCCTTAGATTATTGAGAGCGATGATCTGCTTCTCCGTTCGGATACGATCGCTGATATCCCGTGCCACAGCGACAAAATGGTGTCCATTTTTCCTTTCCAGGGTGTCGATTCTGACCTCCACCGGAAACCTGGTGCCGTCTTTTCGTCTATGCATTCCCCTGATGGTGATTGGCCACCTTTTTTGTGAACCTGAGGAGGTAATCTCAACGATATCCTCCTCGGAAAGCTCCTCGTCAATATCGGTAACCGACAGCTGCAGCAACTCCTCTTCTGCATAGCAGAGATTAAGGCAGGCCTCGGCATTGACGACCTCAAATTTCCCATGTTTATCAAACATAAAGATGGCATCGGCGGCACTTTCCACAAGGTGGCGAAACCGGTTCTCGCTGTACCGCAGCTCCTGCTCTATCTGCCTGCGTTTGTGAATCTCCTGTTCCAGTACCCGGGTACGTTCCTGGACCTTTTCCTCAAGCGTACTTTTTGACTCCAGCAGGGCTGCCTGTGATTCTTCCCGATATTTTTCGTAGATATGAGAAAACAGAAAGACCACTACGAAAGAGGCGCTGAAGCGAAGAGTCAGGTCTTTGGTATAGAGGTTGATCAGCACAGTGTTGATATCAATCAGCATTACACCGAGGCAGGTCAGAAAATATACTGATGTGACCTGGAAACCCCGTTTTGAGCCAAGCAGAAACATCGCTATCAATGGAAAAGTATAACTCCAGAGAAAGGCCGTCCCTGTGATACCTCCGCTGACCAGGAGGTAGGTGTACAAAAAATACATGAGGGTGATTGACCAATGGATGCAGAAGGAAAGATTGCCCCTGAGGTGCAGGACAAGAAGGAGCACAGTCAACACGACGGCGGCGGCAAGATCCAGGGTACCAAGCAGCATCCCGCCCTGTATGAAGGCGATAACGCCAAGCAGGGTGAGACAGATGATACCGATTATACCGCTGCCAAACATCAGCCCGGCCTTCCGAACCTGGTCGTCGTTTTTAATATTGGCAGGAATTAACCGATGAAAAAAGGTAGTGACAGACGACTTGAGATTTGACATTGACGCGAATTGGCAGTGTTTGACTCAGAATCGAAGTTATGAAGTTGGTGACAGTTCAGTAATGACTCGTATCAAACCATATTTTTTTTCAACTTGCAGAAAATCGACATCTCTTGTCATTTACAGGATCCGGCAACGTGGCAGTGGCTGGCAAAAAAACCTCGGGCTTTGCCTGTATGGTACCAGACAGCAACTCCACGACTCCTTCCCGTCAGCTCAAAAATGACCGCCTCACACAACACCACGACAGTAGTGTGTTGCAGGGGCGCACCAACTGCTCTTCCCCTGAGGTTATTTCACCCCGGACACTCACAGAACCCCAGTCAAGGACCCCAGAGCCGGTCAAACAACTCCCCGATCCCCTTTTCCGCAAGTACCATCATTTCCTGAAACTGGCCGGTTGAAAAGGCATTCTCCTCGGCGGTGGACTGGATCTCCACCCAGCCGCCACGCCCGTCCATGACGAAATTGGCATCGGCCGATGCTGTTGAATCCTCATTATAGTCCAGGTCAAGAAGCGGTAAGGTGTCAACCACTCCCACCGAGATGGCGGCAATAGGTAGTATTTCAGGCATGGTCGAAAGCCCGCCTGTTGTCACCAGTTTTTCAAGGGCCATCTTCAGGGCCAGCGCCCCACCGGTGATCGAGGCAGTCCTGGTACCGCCGTCAGCGTTGAGCACATCGCAGTCAACACGCAGGGTTCGCTCTCCCAACTCACCAAGATCAACCATGCGCCGCAGGCTGCGGCCGATAAGGCGCTGGATTTCAAGGGTCCGGCCTGAACGGCCCGATACCGACTCACGGCGATACCGACTTGACGTAGCGCAGGGCAGCATGCCGTATTCGGCGGTGATCCACCCCTGTCCGGTCCCCTTCAAAAAAGGCGGTACCTTCTCTTCAATGCTCACCCCGCAGATGACGTGGGTATTACCCATACGGATGAGAATTGAGCCGTCTGCATTGGGCTGGATATCCTGCTGGATTGAAAGTACTCTCAGTTCGTCGCTGCTGCGGTTTTGGCTTCGCTGGTTCATGGCTAAAATTTAATGATTGATTTAAAGGATTCAACGGTTGAATGATAGCCGAAATCGGCCTCCAACCTCAGTAAAATACCAGGGTTAATCTGACGTTCAAAGTCCTGTGGAAAGTTAATCTGGGGAGCAATTTCAAGTATCAGCCACTCCCAGTAAAACTGACTGCGAAACCTGACCCGCAGTTGGAAATCGGTCATTTGATGGCTGGGGCTGGTGTTAAAATATCCACCAAGCTCAAAACGGACTGCCTGCTTCGGTCCCAGAATCTGGTCATGGGTGAGAATCAACCCGTGGGGTAGTCCATTATCATTTTCATACCAGTTGGCTTCAGCTCTTACGCGGACAAGGCGCTTCCTGTTGAATTCCTTTTCGAGCTCATAGTGAAGCTTATTTTCCCACCCGTCATCGGTGTAATAACGCAACTGTTCAACAAACTGCCCCTTCCACGAACCGTGGTCATAGTATCGGCGTACACGCACCCCACCATAAACATACGACAGTGAACCACCAAATGTAGCGGAAATATTGCTCCTGCGAGACTTGTTGACCAGCCAGCGGAAACCGGTTGTCCACTCATGATCATTGCTGACCGAATGACCTCCAAGCGCCTCAGAGTTGGAATCATCATCGTCTTCGGCAAAAAGGAGCAGTGATAGCCGGTCTTCAAAATTGGGGAGTCTGAGGCGAACATGGAGCCTCTGGTTCAGCTCGCCCCCATTCTGGCGGTCGGAATTAACGAACAGCTTGAATCTGATTCGGCTGGTGTTTGTCTCTTCAAGGTAATCTGCATCTTCAAAAAACGAATCGAGCCAGCGTGCGCTTTCGAGAAAAAACGAAGAGGCTGATTCATGGGCATTGTCGATGGCAGGATAGCCGTTAAGCTCTTCATCCTGGGACGTAACCAGCAGCTGAGCCTGCGGTCCGCAGGCCAGACAGAAATCTGCCGCAGCGCAGATTGCTGATTCAAAGGCGACAAGTTTCCCAACCAGTAGAGCGAAAAGTATAACACCGGTATAGGATTTCATCTTGCCTGATGGTTTCCTGCCTGCTTCAATGGAGCCGGATGCTCCAGGCGACCTATAGTCAACAAAGATCAGATTTCACGTTTATCGATCACCCGCTGGCCCTTGCCCTCGAAACGTTCCAAAGTTTTTTCCTCGACCAGTTTAACTGCCACGCCAATGCCGAGTTCTGAGGCGAGCCTGCCCTTGATGGTTTCAATCATCCGGCCCTGTTTCTTCATCTCATCGAAGAAAATTGATTCCTTGACCTCCACCAGGACAGTAACCCGATCCTGGTGATTTTGACGCTCAACAATAATCCGGTAGTGTGGTTCAGTTCCGTCGATGTCGAACAGTACCGACTCAATCTGGGTTGGAAAAACGTTGACGCCTTTAATGATCAGCATGTCATCGGTGCGGCCGAGGACACGGTGCATCTTTGCAAGGGTTCGACCGCAGCCGCACGGCTCGTTGATCATCCGGGTGAGATCTCTGGTCCGGTAACGGATCATGGGGAAGGCCTCTTTGGTCAGGGTGGTGATCACCAACTCTCCCACCTCACCCGGTTCAACAGGTTCCAGTGTATCGGGATCGAGGACTTCGACGAGGAAATGGTCCTCACTGATGTGAAGGCCGTTGCACTCCTCACACTCGCCAGCCACACCCGGCCCCATTATCTCGGAAAGCCCATAGTTGTCAGTGGCGCGGATGCCGAGTTTTTCGTTGATTTCACGGCGCATGGCCTCGGACCAGGGCTCGGCCCCGAAGAGACCGAACTTCAATGATAGACCGGCAGGGTTGATGCCTGAGTCAAGCATGACATCTGCAATATTGAGCGCATAGGAAGGGGTACAGACAAGGGCCGTTGTCTTGAAATCTTTCATGATCTGAATCTGGCGTTTGGTATTGCCGGCCGAAATCGGGATAACCGAGGCACCGAGGCGTTCAGCTCCATAGTGCAGACCGAAACCACCGGTAAACAAACCATAGCCAAATGCGATCTGGATCACATCATCGGCGGT
>JBDLID010000156.1:0-6468 GCA_039715055.1 Thermodesulfobacteriota bacterium | reverse complement strand
TTTGTCTTGGAGCCGGCATAAGTGGTTTCCAGATTCCGAACCTCTGCAGCAAGGCTTTCAAGGTCCTTGTCATTGACCTCCCAGTCAATACCAAGGATCAGAGCTTTCATGGTGGTCAGAGGACTGTCTTCAGAAAGTGAAAGATCCGTGTCAGCCGGTGGTACATCCGCAAACGCCGGCGCAGGCTCTTCAGCAATTGCAGGTTCTGCAACGCTTGGTTTCTCTGGCGGAGGAGGTGGTGGAGGAGGAGTTGGCGCAGCCGGTTTAGCTGCCGCTGAAGCCCCTCCCTGCTGCTGCTCTATGATAACTTTGAGCTGATCAAACTTTTTGACGTCTTGAATAAGAGTCTGCTTCATGGCCTCATCGCTCATATCCTGCGATGAAACTATTTTCTCCAGGTTGTAATAAAAGGTGAGCAATAGCTTGATAGCATTAGGATGGGAACTGGCCTTTTCTTTAAAGATATATTTCCCTATCTTACCCAACCCCTGAACATAGACCAGCTTGATTTTATCATCGGCCCAGACATCCTGCAGATGAATCAGTTCTTCATTGAGCTGTTGGAGGATGTCATCGGTGATTTCCCAGTCAATAGACAGAACAATACTCTTCAGCCGGGCAATGGGTGAATCATCATCACCACCGAATTCAAACAAATCGACACCATCGGTCGAGAAGTCGTTGTAGTAGTCTTCTGCTCCCAGGGTCAGGTCATCGTCGTACTGACTTTCCGTATAGTCGTCCGCCATGTGTCGTCCTAAAGTAATTTTTTCTGTATGGAAATGACCGTTGAGGAAATTATCTTTTTCAGTGTTGCGGCCACATTATAGCCGGTAATGGCACTGGCTTCATAGTAGGGCACCTGCAACCTGCTGTTGAGGTCTTTCTGGAGAACGGAAAGGGGCAGAATGGGAATTCCGTGTTCTTTCAAATCCACTTTATTGTACTGCATGACCAGGGGGATCTTGAAGATGGATTCTTTATAGGACTGCAGGTTTTCATGAAGCTGGTTGAGGGAACGGATATTTTTTTCCCGCTGCTTTTCCATGGCATCGGCAACAAAAACAACCCCGTCAACACCCTTGAGAACCAGCTTACGGGTGGCATTGTATTTCACCTGACCAGGGACGGTGTATAACTGAATTTTGATGTCGTAGCCCTTAATCTTCCCCATGTCAAACGGTAGAAAATCAAAGAACAGGGTTCGGTCGCCGTGGGTTTTCAGACTGACCATCTCTGACTGGATCTGTTGTCTGAATTTTTTATTGATATATTCGAGATTTGTCGTCTTCCCACAGCGCCCCGGGCCATAGTAAACAACTTTGACCTGAACGACTTTATCTTTTAGGTTTATGAAACTCAAGTCCTTTCCCCCATGCCAACGGCATCTAACATTTTTTCAGGTGATCAGCTGTCGTTGCCGCTACTTGTTCCATACCTGACGTATCTGCTCGATGGTTTCTACGACGTTAAGCCTTAAAAATCCAAGGGATATCTCTTTGCCGAACATGGAGATGAGAAGGAGTTCATCATCAATCTTGCTGAAGTGAATATTCGACTCCTGCCCCTTATGAAACAAGAGCGAGAATTCAGACTCGCCAACGAGCTTTGCCATGGCATCTACGGTGGCAAAGTTACCGGCGGCCAGAGCGGCAAATGAGTACACATCATACTTGCTCTCACCATTATCCTTGGCAGTGATAATATTTCCGGCCATATCGATGATGATGACACAATCAACACCCAACTTGATCAACTTGTCCGACAAAATCGTATCAATTTGCTCGAGCTGTTCCTGACTGACAATTCCGTAATTCATGTACTAATCCCCTTTCACGTAAAATGGTAAGTCGCCTGCGGCCCACCTGAAAAAAACAAGTTATTACAAGAAGTAAAAACGAATCCGAAACGGTCGTCTCCTGCTTTGTACACATTGATTCACGACGCCGGCCCGACTGAAAAGAAACGATTTCACACCTGTTTCTACATTAATACTCACATGATACGTTGGCTAGTATACGACAGTTTTTCTTCGATATGAAGATGTTTTTTTATTTTTCTTAAAAAAATCATAGCCATAAGGCAAACCGGCACAGATCAGCAGCAACGTTACTAATCAATTGATAATAAAAGGAATTCAACTTAAAAACCTGCCTACCGGCAACCTCACTCCAGATTTCCCAGTTGAAGCCGACGGCGGCACCACTCACCAGCAGGAGGGCAGGTTCTTGTTTTCATTGTTAAACAATTACACCATGTCCATTCAATTATTGCGTGTCCTCCCCTTGACCAATTCCTTCTCAATCATGCCACCAGATAAAACGACTCAAAGCCAGAGATCGACATGTTCAAAACGGTCGACATCAACCAGGCCCCGATCGGTGAGTTTGAGCTGCGGGATAACCGGCAGGGCCAGAAAACTCATCATCATGAACGGATCAGCTATGGCTGCCCCGAGCTGAGATGCCGCCCCAAGAAGCGACTCATGCTGCGCCACCACCTGTTCGACGGGAAGACTCGACATCAAGCCGCCGATATCCAGAGGTAGAGATGCCGTCACCACTTGATCCCTGACCACAACCAGACCGCCGTTCATCTCGATCAGAGCCGAAAGAGCAATTTCCATCTCACCATCATCTGCCCCCATGACCATGATATTATGTGAATCATGGCCGACCGTTGACGCAAGAGCCCCCCGGCCGATACCGAAACCGCGCACAAAACCGAGACCGACATTCCCGCTGCCATGATGCCGCTCAACGACTGCCAGTTTGAGAAGATCACGGTCAGGGTCGGCAACAACCTGATCGTCATAAATGGTTGGGTCCAAGTGAAGTTCTTCAGTAAGCAGTTGATCCTCCAGCAGTCCTATACAACGTATACGTCCAGGTCGTGCTTTGATCTCAAACGGTTTTTTCACCATCCTGCAGTTCACCGAGCGGAGTACCCGGTGGCCACTTTCCACCGGTGCAGCCTCTTCTTTTCCAAGACCTCCCCCGTCCTCTTCCGAGCCTCCGACAACCTGTCGACCACCGGCAAACACCCATCTGGGCCGAAGATCCTCCAGGTCGTCAAAAAGGACCAGGTCTCCGACAAAACCCGGGGCCACCGCCCCTTTGGACCTGATGTTGAAATATTGGGCCACCTGAATCGTTACCATCTGGATTGCGATCAGAGGATCAAGGCCCAGCCGCACAGCCTTGCGAACGATCCGGTCAAGATGACCTTCCCGGCTCAACTCCCCCGGGTGACAATCGTCGGTCACCAGCAGGCAACGATGACTGGTGCTCTGATTGACGACTCCGACAAGGTCCTCCAGATTCTTTGCACTTGAACCCTCGCGAATAAAAATCCTCATCCCGGCTCTCAATTTCTCCCGGGCCTCATCAGCTGTCGAACATTCATGGTCGGAGCCGATATCACAACCGACATAGGCTTGAAGTTGCGGACCGGACAGGCCCGGAGCGTGACCGTCAATGACCAGGCCGGAACCTGCCTGGATTTTTTCAAGCACAGCGGGCACACCGCCAACGACCCCGGGAAAATTCATCATCTCCGCCAGTCCCAATACTCTGGGGTGAGTAAGCAGCTCACCTATCTCAGCAGCTGCCAGCTCCGCACCCGAGGTTTCAAGGTGAGTGGCCGGTACACAGGACGGTGCCATAAGGTAAATAGCCACATCAAGGCCCTCGCTCTGGTCGAGGAAATACTGTACCCCCTCCATACCGGCAACATTTGCCAACTCATGTGGATCACAGACAACTGAAGTCGTTCCGTGCCGGATCACGGCAGCTGCGAACTGACGCGGACCGAGCATTGAGCTTTCGATATGGACATGACCTTCAATAAATCCCGGCGCAACAAACATATTCTCGCAGTCAATCTCCTCCTTCCCACGGTATTGCCCAACTCCACAGATACGCTCCCCCGTCAAAGCCACATCCGCCTCCAGGATCTCCCTGCTGAAGACGTTGACGACCCGACAGTTTTTCAATACAAGATCTGCAGGCTCGCTCCCCTGCGCCTGTCGCAGCTGCCTTCTCATTGATCCAATATTATGGCTCTCTTCTAGCTGTTGTGCCATTGCATTACACCCGCTGAAATGTTTCTTGTTGGCCGGCTTTTTCAATCATTTTTTGTAACTATCCATCGCAAAATTAGCTGGCTCCTCCCTTAATCAGGGAGCTGTAACTGTTCAGCAGGGCCCGCAGTGTGGTAAAGCAGGCCGGCGAAGCGTACTGGTGCTACTCGAGGTGGCCTGATCAGCCACGATGTGGGTGCTGTTGAACAGTTACAGTTTTTTACAGATTCATCATTGCAAGCTCCAGGTGAATCTGCTAGAAATCGTTAGTCAATCTGTCATCTCATTAATTTTCACAGGGTACCATGAAAAATTCAAGGTGCCTCATATTTAATTTAGCTGCAAAACAGCCTGGCCTCTCCGGCCAGACAGCCCTGCTGCCCTGCGACAAATGGCAAAAAAGAAAATTCCACCACCTCCTCCAATCAAAGGTGACAGCTACCTGATCGACAGCCACTGTCATCTGGATATGGGCAGCTACGAAAAGGATCTTGAGGCAGTACTTGCTCGCGCAAAAGAGGGCGGAGTAAAACGAATTCTGACCATAGGCATTGACGAGGCGAGCTCACGAAGAGCGGTGGAGCTTGCCCGCAACTACCCTGCTATCCGGGCAAGTGTCGGCGTCCACCCCCACGATGTCGACCGGATCAATGATGAGACTCTCACCAACCTCACAAATTTGGCCCGGAACAACCATGGGCTGGTGGTTGCCTATGGAGAGATCGGGCTCGACTATGTCAAGCAATTCAGCCCCGCCCATCTCCAAAAGAAATATTTCGGCCTTCAGCTGGAACTTGCCAGGGAACTGGAGCTGCCGATTATTATTCATGACCGCGAGGCCCATGACGATATCCTCGACCTGCTTGAACAACACGGCCCCTTTGACCAGGGAGGAGTCATGCACTGTTTTTCAGGGGATAAACAATTTGCCGAAAAAGTACTGGAGTTTGGACTGCATATCTCCATTCCCGGTATCGTCACATTCAACAATGCTCGCGATCTGCAGGAAGTGGCAGAATCAGTCCCCCTAAACAGGCTCATACTCGAAACCGACGGCCCCTTTCTGGCCCCGGTTCCCCGTCGGGGAAAACGAAACGAACCGGCCTACTTGGCCTACACCGCCCAAAAAGTAGCTGAACTGCGCGGCATCACCCTTGAGGTACTGGCCCGTGAAACCAGTCGTAATGTCGAACGGCTGTTCCGTCTATAAAGAGTAGCAGCCAAGACTGACGACCGAAAAACAGCCCCTGTAAAACGATGAGCACCATTGCCGAAAACATTGAAAGGGTACGGAACAATATTACCGATGCGGCCAGGAGCAGCGGGCGCCACCCTGATGAGATCCGGCTTGTCGCGGTATCCAAGCGTTTTACCACGGACAAGATTCTCGAAGCGCTTGGTGCAGGCCAGACCCTGTTCGGAGAAAATTACATCCAGGAAGCCGTGGAAAAACGGGAACAGCTGCCTGCTGAAGCAGCCATTCACTTTATCGGCCACCTCCAGTCCAACAAGTGTAAAGTCGCCGCCACCCTTTTTTCCATGATTGAAACCGTTGACCGGCTTAAACTGGCAAGAGGTCTCCAGCGTCAACTGGAAGCCCGGGGTACGACGATGGACATTCTCATCCAGGTCAACATCGGCGAGGACCCGAACAAATCCGGAGTACTGCCGGACAACGCCGAGGAACTCATCAGCGGAGTCCTCCCCCTTGACCGCCTCAACATCAGAGGCCTGATGACGATCCCGCCGATCTGCCGGGATGAGGATGAGGCCAGGGTCTATTTCAGAAAACTGCGGATCCTTGGTGAAACACTTCGACAACGCACCAACTTTTGTGGAAATATGGCTATGGAACTTTCCATGGGTATGTCCGGCGACTACCGGGCAGCTATCGAGGAAGGAGCCACACTTGTCCGGGTCGGAACCGCCATTTTCGGCAGACGACCGGTCTGACACACAACTCACAGGGCATAGCGCCCTGTAAAGAAACTATTGGGAACCCATAGATAACGAGAGACAATCATGAAAATAACAATGATCGGCACAGGCTATGTCGGCCTGGTCACGGGAACATGTTTTGCAGAGTTCGGCCATCATGTCACATGTGTGGACAAGGATGTGAACAAGATCGAACGGCTGCTCAAGGGTGAGATCCCGATCTATGAGCCTGGCCTTGATACCCTGGTGGCCAAAAATATCCGGGAGGAGCGGCTCTCGTTCACCACCGAACTGGACCAGGCGGTCTCCGCTGCCGAGGCAATTTTCCTCGCCGTCGGCACTCCGTCAAGCCGCCGAGGTGATGGTTATGCTGATCTGACCTACATCTACCAGGCAGCCGGGGAGATCGCCGCTTACCTTGACGGTTATACGGTAGTGGTGGACAAATC
>JBDLID010000155.1:0-6499 GCA_039715055.1 Thermodesulfobacteriota bacterium | reverse complement strand
TGTAGGGGAAATTTTTACGACTGCGGCGGCGATCGGCAAACAGTTTAACCCAGGAGACCGGGTTTTCCTCCACTTTCACCCAGAAGAGCTGATTATTCTTCCCGAAGAGACATAGCTGCCAATTACAGATTTGAGGCGTTATGGCTTAACCCGGGTTTGTCAATTTCAGTAATCGGAGCCGCGCCCGGCTGCGAGGCCCCGGTTTGCATCTGGTCGACAACCAGTATCAAACAGGAGACCTGTTATAAAGACCCGATGAGGGTCCCGATTGTATCGGAAAAGTCTTTTTCCCGGAAGCAATAGCTCATTTCAAGAAACCTGCTTCTCAATGATTTAATTTCATCTTTAATGGTTGAATCATTTTTTATGACATCGGCCATCAAAGAGGCCAGCTCCTGAAAATCTTTTTGTTCCATTCCAAATCTTGTCATCTCGGCAACCCCCAGCCGTAAAGCACCTGATGCGGTAAAACCTTCCTCCGCAGGTGTTGCCTGGTAATTGACGATGATGTTGTTATCTTCCATCTTCCGGGCAACCCTGGCACCCAGTCCATACCCGACTCTCACTATGACCTGATGGGTTTCAGTAAAACTGATCCCCGGGTCTCCGGCCACATCAAGCCCCTCTTCTTTCAGGGCCAGGGCAAACGCCTTGGCGTTGTCAATGACTGCCTTCTGGTATTCATCTTTGAAATGGTTCATCTCATAGGCGGCAAACAGTAGACCTGCCATGGTTCCCAGGTGATGGTTGGAGACACTGCCGGGAAATGTTCTGCGCTGGATGGCCTCCCACAGCTCGAAGTTCGGTTCATCTTCTGCAAAATTAGAGGCAATCACTCCCCGCTGGGTTCCAAAGAATGTCTTGTGAGTTGAACCGGTAACGATATGGGCCCCCTCCTGAAGCGATTTCTGAAAATGATCTCCATACAACCCTAGAACATGGGCCATGTCATACATGACGATACAGGAAGGCGCATATTCATCCACAAGGGCTCGAATCTCCCTTACAGGCTCTCTGTGGATCACCATGCTTTTGCCGAGGATGATCAACTCCGGCTGCTGCTCCCTGATTATGGACTGACAACCCTTTACATCAATTTTGTATGGGTTGTCTCTCAAGACAGGAAAATTAACCACAGCCGCCTTTTCTGTTTTGGGATCGCGGGCGATGAAATCTCTTAAGGCCCCCATGGGTTGAGCACTGAGATGCCCACCCTTGATAATATGATTATTAAGGACTTTTCCGATACGACGCTGTTTGCTTTTCCTGTCCGCCCTGTTTAAAAAATCAACGAGACCGCTGAAACAGGCTGTATTTGCCATCTGACCAGAAATGACCCTTGATTCAACATTTTTACAGTCAAAATAGTTTTGAAACTCTTTATTCAACAACCTCTCAACTTCTTCGATATACTCTGTTCCCTGGTAATAAAAGATATCTTCCGAGGAAAACGCCTTGACCTCCCTGTGCTCGGCATACCTGTTCACCGGATCTGTGATCGACATAATCCTTGAAAGATATGATTGCGACATCTCAGATGGAATCAGGTTGATGCATTCCTTTTGCCGCCAGTTATGGTTCGCAGCTGTTTTTGCAAGAAGCTTTCCGGCCCTGCTCTTCATGCCATCGCTTTTCTTCTCAACCTTGCTCACCTTGAGCTGGTTGTGAAGAATCGGCCTCACATACGGTGGTGCCTGGGAGCTCATGTGATAGGGCACAACGACTGCTTCACACCTCTTCTTTCGTATCTCAACCTCAAGGGTATCGCCGACCCTGATCGTTGAGTCAATCAAGGCAAGACCAATGGACCTTCGCTTGACCTCCGGCTCAAACACACCTTCAAGCCCGGAGCCGGAAACAGGTTTGTACGGGACAGTTGTGCCGCTGGTGATATAGCCGACATGTTTTTCGTTTGAATATACCTTGTGCCCTTCCCTGCCGATTCCCTTACCGGTGATTGCAAGAGGCATAACCACCCTGGGCAGCGCATCGATATCGTAAAAATCATGGTGAACAATTCGTTTAAAGGCACCCTGCTGTTTTAAAAGAGCTTCCCTGCCAATGAAGTCGCCTTTCAGCTCGGAAAAGCTGACAGCAAACTTTGACAGTTTTGAGGCAAAGATCGGAATTTCATTGCCATCGTGGTCAATACCAAGCTCATGCCCATACAGGGGCAGGCCGGCTTCAAGGCGCAGGGTATCCCTTGCCCCAAGCCCTATGGGCACAGCTCCTTTTTCAATGAGCAGATCCCACAGTTCACACCCGGCGCTGTTCTCAACGAAAAGTTCAAAGCCGATGGGCTCTCCGGTGTAGCCGGTTCTTCCCAGCAACACCTCGCTGCCATTGATCTGGACGACCCGCAGACAGTTTCTTGCCGGTTCAGGCAAACACTCACCGCTGACAATCTGCTTCATGATTGTCTTTGAATAAGGACCCTGCAGTGAGATCATGGCCAGATCAAAGGTCCGGTCAATCATTTCAACATCAGGGTATTGTGAGATGACTTCGGTCAGGTGTTTTAAATCCTTCTCTCTGTTTGAGGCATTGACCACCAGCAGGTACTCGTCTTCTTTAAACCTGTATAAATAGGCATCATCAATTGCTCCGCCTCTCTCATTTTGGATGAGGGTGTACTGACTCTCTCCCACTGAAAGGGCCTGACCGTTATTGGTCAGCACATGCTGCAGAAAAGGCAAACTGTCCCTGCCCTTAAACAACAGTCTCCCCATATGTGATACGTCAAACAGTCCGGCTTTCTCCCGGGTGGCCATGTGTTCCTTCAGTATTCCGTCAGGATACTGAATCGGCATCTCCCAGCCGCCAAACTCAACTATTTTTGCACCTGCTTCTTCATGTTTCTCAAAAAAGAGTGTTCGGTTCAGGGTAGCCATGTGCGTTTCCAGAAAATTTATTAAATTGTTGGAATGTTATCTCTTCCTGGGTGGAAGCAGATCGGTGATGGAACCATTTACAATTTCAGCCGCAAAGCCAAAGGTCTCGGCAAGAGTTGGGTGAGCGTGAACTGTTTCACTGATCTCCGAAGCGGTAGCCTCCTGTTCAAGAGCGAGCACTGCCTCATGGATGATCTCACCGGCATGCGCCCCGCAGATGCCGGCACCAATCAGTTTACCGGTTTGTCTGTCAAACAGTGCTTTGGTAACCCCTCTGGATGCGGACACACTGAGCGCCCGGCCGCTTGCTCCCCATGGAAACTTGCCTTTGGAAAAATCAATTTTCTTTTCTTTGGCCTCTTGTTCAGTAAGCCCCACCCATGCCACCTCCGGGTTTGTGTAGGCCACCGAGGGGATGGAGCGGGGATTAAAGATGACACTCCTGCCTCCAATGTTTTCAGCAGCGACTTTTGCCTCATGGCTTGCCTTGTGGGCCAGCATCGGCTCTCCAACCACATCACCCACGGCGTAGAAACCGGGAACCGAGGTTCGTTGATGTTCATCAACCTCAATAAATCCCTGCGGACCTGCTTCAAGTCCAATATTATCAAAGCCCATGCCGGCTGTATTGGGGCGCCTGCCGACGGCAACCAGCACAGCGTCAAACTCTTCCTCACCCGGCCCCCTGGGACCATCAAAAACCGCGAGGAGCCTGTCACCCTTCACCTTGATTTCAGCCACCTTTGTTTTAGTCAAAATTTGATATTTCTTTTTCAGTTTCAGAAACAGCGGCTGGATAAGATCTTTGTCGGCAGGAGGGATGATATGATCAAGCATCTCAACAATGGTAATTTCTGAACCAAGTGCGCTGTAAACCTGTGCCATCTCCATTCCGATAACGCCGCCGCCGATGATAAGAAGCTTGTCCGGAACGGTTTTTACGGCCAGGGCATCACTGGAATCCCAGATGCGTGGGTCTTCAGGAAGCCCCGGCAGCATCACTGGCGAGGAGCCTGTGGCAAGGACAGCGGTGCTGAATTTCACCAATATGGACTCTTCGTCTCCCTTAACAGCAAGGGTTGATCTATCCTGAAAAACACCCCTTCCCTTCAGGCGCGTTATCTTTCGGGCCTTACCTAGTTTATCAAGGCCTTCAGTCAGCTGTGAGATGACACTCTCTTTTTTGGCAAGTAACCCGCTGATATCGATCTCCGGGTCTCCAAACCTGACACCGTACTCAACACCGGTCGCAGCTTCTTCGATCAACGACGCTCCATGGAGGAGTGTTTTTGACGGGATGCAGCCTTCATTTAAACAAACCCCTCCCAGCCGCTCATGCTTCTCCACAAGGCAGACCGACAATCCCAGGTCAGCTGCCCGAAAAGCTGCGGTATAGCCGCCCGGGCCGCCGCCGACAACCACAACATCGAATCTGTCATCCGTTGTTTCACTCATCTTCAATTCCTTCTGGTGAAATACATCCGTTCAATCTCACACGGCTAATTTGTACAACTCCCCTGCCTGATATGAACTTCGTACATGGGGACCTGCGGCGACGCCTGCAAAACCAAGCTCCAGCGCACTGATCCTGATTTCATCAAATTCTTCAGGAGGGACATATCTATCAACCGGTAAATGGGCTGCTGTCGGCTGGAGATACTGGCCCAGGGTCAAGAGGTCGCACCCCGTATCCCGGATATCAGACATCGTCTGATTCAGTTCATTCCGGGTTTCACCGAGGCCAAGCATCAGTCCTGATTTTGTCACGATGGCAGAGTCCAGTGCTTTGACATTTTTCAACAGTTCAAGGGATCTTTCATATACAGCCTGGGGGCGAACCTCAGAGTATAAACCGGCAACCGTCTCAACGTTATGGTTGAGCACAGATGGTTTGTGCAGACATAGATGTTTCAGAGCGTCAGTATCGCCCTGTAAATCCGGAATCAGAACTTCAATGAGAGTTTCAGGGCACAGTTTACGGATTGCCTCCATGGTCCTTGCAAAATGTTCTGCTCCGCCGTCAGCAAGATCATCACGGGTGACAGAGGTGAGAACAGCATATTGAAGACCCATGTCATTTACGGCAGCAGCAATTTTAGGGGGTTCTTGGGGGTCAAGGGGAGCTGTACCATTATGGCTTACGGCGCAAAAACGACAGTTCCGTGTACAATTTTCCCCCATGAGCATGAATGTGGCTGCACCTTTGGTAAAACATTCAAATTGATTGGGGCAGCGGGCCTCCTGGCAGACAGTATTCAGACCGCAGTGTTTCAACAGCCGTCTTGTCTGTTCATAGCCTTTACCTTTGGGCAGCCGTTGTTTCAGCCATTTCGGCTTGGCGCTGCGAGTTTTACTTTTCTTTTTTGAAGGACTTTTACAGGAGCTGGAATTCGACGGTTTAACTTCACGGCCAAATGCTCCAATTATTTCTTCAATCATTGCAAGCTCAACCTCCCTGATGCTTACCTCCTGTTCCAGCTCACGCGCCATGGACGTCATGGACACCCCGCTGAGACCACAGGGATTAATCCAGGAAAAGGGTTCAAGGTCAGGGTTTACATTCAAGGCCAGGCCATGGTAACTGATTCCATGCCGCACAGCGATGCCGACACTGCCCAGTTTACAGTCACCAAGCCAGATGCCGTGGTTTCTCGGGTCTCTTTTTGCTTCAATACCAAAACGACGGACGGCCGAAAGCATAATCTGCTCAAGGGTTTGAACATATTCAACCACAGTGAGTCTGTTCCTGCGGAGGTTTATGATCGGGTAACAGACGATTTGACCGGGGCCGTGGTAAGTGACTTCACCGCCCCGCTCAATTCTTATCAGCTCTATTCCCCGGTCCTGAAGAAAAGTGTCAGAAACGGTTACATTTTCCGGCGAACCGTTGCGGCCCAGGGTAAAGACAGGAGAGTGTTCCAGGATGAGGCAGACATCGTCTTCCCTGTCACCGGTATGAAGCTGAGTCAAAAGCTCCATCTGCTGGTCATAGGCCCGACGGTATGGTGTCAGGCCTGACTGTATGATCTGCAAGCTCATGGCCGGTCTGCAATCATCCGGTCAGGCAGGGTTTACGGGCAGCCTGTGTCTCATCGAGGCGCCGCAGTTTGGTGCGGGTCGGTGCCTGGCGCAGTCGCTCGCCATCCTCGCGGGCTTCCCGCACAATATCTTTAAAAACAGCTATGAACCGGTCCAGATCATCCTTGTTTTCAGTCTCTGTCGGTTCAATCATGATGGCGCCGGGGACCACCAGTGGAAAATAGATGGTCGGAGGATGATAGCCGTGATCCATGAGTCTCTTGGCCATATCCAGAGTGGAAATTTGATACTCCTGCTGGTTTTTATCTGAAAAAACACATTCATGCATGCATGGGTGATGATTATAGGCCAGATCAAGGTCATCGCGTAATGAGTCCCGCACATAATTACCATTGAGTACTGCCAGCTGACTGGCCTTTTTAAGATTCTTGCCTCCCATGGAAAGAATGTAGCTGTATGCCTTGACCAGTACCCCAAAATTGCCGAAAAATGCATGTAGGCGGCCTATGGAGTCAGGCCCGTCATTTTCCAGGCGGTAAGCCTCTCCCACCCTGACTACCCGCGGTGTG
>JBDLID010000154.1:0-6558 GCA_039715055.1 Thermodesulfobacteriota bacterium | reverse complement strand
CGATTTCACCGGGTGAGTCGCAGATCCCGTAGGAGATGATCCCCTTACGAAAACCATTCCAGTCATTGACAGTAATATCCTTGAGAAAGTTGGAGTATTCAATGTCCGAGTAATCGGCAACATTGGATCCCAGGGTCATGCCCCCTACAGACAGCGGAGTCTTCAGCTCTTTGGCTGTGACCCGGTAAGGAAGGATGGCAATAAGAAGTACGAAGATGATATGGATGGCTGGGTGGTTCATGGGAGCCTCTGCACTGTTCAGGTTATGGGAGATGTGCCTGTTGAGCAATCTCCACTGGAGGCCTTAATCAGGGCATCCAGCATATGGGTGTTCTGGTCGGTAAGACGTTTGACCCGAAGCTGAACGATCCGTTCAATCATCCGTTCCCGGTGGGCCGGGAATTTGTCCAACACATGCTGAAAACTTTCACGGTCGAGGATGATTACCTCACAGTCACTTTTTGCCCTGGCATTGAAAAACCAGTTAAAGCGGGCAAGCAGGGCAAGCTCACCAAAAAATGTACCCTCGCCAAGTGTCTGCAGGGTCAGCTCCCTGTCGTGGTGTAGCAGGGTGATATCGACTTCTCCCTTTATGAGAATACAGGCATGATTGGCCTCGCGTTCCATTTCAATGATGAGCTCGCCTGCAAGAAATTGCTTTCGTTTGGCAAAATAGGCGAAAAACTGGATAACCTCAAATGGTATTCCGGAAAATACTTCACTGCGGCTGAGAATGTCCTGGTCTTTGATCAGACCGCTTGATGGCTGCTTCATTGGGTAAGAGTTTGTGTAAAAAGTTGGTAAAACGGGCCTTTGGCGGCCATGAGGGATTCATAGTTCCCGGTTTCAATCACTTTTCCAGCCTTGAGTAGGATAATTTTATCATAATCGGAGACCATATCAAGGCGGTGAATCACGGCAATCACTGTGGTGTTGCCCTTCAGGCTGTGTTCGATGTAGCGTTGAATGCGTGCCTGGGAATGGTTGTCAAGGCTGGCGGTGGCTTCATCAAGGATAAGGATCGGCGATTTTTTTAGAAATGCCCGGGCCAGGGCGATCTTCTGCCTTTGCCCGCCTGAGAGGCGGTCTCCCTTGGAGCCGGCATGAAAGTCAAGGCCGATTTCCATGATGTCAGCAAGAAGGCCGTGACGGGCAAACTGATCCATGGCCAGTCTGGACAGCTGATTGGCAAGCAGTTCCTTATCAAACACAGTACCGAACAAAATATTATCAACCACCGGGTGATTGTTGAGGTAACTGTTGGCGCAGTAGGGAGTGAAGTCTGCTGCCTGTTTTTCATCTGCAATTGGTTCTGCGATGAGAGTACAGGTGGCGATATCTGTTGCCAGAATTTCCTGGAGAAAATGTCTTCTCGCGGTGAGGATTTTCTCATTGAATTCAGGAGTGGTTGAGAGAATTTTATGACGACCGGGAATAAAGTCAAGGGCGAGGCTGAGGAAACAGGTGCGGACCTCCTGCTCATTATGTCTGTGCTTTCCTTCACCGTCTGCAAGAAGACTCTTGAAGAGGGAGAGGTCTTCAGGTTTCATGGGACTGCCCTTGAAGAGAAAGTCATCGACTTCGATGTCACCGAGCAGGTCAATGGTTGCCTTTGCCAGTTTCCGGCCGAGTTCTATGAGCTCCTCTTCCAGCCCGTGATTTTTGAGAAATGAACTGAACAGCTTGTTTTCGACGAGCAGCCTGGAGTCGTTTTTATTCTTGTAATCACCAAAGATGATGTTCACCCCAATGGATGAGTAAAAGAGGAAGCGGGCTCCATCGTAGAATTCCACAGCCCGGGTGAATTCCTCCTTGAGATCGGTCTGAATGATTTTTCGCATACGGAGAAACCGGTCGAGATAACGATAAATTTTATCTCTGGGCAGTATTGATCTCAACCCCCAGCCAATCACATCATCTTCAAGGCCGACAATTTTGATCATCTCAATAATTGCATGTTTGTCAGGGAGCTCATAACTGCTGTCCTTGCCTGAGGCAGCTTCCAGAGCCTTGCAGGGATAGATCAGGTTTTCCCTGACCGTTCCGGTGAACAGCACCGGATTCTGGGCAACAAAGCTGATATTTGAAGAGATATCGAGTTTGGTCATCTCTTCGACTTCATTGGCGTCAATGGTGATGGTTCCTTCACTGTAACCGTAGAGCTGGGCGATCAGGTAACTGAGCGTTGACTTGCCAGAGCCGGAAAAACCGACAAGGGCCAGATGCTGGCCCGGGGTGAGCTGAAAGGAGACCTCTTCAAGCAGCCGAATCGAGTGTTCCAGAGTGTAACCCACCGACCGGGCTTCGATGGCGCCTTTGAGGCTGAGGACCGCTTTACCTTCAGGCGGAGCCAGCCGGTTGGTGAGGGGAGTGTCAAACGTTTCCATGATCTGTGAATAACGTACCTTGGCATCCTGATAGGATTGATAATATTCGATCATCTCTTTCCAGGGATCATAGACCTTTTCATAGGCGGAGAGAAAGGCGAGCAGGGCGCCGATGGTGAATTCGCCCTTGATGGCGAAATAGCCGCCAACCAGAAATAGCAGAAATGGTCCGAGCGATTGAAAGAGATTGTTGGAAAACTTGATGCCGTATTTGACGAGGAACAACTTGTTGAGCAAGCGGAAGAGATTATCGATGAAGTGGTCAAGTTTCTGGTTTTCAAGGGCAAAGGAGCCGTGGCCATGCACTTCGTGGATACCGTGTACAGCCTCATTGACCACATTGGCCATGGCCCGCGTGGTGGAGACCCGTTCTTTGTTCAGTCGATTATATCGGCTCTGCAGGTAAGGGATAAGGATAAATTCCAGCGGGTAAATGAGTACCGTCATAATACCGAGGGCCGGATTGAGGTAGATCATGAAGCCGAGGAAGGTGACAAAGGTGAGCACAGAGGTGACGGGAATGGCCAGCGCTCCGCCGAGAAAAAATCCGATGGAGTTGAGTTCGGCGGTCATGGCGGATACCACAGTACCCGCCTGGGTTTTGCGGAAGAACTGGATGGGCAGGCGGAGAATATGGCTGTACAGTTCATGACGCATTTCCACCAGGATCTTCTGGCCGATCCAGGTCTGCATCATATTGATCAGGTACTTGAGAAGTCCGGCCACGGTGACCGCACCTATGTAGAGTCCGCAGTAGAGAAAGAGGAGGTCAACATCGCGCAGGCTGATGGCGATATTGATGATCCGTTTCTGCATCTCCAGCGGGAAGACCCGAAAGAAGAGGGAGGTGACGATCACCAGAAGAAGGAGCAGCTGTACACCACGGTACCGTGAGAGAATCCAGTAAAAGAGCGGTCGCTTGGTGATAGGTGTCATTGGTCCTTTATATTTTCAGAACTGAAAAGTCTGGAATATGGCTTATCCTCTATTTTTCAGATCGATCCTGATAAGAAAGACGGGGCAAGAACGAAACTATAATCACGAACAGTTTATTTTAAAGATCGAGCCGATTGGCAGTGGGCAGAACTTATGAAACAATTGCTGCGTTTCATATAGAGTCATATCAATTAATAGGCCAGGTGGCTGAGTGATTTCAAGATCAGGGCAAATCCCATGGCAAACATACCGGTAAGTCCCATCCCGCAGGAAAACCCGGCCAGCAGTACTGGGGCGTACTGACGCCACATCTTGCCGTAGCGTTTGAGAAAGTAGTAACGGCCGAGAAGTGCACCCACCACCTCGAGGATCAGGCCGTGCGGTGTGGATTGGCCAAGGCCGCGGACAACGCCGTAGATGAGCAGGATCGGCAGCCCGAAGAGGCTGAGGATGAAGTAGAGCAGCAACCCGAAGCCGAGACCGGAGGCAACGGTGGTGCCGTTCAGTGCCTGGTAGAACAGGGAGTTGCCCTCAAGGGTCGAGGTCTGCATGAGAAGGGTGTTCAGGGCCTGCAGGTGCCATAACTCCTGGGCATACGGGTAGCTTGAGGAGGGGATGGGGGCAAGCCGCCAGATAAACTGGGAGAAGATGAGGCTTGCCACCATGACGATGGGAAATACGACGATCTCCGACTTGATGATACCGCGTATGGAGGTACCGGTGAGCTCGATCTGGCGAAACTGGACAGTGGCCTCACCGTAGTTGTGAATGGGGATGGGGGCGTACCAGATCTCGATGCCCTGGTAACCGAAAAAACGGGCGCCTGCGATAAAACTCGCCTCTCTCACAAGCGGCAGGCTGACAAACTGTCCGGCAATACCCTCCATTCTCGCTGTGATGTAGGAGATGATCGGTGTGTAAATGAAACCGTAGGCGAGAAAAAAGATCCAGGGAAAATTGGGCACCAGGAAGACACAGAGTCCAACATAGGCAAGGGTTGAAAAGAAATAGATCGCAATTGAGATCCAGAAGTTGAAATCACCCCGGCCGGCAGGCGGCTGGAAGAGATCCTTGAGGGTCCCCATGTGCTGTCGGGTGGAGCGATAGGAGCGTACAACCGACCAGACACCAATGACGCCGATGGCAAGTCCGAGACCGATGCCAAAACTCATGTAAAAATCGAAATTATTGGCAAAAACGGTATCAACCGTGGCCATCCCGGGATGCCAGCGGTGAAGAATCCCCTGGGCGTAGAGAAAGGGGTTGAGGATAATGGTGATGATAAGGCCGATGAGTCCGCCGATGACCGCCCAGAAGGGAAGGACCATGCCGACAAAGACCAGGCCAAGGTCGAGCTGGAGGCCGGTGGCCACTGCCGGCAGCATTCCTTCGGTATGTTCGGTCAGCTCAATCCAGGGAATGGGAATCAGACGGATCGGTTCATTGAAAATCAGACCGGAGACAATGGGCAGCAGCACATAGATGGCGCCAAATGCCAGGCCGATCACCGAACCGATGGAAAAGACCCGCCACTTCCAGCTCTTCTGCTTTTCCTCGGTGGACTCGGCCAGCGCCATGGTGCCAAGCGCACCGACCGGGGCCATGGGAAAGGGCAGCTTTTCAACATCCGAGGTGATCCGGTAGAGGGCGTAGCCAAGGCCGAAATGGTCGATACGCTGAATAATCTGTGACCCGATGAGCAGCAGGATGGGGATCATCCAGTCACGGTGAAAAAAGGTGCGCTCCACCATGGACAACGAATCGGGAGCGGGGGCAACCCACGAGGGGATAAACTCGGTGAGGCCAAGCATTCGGGCGGCATCCGACTGGACCAGGTACTGGTTCCAGAGCAGGCCGGAAAAGGGCGAGGCCAGTGCGGCTCCGGCCATGTAGTAGAGGAGAAAAATTTCCTGCTGTTTGAGTTCGGAGTGTGCCCTTTTGGCCACCTCGGCAAATAAGATGATCGTTACCCAGCGGGCAGCCGGTCCGATACCCTGGCCGATGACGAGCTGGAGGTACATGGAGCCCGGCATCATCAGAAAACCGATAAAAACGGCGCCGACCACGGTCTTCCAGCCGAACCCTTCTTCGAAGTGATCCGGAGTGCCCAGCAGATCCCTATATTCTTTGAGTTCCTTGTCGTCGTACATATCAGTGACCAGAGGACAGAGTCCAGGGGACAGAGTAAAACTGGAGTGTCCGGTTTGTGATTGAAATCTGTATCATATGATTAATCCGGCAGCACCTGGTAACTGGATTCAGTGAAAAGACCTATCATGGCAAATATGCCTCCCATGAGGAAGTCGCCAATGATCAGGCCGATAAACAGGAGCTGCATCTTTTTAAAAAGTTTAATGCCGCCGTAGCGCATGCACAGGGCGTTAAAGGCCCAGCCGATGAAGAAACTGACCCAGAGAATACGCATGGCCGAACTGTAAGCGGTGAGATAACCCAGGGGGTGTATGGGCCACCAGAAGAAACGGTGGTAGCAGATGACGAGGATCAGCATGACCACAGCACCGACAAGGGCAAAAGTGGTGATCCAGCCGCCGGCCTCAACCGGGCTCACCAGCAACCGGCTGATATTTTCAAAGACGGTGACGCTGGTCCGTGTGGCCCACTCCATCTGCAGTTCCCGAAGTCCGTAGCGATAGCTGAGCAGCATCATGGCAAAAAACGAGGCGACAACAGAGGCGGTAATGGTGGCCACCATGCCGGAAAAGAGAAGCAGACGCGGGTGATGACCGTGATGGATTTTCCGACTGTGCAGCAGTGAAGGCATCAGTGATTCACGCAAATCAACAAAGAGTACCTTCTGGCTCATACCGGAGAGGACGCCGCTGATGCCGGAAAAGAGTTTTGAACCAAATATCAGGTTCAGCCCGTCCATGGGAGCGGCGGTGAGTGTGAAATAGGCGAGGCCTCCCTGACAGATAATCCGGGTGGCAACCAGCAGGATCATGAAAAAGGCACAGACCAGGAGAGTGGCGCTCAGCGGGGAGGCACCAAGGCCAATATACCAGAAGATGATCATCGCCATGCCGAACAACGTTCCCCAGAATGAAATTCGCACATCAATCCACTCTGTGCGATGATCTGAAGGGCGGCTGAGAAAAAAAGATTCCCTGGCAACCTGAATGAGATGATGGCGGGCCAGCCAGACAATAAAGAGAAAAAAGATTCCGTAGGCGCCGATCATCTGGGTCTCTTCCGGGTGGGACAGGGTCGGGCCGAA
>JBDLID010000153.1:0-6697 GCA_039715055.1 Thermodesulfobacteriota bacterium | reverse complement strand
CTGCTGCGCACCATCAACCGCCTTGAGCCCATTGACTCCGGCTCCATAGTCATTGACGGTGTCGAGATAAACAGCCCCGCCTGCGACATCAACAAGGTCAGGGCGGAGGTGGGCATGGTCTTTCAAAACTTCAACCTCTTCCGCCACAAAACCGTCCTTGAAAACCTGACGCTTGCCCCGATCAAGCTCAAAAAAGAGGACCCGGCCCAGGCTGACAGCAGAGCCATGGAACTGCTTGATAAGGTGGGGCTGGTCGACAAGTCCGCCAGCTACCCCATTCAGCTTTCCGGCGGCCAGCAGCAACGTGTTGCCATTGCCCGGGCCCTGGCCATGACCCCCAAGATCATGCTCTTTGACGAACCCACTTCCGCACTTGACCCGGAGATGATCGGTGAGGTTCTCGATGTTATGGTCACCCTGGCAAAAGAGGGCATGACCATGGCGGTGGTCACCCACGAAATGGGCTTTGCCAGGGAAGTGGCCGACGAAGTCGTCTTCATGGACGAGGGCAGGATCCTCGAAGTTGCCCCTCCGGCAACATTCTTTGACAATCCTGAAAATGAACGAAGTAAAAATTTCCTTAACCAGATCCTGTGAAACCATGGAAATCACCCTGACCTCCCCCTCCCTTTTATTTCCAGCGGTAGCCTTTCTGCTGGTGGCCTACACCAACCGTTTTCTCGCCCTGGGTTCGAGAATCCGGGATCTCCACAGTCGTTATCACATCCACCCCGACAAAAAGCTGCTCGCTCAGATCCACAGCCTGCGATATCGTGTAGCCCTCATTCGCAACATGCAGGCCTGTGCAGTTGCCGGCCTGTTTTCATGTGTGTTCTGCATCCTCCTGCTCTTTGAAGGATTCATCTTTGCTGGTAAAATCGTCTTTACCATCAGCCTGCTCCTCTTCCTCACCTCGCTGGCCATCTCGTTTCGGGAAATTCTCCTCTCCGTTGAAGCGCTCAATCTCGAGTTAAGTGACATTGAACAGCGCTGTAAAAAATTGGACGAGTAGCACCACCAGCCTTTCTGGCGGCATGGCTTAACCTTTACGGCACCAATTTCTTCCTGAGCCACACCAACCAAATTAAGTTTTTCATTAATTTCTTATTTTTTACTCGACTTCCTAATAAATAAAGATTACTATCTGCAATTAATTATCCATTGCACTAACTGATATTATCATCCTTTCACTGGTGCATGATTCTGTGATAAAATAGGCCAGTTATTGAATCTCACTTCCCCATTATCCGGGCATCATGTTTTTCACACAGGGTGTCGTAACAAAACAGACCCGTTAATCCTATGCTGATATCCAGAACTGAAAATAATATTTTCCCCTGCTTCCTTGGTCTGGCTGCTCTCTTTTTTTCACTTAGTCCGCAAATACTTTTTGCCTCTGAACTCAGGCAGCCGGATAAATGGAGTGCCAGGACGGCCATCGCCTTTGCCATTGCCAACAATCCCAGCAACCATGTCGCCATCAAACGAATTGCCCAGTCCCGTGCCATGATCGATCTGGCCGAGGCAAGCTACCATCCCCGCCTGAACCTCAGTACCTCCTATGAACAGACCACGGTGCCGATGTACTCGTTTGGCAACATCCTCAACCAGGAGGAATTTCACCAGGATATCAATTTCAATGATCCGGGCCGCACAGACTCCCTTCGTTTCCAGGCAAGCCTCTCTTACAATCTATACAACGGCGGACGTGACAAGGCTGCACTTACTACGGCAAGGCTCAATGAACAGGCGGCCCGGAGCCGACTGCAGACGACCCGCGCCAACCTCTCCTTTGAGGTCGTTCGAAGTCTGCAGAAAATTATCCAGGCAGAGGACATGAGTGCGGCAAGGCAGTCGGCACTGAAGGCTATAGAGGCCTCCCTTGCTGTTGCCAAAAGCCGTTTCAAGGCTGGCGACCTGCTTAAAGCCGATCTGCTCAATATCGAAGTTCAATACTCAAGAGCCCGTGAAAACCTCATCGTCTCCAACCATCAGCTGGCCCTTGCCAGAAAGAGTTTTCTCAACCTGCTCGGGTTACCGGACCAGGAAGTGAGGATCGACCGGGAGCAGTGCACAGTCCAACTGCCGCCATCTTCTCGAAACTTCGACATTCGCCCGGAACTGCAGGAACTGGACCTGACTGTCAATGCGGCAGAATCAAGACTTCGCAGCAGCGAGGGAAGCAGGCTCCCCACTGTCAACAGTTTTGCATCATATCAGTATGATAAGGGATTTGAGACCGAAGGCGCAGGAGACTCCTGGATGGCTGGCCTCAAGTTAAACTATGCGCTTTACGACGGCCAAGCCGTATCAGCCTCAATTCGGGCTGCCCAGGCTGATGTGGAACGACTTAAAATGGAGAAGAAAAGGCTTGAACTTGCACTGGACCTGGAAGTGGCCCGGGCGGACCTGGCCTACAACCAGGCCACTGAACGGATTTCCGTAACCGACAAGATGGTCGAACAGGCCAAAGAAAGTGCCCGCCTGAGCAGAGTCCGCTTCCAGGAAGGCGTTATCCTCTCTTCCGACCTGATCGACACCGAAACACGGTTGACAGATGCCCTTGTCCGGCAGACCGTCGCCCATACCGATATCCTCATTGCCATCGCCGATCTCAGGCGAGCCCTGGGGCTTTCCCAGTGCACCGGCAATGAAGAGGCGGGCGAGAAAAAAACTAATTAACCGGAACAGGCCAATCAGCCAAACAGAAAATCAAACCGTTATAACCAGGCACCATGGACAACTCAAAAATGAACAACCCATCTTCCCTGCTTTCAACTCTTCTGACCGGCCTCATGTTATGGGTCTCCCTTAGCGGATGCCAGGAAAGCCACCAGGCCGACAAAAACAAACCGGAACTGCCAACGGCTACCGTTACCCTCGGCAAGGTCACTGAAACAGACACTTTCTCCCGGGTGGAGGTCACCGGTACCCTGCAGGCGGTCAGACAGGCCTCTATTTCTGCAAGAATCTCCGGTCAGATTGTTGAGCTGCCGGTTTTTCTCGGCTCATCGGTTAAAAAAGACGACCTCCTGGTCAAAATCAGTGCGGGAGAGATGACCGCCAAGCTCCTCCAGGCCCAGGCTCAACTCGAACAGGCAAAAAGAAACCTGGCCCGTGAAAAGAAGCTGCAGAAACAAGGGGCTTCGACACCGGAAACCGTAAAGTCACTGCAGGACATCGTCAACATCAGCAAGGCCGCCTACCAGGAGGCTAAAACCATGCTCGACTACTCCATTATCACAGCACCTTTTGATGGAACGATCATGAAGAAAATGGCCAATATCGGTGATCTTGCATCACCGGGGACTCCGCTCCTGCAGGTCGTCAACGAGGCCCATCTCCAGGTGGTCGCCCAGATCCCGGAGGCACTCATCGCATCCATCAGCAAGGGCGACACCCTCAAAGTCACTATCCCTGCGGCCGATCTTCACACCGAGGCTGTTGTCAGCGAAGTAGCCCCATCGGCTGACCCCCTGAGCCGTACCGCACCGGTGAAACTCGACATTAAATCCTCCAGCCGGCTCCGCCCGGGCCAATTTGCCCGGGTCTCTATCCCCAATGCAAGCCGCAAGGGGCTCATGGTGCCGAAGGAGTCTGTTGTCGTATTTGGCCAGATGAACAAGATCTTTATGATTCAGGACAACCGGGCGGCTCTGCGCCTTGTCAAAACTGGAGCCACAACAGACAGCATGGTTGAGATTCTTGCCGGTCTCAACAAGGACGACCAGATTGTTGTCCAGGGTGCAAAAAAACTTCTAAACGGCCAACCCCTCAACATTGAGAAATAACCTTTCTCCCGGACTATGAAACAGAACGAATTTGACAATCCCGGCTTTGCCGGCCGGATCGCCGCGGCCTTTGTCGCCTCGAAGCTTACTCCCGTCGGCATCCTCGCCTCTCTTCTTCTCGGCTTCATGGCCATCACCATGCTACCCCGCGAGGAAGAGCCGCAGATCAAGGTGCCGATGATCGATGTCATGGTGGCCATGCCCGGCGCAACACCCAAGGAGGTAGAACAGCGGGTCACCATTCCCATGGAGAAACTGCTCTATGAGATTCCCGGTGTCGAGTATATTTACTCCACTTCCATGTCAGGCCAATCCCTGCTCGTCGTCCGCTTCTACGTGGGTGAAGACCTGGAAAAATCCATTGTCAGGCTGAACCAGAAGCTGCTCACCAACTCCGACCGGATCCCGCACGGAATTTCCACGCCACTGGTTAAACCCCATATTATCGATGATGTTCCGATCCTGGCCCTGACCTTCCACGGCAGCGACTACGACCACTACACCCTCCGCCGACTTGCGGCCCAGGTTGATGATGCTGTTAAAAACATTCCCGAGGTGGCGGAAACAACGCTCATCGGCGGCACCAGAAGGCAGCTCAGAATCCAGTTTGACCCGCTTCTGCTTCAGTCCAGAAACCTCTCCGTGGCGGAACTGGTGTCGAAAATCCGCCAGGCCAACCGCCAGACCTACCCGGGCAAGCTGCTCTCCGGAAACAAAGAACTGCTCCTCCAGACCGGAACATTTTTAACCAGCAAGGAGGAGGTGGGCCGGATTGTCGTCGGTGTCCATGGAGGCAGCCCTGTTTACCTCGAAGAGGTCGCCGCTATTATTGACGGCCCTGAGGAACCAAACAGCTACGTCCTGTTTGGTGACAAAACCACCCATGATGAAGAGGCGGCAGTCACCCTGTCCATTGCCAAGCGACCCGGTGCCAACGCGGTCAGCGTGGTTTCCGATGTGCTGCGCAAGGTTGATGATCTCAAGGCAACCCTCATCCCGTCGGATGTAACGATCAGCGTAACCAGAAACTACGGTGAGACCGCAGCAGAAAAGTCCAATGAGCTCCTCCTCCACATGGGAATCGCCGTTTTCGGGGTAGCCGTACTTATCCTCTTTTTCCTCGGCTGGCGCGAGTCAATCGTTGTCATGCTCGCTATTCCTTCAACGCTAGCCCTGACCCTGCTGGTTTTTTATCTCTACGGCTACACACTTAACCGAATCACGCTGTTTGCCCTGATCTTCTCCATTGGTATTCTCGTTGACGATGCCATTGTCGTTGTTGAAAATATTGTCCGCCACATGCGACTGCCGTCTTCAAAAGAAAAATCCATGATCACCATTGCCGTGGAGGCGGTGATCGAAGTTGGCAATCCGACTATCCTCGCCACCTGGGCGGTGATCGCTGCCATCCTGCCCATGGCCTTTGTCGGCGGACTGATGGGCCCCTACATGCGTCCCATTCCCATCGGCTCATCGGCGGCCATGCTCTTTTCACTGATCATTGCCTTTACCGTCACGCCATGGGCGGCCATCAAGCTTCTCAAAAAGCACACTGTTAACGGATCCTCGCACGCCGGTGACGATGAGATGCCTGAAGACTTTTTTACCCGGCTCTACACCAAGGTCATGGGCCCCCTGCTGGCCTCAGGAGCTGTCAGGCTGGTTGGATTTATCATCATCACTGCCATGCTGCTTGGCTCGTGTTCCATGGTCTATTTCGGCCTGGTCAAGGTCAAGATGCTGCCCTTTGATAACAAATCCGAGTTCCAGATCATCCTCGATATGCCTGAAGGATCCACACTGGAGCACACCACGCGGGTGGCCATGGAAATGGCCGAGGTCATCGGCAAAGATCCGGCAGTGGTTGATTACCAGATTTACAGCGGAACAGCCTCCCCCTACAACTTTAACGGGTTGGTGCGTCACTACTTCCTGCGCCAGGGGCCGACCGTGGCCGACATCCAGGTCAACCTGCTGCCCAAACACCACCGTAAGCTGCAGAGTCATGATATTGCACAACGGCTGCGGCCGGCCATTGCCGCCATTGCCGGGAAATACGGTGCCTCGGTAGCCGTTGCCGAGGTTCCGCCCGGCCCGCCCGTACTGCAGACCCTTGTTGCTGAAATCTACGGTCCCGACGAAGACAGCCGTCTCAGCCTGGCCGGAGCGGTCAAGAATATATTTGAAACAACGGAAGGGGTTGTTGACGTGGACTGGTACCGGGAAGAGACGCGACAGCGACTGGTACTCACCGTTGACAAGGAAAAGGCCGCACTGAATCACATCACCGAAGATGAAATAACCCAAACACTGCAGCTGGCCACCAAAGGACTGCCCATAGACCTCTTCCATATCCCCACCGATAAGGAAGCTGTACAGGTGATCCTGCAACTGGACCAGTCGCTGCGGGCCCGTGTGGATTCACTGCTCTCCATCTCGCTGAGATCCACAATGAATCCGGCTGCCCCCCTTGTTCCCCTGCGTGAGCTGGTACAGGTTTCCCACACTGACCTGGAGCAGCCGCTCTACCGCAAAAACCTCAAACCGGTCATCTATATTACCGGAGATGTGGCGGGCAGCGTGGAGAGTCCGGTCTATGCCATCCTTGACATGAACAAGCGCCTCGCAGATCTTGCCGGAACCGACCATGGCGGCCACTCTGACAAGGTCAAGGTCTACAACCTGAAGCAGCCGTTCAACCAGACCGAGCCGTCCATGAAGTGGGACGGCGAGTGGCATATCACCCTGGAAGTCTTTCGTGATCTCGGTATTGCCTTCTGTGTTGTCATGATCCTGATCTACATGCTAATGGTCGGCTGGTTCAAGGACTACATGACCCCGCTGGTGGTCATGGCTGCAATTCCCTTTTCTCTCATCGGCATACTGCCTGCTCACTGGGGATTTGG
>JBDLID010000152.1:0-6730 GCA_039715055.1 Thermodesulfobacteriota bacterium | reverse complement strand
CACACCGTTGTAAGGTCCTTCATCAGGTTGACCGCCAGGGCGGTGGAGACTTCCTTCATGGGCGGAACCACCACCACATCAACAACCTCGTAGCCGTCTTTTCCGACAATGGCGCCATGGCCCTCGGCGCTCTCCCAATCCCAGTCCAGGCTGGTGGAGTTGGCAAGAATTCTGCCGGTCCTGACCTCTTTGGCCGTAGCCTTGAATTCGTAACCATACGGGCTTCCACTGTTTCTCGTGATGAGCAGCTCAATGAATATGTCCGCCTTGTCGAGCAGGGTTTTCATTTCGATCCGCTTGACGGAGATCGGGTCGTAGGCGTTTCCCTGGCCGTTATCAAGGGCATTGATCCGCATGATCGTCGCCCGATCGAGCAGGTAGGTCCCTGTCTTCAGAAACGGTTTCATGAAACCGTTCTCATAGGCCCAGAGGTAACCCTCGGACGGAGCCCTTCTCTTTTCTTCCTCAATATAGGCCTGGTTGGAGACAGAGACGTTACCGGTGGCCTTAGTGGTTGTGCTTGTCATCAACCCCTGGCTGGTGGATCCGATTTCGCCATCGCCTGAAACCACAGTTCTTGATGAGGTTCTCCACTGCCTGACCTCGGCGCTGAGACTCCTGTTGAGAAAAACGGCAATGCGGGGACTGCCCGCTTTCTGATACTGGCGCTGAAAGTCAGCACCAATCCGCCCTTCATCAGCTCCACCGACACCTGTGAGCTGTTTTCCATCACTGTCCGGCAGGATCATCCCGTCAAGCGTTTTATTCTTTGATTTTGCATAACCGCCCCTGTCGGGCAGTTTCGCGTCATAGCGGGGGATCTCCTGAACCTGGGTTTGAGGGACAGAGGCGCTTGGCGGCGGCACCCGATTGCCGCTGGGGGCAGGGGCGTCAAGATAACGCTCTCTCGTACAGGCGGTGGAGCTGCTCAACAGGTAGACCAGCAGAAATATAAAAAAAGACCTCATCTATCTTCCCTCCCGTATTTCAATATAGTAGAAGTGACAATCCGTTCGGGTTGAAAACTCCTTGTAAGCAACGACTGACTGGGGATCGAGCATAAGACGCTGCCAGCTGCTGGGACCTTCGATGGGGACCTCGCTCTGGTCAAAGAACTGGACCCGGGCCTGGACCTGGAGCGGATAATTTGTCCGGTTGCGCAGAACCGTATAAACCTGCAGGGTGTTGGTCGCGGTGCGCGACACACCGGTCTTTTCCACGGCGATTTTACCGACCTTACCATGCTCGGCGACATTTCTGCCGTTCTGCTGAACCACGTACCACTTCTGCAGGCTGCGATCCAGAATCGCCACGGAATTCATCCTGATCCCGGCATAAAACCGTTCCGCCTTCATCCCCGGCGCAGGCCCTTCAGTCACAGTAGTTGTGCTGCAGCCAGTTAGAACAGCGAAAATGAAGCTGACAGCTGACAGTAATTTTAAGATTCTCACACGACCCTCCAGTAAACCATTCATTTATTATTTCTGAGACTTAATCCAGACCAGGTTGCGCCTGTTTCCATCAATGACCATGCTCTTTTCCGATTTCAACTTCTTCAGCAGTTTGTTGTTCTTGGTCCGGTAGCCGATTTTAAAGGTATGGGTACCGGGTGCAAGATTTGTCGAGTAGACATGGACGGTGTCCGGCAAATTGTTCCAGTAGCGGGTATCGGCATGGGGTTTGGCCATCTGACCGATGGCCATTGCCGTCACACCGATGAGCGACAGTCCGCCGCCGATGGCCTGGGCGCCCGCGACATTGTCAAACAGCGGCGCAAAGATGAGGGCGTCGTTGGCGAGATCCGTCACCGCGGAGCCCGAATTGACCGCGCTTGTCCGAAACTGGGCCTTGCGGCCGACAATCCGGTCAACCTGCCTGCCGCCTCGGGTTGACGACTGCCAGAAGATGTCTTCGATGGGTTTAAGCAGCCGGCAGGGCTGGTCATCAATACAGACTTCGGCAAACACCTCGCGAAAATCCCTGCCCCGCCTGAATTTCAGCTCCGAGTGGCCGGAGCCGTCCGCCACCTTGCGGGGCGACCTGCCGGTCTCGACGATCACCAGGGTATTGTGCTCATAGGGTGGCTGAATAACGGTCCGATACCCACTGAACTCCCGGTAGCTTTCATCTGCCAGCCCCCGGTCGTTGTCGGCCAGGGAGGCAAATCCGTCAAGGTACATAAGGAGTGCGAAATCACATCGCTTCTGATCGTCTTCAGCAAAGGCATCCTGCAGCTGGCCCGACCTGAAAGCGGCACGGGCGTTGCCGTAGTCCCCCTGCTCAAAATAGCTCAAACCGCGGTAGTAGAAGGCCATGGCCCGCTCATAGGGTTCGCCCTTAAAGATCTTGGCGCCCTCTTCAATCCACAGGCTCCTGATATCGGCCTTCTGCTGACCGGGTCCGAACACCTGCTCGATTCCGAGAATTGCCTGGTCAAAGGCGTGGTTGGAAAGCTCCGTATAGCCGTATTGCCTGGCCTTCAGACCGATCTGCATCTGGTTGAGGACAGCGTTTCTTTCGCCCTCTTCCATCAGCTTCTGATAATCGGGCCGGAGCTCCGCCGGCTTGTCAGCGAGGACATCGCGCTGCACGTCAGCGGCCACATCAACCCTGGCAAAGTTCTGCCTGGTGGCACAGCCGGAGAGTGACAGGAGGGAGAGCGCCGACAGCGCAATGATGAGTTTTTTAACGATAGATGACATCTTCAGCGGTGCTCTTTTTGAATTCATACATCCCGGTCCAGACTGCAATGCTGGTCTCCAGATCAATCATCTTGAAGGTGATGACGTTGTATCTCGACTTATAGCCGGTACCGCTGTTGACACTGTCCTGGGACATGATCCTGCCGGTCAGGCGAAAATCAGCACCTGCGGTTTTTTTGGTCTGGCCCATGGTCCCACCCGTCACCACGCCGCTTCGTTTCAGGGCGCGCTCCTTTTCAACCATGGAGGCCGCGGCCCGCTCAACAAAGACCATCCGCCCCATGGAGGCCCGGTTCAGGTTGATCATCAACCGTTCGGTGATCAACCGCTTGTTCATGATCGTAGCGCTCTCATTGGTGAAGTACTTGTCATCGACAATGACATACGGGGCGGTCTGTCTTGCCGCGAGGACAGGTGTTGCCAGCATGTCGCGCATCATTTTGTCCGTCATTCCGGCAATGTCCTGTGACTCAACACCGATCCCCTGAACTTTCCCCGGACTGTTGACATCTTCGTAGACAGTGGGGCGTCCAGGCGAGTCATCAACCCGGGTCGAGTAATTGGTGGTGCATGCGGACATCATGGAGATAAAGAAGAGGGCCGTGCCCCATCGCATAAGAGTCGTCATCATAATTTTTCCTGCTGATTTTTACGGTAAACGGACAATAATGGGCTTATGCCAACTATGTGTCCATAATTCATCATTCTTTTTGATTTACGAGATGGTGCTCAGGCAGTCTCAGTAGTTTCAAGGCAGGGTGGCGCGGAATGAAAAACAGCGGCGAGCAGATCGTCACTCATCGGACACAACACAAGAAAACTTTATATCAACCGGCAAAAAGCAATTTCTTAAATACTCTAAAGGATACTTTGAAAAATAATCTTTTTTCGAGGTAGCCTACAATCTCGGGGCATTCATAATGGCCTTTTCAAACCGTCCCTCTTTCAGGTTCGGGTATATTTCCAAAAGGGCACTCAGCGCCTCCGGGTAATGTTCCAGGTGGGAAAATCTTGCATATAAATACACCGCCAGATCATCGATCATATTGAAAGAGATATCCGAGGTTTCCCTGATGAATTCTTCCCCTCCTGCCGCCTCAAGGGCGATGAGGCGACCTGCTTCGATGCCGAGGTAGCTTCCGACAACCCCGCCGACAATGGGCGCCTGCTCAAGGACCTGCTGACCCGCAAGAGTTCCGGCTGTGGAGCCTATTGCCGAACCGAGCTTTGCGTTAATGGCATTATCTGTCCACTCCGCCAGGACGTCATCCTGGGTAAACGGGCAGAGAAAAAGTCCACTGTTATCCATGAG
The DNA here is from genome assembly GCA_039715055.1 of Thermodesulfobacteriota bacterium. Taxonomy (GTDB): domain Bacteria; phylum Desulfobacterota; class Desulfobulbia; order Desulfobulbales; family Desulfocapsaceae; genus JBDLID01. The sequence goes on along the minus strand of JBDLID010000152.1, from coordinate 2,716 downwards.
AGCCCCGGGAAGCATGAGTTGGCTGGGAGGGGGCAGCTTGGGACGAGCACAACCGGACAGAATTAACAGCCCTGCAACGAGGACTAAACAGTACGCGGAAATTTTAAGAGTCTGTTTCATTTTTTCTTAAGAGAAAATCTTTACCCTGCCAGTTAATCCATCGGTCCGTTAACCACTTAACTGGAAAAGTTCGTATTCATGCAGATGATTAATCAACAACCACGATCACTAAAAATCGATTTTGTCAATCCTTTAGATCTCTAAAATAGTTTTTGACTATAAAGAATAGGCACGGGATTGTAAATAGGTATATACACCTATTTATGGCTTAAAATTAAAATTTTTTTGATAAGAAACGATAGCAATATCGGCTACTCCGGGCCGCTCAATGAAGAAAAAATAACACCACAACCAGACGTTAGTTGCTTCAGGTTATTGATTGCTCATTTTGTAACTATTCAGCGTAAAGCTGGGTGCGTCCCTAAGCAGGGAACTGTAACTATTCAGCAGCACCCACATTATGGCCGATCAGGCCGCCTCGAGTAGCACAAGTACGCTTCGTCAGCCTGGTTGACCAAACCGGAAAACAGGAAGAGATTGAAACTGTTTTGGGGCCAGGTCGCCCTTGACATACCACGATGTGGCATTAAGTTGTTTTTATACGATCAGGCCGGCAGGTTCAAATCATCGCCGCCTGAATGAATGTCAACTTCAACCAAACTTCAACACCACCGGAGGATTGATTATGAGCCGATATTCCATTGATTGTCGAGACCATCCAAGCAAAGACGTGAAGTGTTCCGTAGCCCTTTCCGCCGACACCAAGGAGGAGCTGCTCGAGGCGGTCATCCAGCATGGAGGAGAAGTCCACGGCTATGAAGACACTCCCGAGTTCAGGGCAAACATTGTGAAGGAGTTCAAGGAGGGAATGCCTTCTGGCTAGACCAGGTTGCTGATTTTCCGGGCTCCATAAAGATGAGGGTTACCTTGCTCAAAGCAGGTGACCCTCCTGCTTTTCCGGAAGACAAAGTGTCAGGTTGGTCCTGAACCACAGTATCTTATTTCAGCTCGTCAAGCCTGTTTTGATCACCATTGAGGATTGTCGAGTTTTTTCTGGGCCCTTTTATCACCTTTGGCAGCAGCCTTTTCAAACCACTTACGAGCCGTTGCCAGGTCCCACTCAACACCACGTCCTTTCTCATACATAAAGCCCATGTTGGTCATGGCCGTGGCATTGCCTTTTTCGGCACCTTTTCGGTACCAGTCAACGGCCTGAGAATCGCTTTTTGCAACACCTCTGCCTTTATCATACATATAACCCAAGTTGGTCATGGCCGTGGCATTGCCTTTTTCGGCACCTTTTCTGTACCAGTTGACTGCCATGGAATAGTCTTTTTTAACACCTCTGCCGTTTTCATACATATAACCGAGGTGACCCATGGCCCTGGCATTACCTTTTTCAGCACCTTTTCGATACCAGTCAACGGCCTGGGAATAGTCCTTTCCAACACCCCTGCCGATTTGATACATATAACCAAGGTTACCCATGGCCCTGGCATTACCTTTTTCAGCAGCTTTTCTATACCAGTCGACTGCCTGGGAGTAATCTTTTTTAACACCTCTGCCACTTTCATACATATAGCCAAGATTGGCCATGCCAATGGTATGATCTTTCTCGCTAGCTTTTCGATACCAGTAAACGGCCTGGGAATAGTCCTTTCCAACACCCCAGCCTTTTTCATACATATAGCCCAGCCTGGTCATACCCAAGGCATGACCTTTTTCAACGCCCTTTCTGTACCAGTCAACGGCCAGTGAATAATCTTTTTTGACACCCCAGCCATTTTTGTACATATAGCCCAGGTTGGTCATGGGTGTGCCGCCACCCTTTTCTACAGCTTTTCTGTACCAGTCAACGGCCTGGGAATAGTCCTTTGCAACCCCATTGCCTCCTCTGTACAAATTCCCAAGGTTGTTCATGGACAACAGGTCACCCTGCCCGGCCCCCTTACCGTACCAGGAGGCAGCAAGGCTGTAATCCTTTTCCAGGCCGAGTCCACTGGCATAGCAGCTGCCCAGTAGAAACATGGCCACCGGGTCATTTCTCCGGGCAGCCTTTTTCACATCGTCCATCAACTCTTTTGCCTGTCGCTGTCCTTTTTCTGTATTTTTTTTAAGACCAAGTCGCCCCTTGTTGTAACTTCGGGCGAGAAACATCCCGGCCAGTGGATTGCCCTTTTCCGCACTCTGCCTGAATAAAGACAGTGCCTTACCATGATCTGTCTTTCCACGGCTTCCCGTATAAAAATCAATGGCCTGCTCAAGCTCACTGCGACCGAGCTGTTCGGCAACGTTCGGCCGGACGGACGGCTGTGGAGAACTCAACTGCTCAAGTTCGACCGCAAGACGTTTTGACTCACCGCTTTTGAGGGTAAGCCACTGCTCCTGGCCGGCGTATCCGCTGCGCGACACCCTGACGTGGTATCGGCCGGGTTCAAGCTCCATGCCCGGACTGTATCTCGGCTTGATATTGAGGATCTGTATTTCGGCGTCCCCTGGCTGCGGGATCACCGTCAGGCTGCCGGTTACCCGGGCCGGCTGCGGTGACTGGGCAGCTGCCGGCTTGATCGACCGCTGCTCAAGCTTATGCCTGGCCAGGCCGGCAAAAATGCCTCTGGGAAACTGGTCAAGATAGGCCTGGTACATGACCGGATCA
>JBDLID010000151.1:0-6896 GCA_039715055.1 Thermodesulfobacteriota bacterium | reverse complement strand
TCTCACATAGCACAAGTATGCTTCGAATCCATCAAGGGACGAACCTGAAGCACGTCTGGCTACCTTGAAAAATTGCCTTTCAGGCCAAACTCTTCGTTGCGAGATAAATTTTATCCTCGGAATATCAACCATATGCCTGTGGTAAAATTTATCTCGTGCCTCGACCTTGACCTGAAATACTAATTTTTCAGGGTACCCATCTGAGCAATTACATTCACTGTTTTTTGAAGTTTTCAGCTTTTGGCTGAAGAGATACTTTCTGCCGAACATTTAGCAACCACTGAAAACCTGGTCACTCTTCCGGGGAGCAGCAGGTATAAGGGTTCACCGTCATGGTTGGGCAGGGAGCCGTCTTGACCACCTTGTCGGCAATGGATCCGAACATGATCTTTTCCAGCCCCTTGTATCCATGGGTTCCCATGATGATCAGATCCACCTCGTTGTCATCGGCGTAGACAGTGATTCGTTCCGCCGTGTCCCCGACGAGAACCGTTGACCCAAGGGATGAGATGCCAAGCGACTTGAATTCCGCATCGCTCTCTTTACAGAACCGCTCCATCCGCTCTTCGGCACCGGCCAGGAGTTCCTGCTTGAAATCGGGAATGTTCATCTGGGGAACAAAAAACCCGGAGTAATCTTCAAAATCCTGAACCACGTAGACCAAAACAAGTTCGGCCTCAAAAGCTCCAGCCATATAGGCGGCGGATCTTGCGATCACCTCACTGTTTTCTGAAAAATCGATGGGGGTCAAAACCTTCCTGATATTTCCAATACGCTTCATGGTCCCTCCCTCTGTTAGTAATTATCTTTTGTCTCTTACTAAATTTTCTCATAAGGATATCCTCCATGCAAGCAATATCGAATGATTGCAGAACAAAGGACCCTGCACATGGTGTAAGATTAGTTTTTTCGTTTCCAGTTTATCCAATCCGTTGTAATTTCTTAGTGAAATTATTTTCAGCCCGAATCGATGATTGACGCAAGCATTATGCCATACGAACTTTCCAATCAACAGAAGAGCATCCTCGACTCTCTGACAAGCCCGGCCCACCGGTTGAGTGTAGAACGACTCCTGGAAATTGCCCGGAGCCAGGTGGATGAGACAGAGCTCAGCGACGATGAACTGGTGGAGTTCCTCACCCTGGCTAACGGCCTCTACCGCGCTGGCAGTCCGTTGATCAGCGATGGAGAATATGACTTTACCTTTATTGCCGAGCTCCGACGCCGCAACCCCGGCCACCCTTACCTGCGTGAAGTGGAACCGGAACCTGCCCGGGGTGAAAAAACCGTTGAACTGCCGGTGAGGATGCTCTCCACGGAAAAGGCCTACGACTTTGATGCTGTATTGCGTTGGGCCAAACGAATCCGTAATGCGGCGGAAAAAGAGGGGGTCGACTTTGACGGACTGACCTTCCAGGCCGCACCGAAACTTGACGGCTATGCCGCCTATGATGACGGCAAAATGCTCTACACCCGCGGCGACGGTCGGCGGGGAACCGATATCAGCCGCGTTTTCGACCGAGGCCTGCAGGTGACTCCAGGCGGGCGGCGAGGCATGGGGGCCGGAGAAGTCGTCGTTGCCAGGAGCTACTTCAGGCGTCACCTGGCAGACTACTTTGACAACTCGCGAAACTTTCAGGCCAGCCTGATCAAGGAGAAGGAACTTGAGATTCATGCCGCCGCTGCCATTGAGCAAGGAGCAGCCCTCTTCTACCCCTTTGTCATGTTGCCTAACTGGCAGGGGAAATGGAGCGAGATGGAGGATGAGGCCTCCTTTGCTGAAATTATTGATTCCCTCTGGTCGAAGATCGACTTTGATATCGATGGAGTGGTCATTGAAATCACCCACCAGGGTCTCAAGGAGGCCATGGGTGCGACCCGTCATCACCATCGCTGGCAGATCGCCTACAAGAAAAACAGCGACACCGCCGTCGTCACCATTATCGATGTGATCCCCCAGACCTCACGCACCGGCCGTATCACCCCGGTGGTGGAGGTGGAGCCGACCCGGCTTTCCGGCGCCCTGATCAGAAGAGCCACGGCCCATCACTATAACATGGTTGCAGAAAACGGCATCGGCCCTGGAACGGTGATCGAACTGTCACGCAGCGGCGAGGTGATCCCCAAGATCGAACAGGTAATCACCCCTGCCGCCCCCAAGCTGCCTGAAAAATGTCCCAGCTGCGGTGATGAGTTAATCTGGGACAACGATTCACTCTTCTGCCTCAACAACATGAACTGCCCGGCCCAGATCAGCCACTCCATCGAGCACTTTTTCAAGACTTTGGGCAACGTGGATGGGTTTGGCCCGCAGAGTGCCAAACGGCTCTTTGAGCACAATATCCGGGGGGTGGGTGAGGTTTACCACCTTGCGGCAGCGGATTTTGAGGAGATGGGATTCGGCCCCAAGCAGTCTGAAAACCTGGTGGCTCAGCTCCTGCGCAGCAGGAGCGAACAGATCGAGGACTGGCGGTTTCTGGCGGCGTTCGGTATCCACCGCATGGGGCTCGGAAACTGTGAAAAGCTCCTCGCTCACTTCCCGCTCAGTGATGTCATAACCCTTGATAAGGAAACCATCTCGGCAATCAAAGGGTTCAAGGAAAAAACCGCCGAGGCCATGGTCCGCGGCATGGGCCGCATCCGCCCCCTTTTTGACGAACTGTACGGGCTTGGCTTCAACCTGCAGTCCACGCCCCTGGTTTCTGCCGTCAAAGAACAGGTCGACTCTTCCAGCCCTGTAAGCGGAAAGCTGGTGGTCTTCACCGGTGCCATGGTCCACGGCAAACGTGACGACATGAAAAAACAGGCCAGGGAGCTGGGTGCAAAGGTGGGCAGTTCTGTGACCGGAAAAACCGACTACCTGGTGACAGGCGCCAGGGTGGGAGAGAGCAAACTGCGGGCTGCCCGGGACAAAGGTGTGACGATCATCAGTGAAGAGGAGTACCTGAAACTGATCGAGACCTGAAAACTCTGCCGGTTAGACAACCTCTCCAGACAACTTGTCAGGACGGGGATCAATCGCCTCAGCCCCCTGTTCTTCGCTGGGTTTGACAGCCGACATCCTGCAGATGCCCTTTTCCATATGACTAGGGTGTGGGAGGTTGGAGAAGTTCACCACCCTTTGCGATATTTTCACGCTCAACCTCATCGATAAAGATGAGGATCGCCTCCGGCGGCTTGTTCGCCTCTTTGGCGATCACATCGGTTACTCCCCGGCTGATTCGGCTTTTCTGTTCCTTTGACAATTTTCCGGCGACCCGGATATTCACATAGGGCATTGCTCATTCTCCAGATAAAAAAAGGAGACCGGACAGATTGCCGGCCTCCCTGACAGCAGCTGGTCTAAGTGACCAACAACTCAGTAGATCGGATTTTTTACTTAGCCATCTTTGAGTCAGTGATGGACTTTTTACGAGTCCATCAAAAATTGACAAGAAAGCTCAAGGCAAACATGGTGGTCGAGAGATCTGCCCCGGCACCGTCGTCCAGGTAGAGATACTTATTTTCATAGAGGTAGTTCCACTCGGCGTCACCCTTCATGGTATCATAGTCGCTGTAATTAAATGATGCCCGCAGTCCCAGGTTTGGCCCGAAACGAAACTCTCCGCTCACATCCACCCCGATCCAGGACTCCATCTCGAACTCATCTTTGGTTTCCAGTCCGCGCATGTGATGAAAATCATTGGCTTCACCCCAGGCGATCGTTGAACCCATCACCCGTGCTTTGATCACCAGAGGTCCGAGGTCGGCAACGAGTCCGAGGCCAAGATAGGGCACGTAGAAATTCTGCTCGTAGGTGATGCCTAAGTCGTTGGCCGGAAAACTCCCCTCAGTATCCCTGAAACTGTCCTGCGAATAGACATAGGTGCCGCCACGGGCCTCCCACTCCCAGCTGTCGGCCCGATAGCCGATGATACCGATGAGTTTTACCGGAGAGTGGGGAAACGGCGTCATCTCCGTACTGAAATCCCAGATAAACCCTTGGGTGACATCGACATTTTCATGATGGGACCAGTCGGTCCAGTCGTATCCCGGCAGGAGCCAGTCATAATCATCCATGGTGCCGCCGCCGTCGGCCACATTGACAAAAATATCACCGCTGATTGTCAGCCATGATATGGGTGAGACGGAAATGCCGGTGCCGACCATGTAGATATCATCGATCTGCCAGATCAGCTGGCTGGCGGTATGGCCACCCTTCTGCGGCCAGTAAACAAATTCATTGGCCTCACCAGTCAGGTAGCCGCCCTGGACCCGGGCAGTAACCCTGACATTTCCCCGCTCGTGGACAGTCTGCTCCCGGGCGCCAAAAGGGTCTTCAGCCCGGCCGTCGGTGGCTGAAAACATCATGGCCAGTGTTGCCAGTGCGGCCAGAAAACTCTTCTTGATCAATTTTTCCATGATTTGCTCCTCGTCTTGGATTACGCGAGTCAAACAGGTAGTTGAAAGTCTTCCCTCCATACTTGAGGACTATAATAATTTATGGATATTTGCAAGGATTGTCGTTGAATCAGGGCTGGCAAAACCCGAGGCAGAAAAGGAAATCGGGATCATCGGGGCTGATCCCGATTTCACCGGCAAAAGAGGCAAAATGTTCTTTGCGGCAATTACATACCAGGGAAATGGCAGGGTCATCCGGCAAATTCTTGATCTCTTGAAACAGGTGATGGAGGGCAGAGAGCACCCTGATTTGAAATCCGCCGTCACTGAGCTCCTGGCGACGACAAAAGTCACCATAGCGTGTCCAGTTGTGGAGTAGTCGCTGCAGCCCGCGGTAGATCGTCTTATTGCGGTTGTTATAATCAAGATCCCTGAGGATTATCTCCTGAAAACGCTCAAGCGCCCCCCGGCGCAGGATCTCGATCTCATCGGGGCGCAGCAAATAGCCAGGCCCCTCCCGGTCAGCGGTCAGGTAGTGGAAGGATGAGTTAAGGGCAATCTCCGGAATCTCGCCGGAATGTCTGACCACCAGGTATTCATCGTCAATGATATCACGACGCTCAGATGCTGTCACTTCTCGTCTTCCAGGCCGAAAGCGCTGCGGATGGCCTCAATCTTCATGTCGTCAATATTGCGGCACTGTTCGCTCTTGAGATAGATCATCGGGTCATGGAGCATTCTCGAGGCGATGGCTCCGGCCATCTTCTCCACACTCTTCCACTCCTTGTCGCTCAGCCCGTTGAGACGTCCCCGGGTTTTTTTAAGCTCACTGCGACAGATCTCATCACCTTTTTTCCTCAAAGCGACAATGGTCGGAGTGACAGCCATTCCCTCGAGCCAGCGACGGAATTTAAGGGTCTCTTCATCAACGATACGTTTGGCCTTGACCGCCTCCTTGTCACGTTCCGACTTGTTCAGTTCAACAACATTTTTCAGGTCATCGATGTCGTAAAGATAGACGTTGTCAAGATCGTTGAGCTTGGGGTCCAGGTCGCGGGGAACGGCAATATCGATAAAAAAGATCGGTCTGTTGCGACGTTCCTTCATGATCGGCTTCATATCATCGCGCTCAAGGATGGTGCCCGGAGCCCCGGTCGAGCTGATGACGATATCGGCCTGTTCCAGCTGACTCTCCAGTTCATCAAGGGCTGCCGCCTGACCATTGAACCGCTTGGCCAGATCCACTGCATTGGCAAGAGTCCGGTTGGCAACGACCACGTCCCTGACGCCCTGCCCCACCAGGTGTTCGGCGGCAAGCTCAGCCATCTCACCCGCACCGACAAGCAGTACCCGTTTATCATCGATACGGCCGAAAATCTTCTTGGCCAGTTCAACGGCAGCGTAACTGATGGAAACGGCAGCAGAGCCGATCCTGGTTTCGGTTCGCACCCTTTTGGCCACTGAAAACGACTTGTGCAGGAGTTTGTTGAGGACCGGCCCGGTGCACTTGCGGTCAGCGGCATGACGATAGGCCTCCTTAAGCTGTCCCAGGATCTGAGCCTCACCGACAATCATTGAATCAAGGCTTGCCGCCACCATGAAAAGGTGCTGAACCGCCTCACTGTCCTCCTGGAGATAGAAATAGTTGCGGGCCTCCTCGGCACTGAACTGATCTCCAAACAAAAAACGGATCATATCCCCTTCCACCGGTGCGTCATGAGCACAGACAACAATAAGCTCTACCCGGTTACAGGTGGAGAGCAGGTAGTACTCCTTGCACCCCTTGACCCGGCTCAGCTTCTCCAGGGGCTCTTCATAGCCGTCAGACAGGGCCAGCTGCTCACGGACCGCCAGCGGCGTGGTTTTATGGTTGACTCCCAAGAGGACTATCTTATCACCGGGCATAAGCGTGCACCCCTCCAAGCAGATAACTCACTCCCCAGAGGGTAAATATAACCGAGCAAAAACCGATGATTGCCATCACCGCGGCCCGTTTGCCGCGCCAGCCGACGGTGAGCCGCTGGTGAATCTGAGCGGCATAGAGAAACCAGGTGATCAGCGACCAGGTCTCCTTAGGATCCCACTGCCAGTAAGCCCCCCAGGCCTGGCGGGCCCAGACCGAGCCGGTGATGATGCCAAATGTCAACAATCCGAAACCGATGGTCAGGCAGTGAGTGTTCAACTGGTCAAGGGCGTCAAGCGAAGGCAGCCGGGAAAAAAAATAGCCGAAACGTTTGGATTTGAGCTCCCAGTTCTGGATGAGATACATGATGCCGCCGCAGAAGGCGAGGCCGAGAAATCCGTAGGCCATGATGGAGACGCCGGCATGGACCGGCAGCCACCAGCTCTGCAGGGCAGGAAGCAGCGGGGTGAGATCCCGGGGAGCCATGCCGGCGATGACCAGGAGTGCAACGATCAGTATCGACACAAAGGTGCCGAAATTTTTCACCTGAAAACGCAACCGAAAAGACAGGTAGGCCCAGGTCACCGACCAGGCAAAAAAGACAACGGCCTCA
>JBDLID010000150.1:0-6905 GCA_039715055.1 Thermodesulfobacteriota bacterium | reverse complement strand
TCTGCCAGGTCTGCACGATCAAAAAGACTCCGTTCATTACCAGAAATTGATCAGTCAGACAAAGGCTTTTATTAAATCGTCAAAAGATAGAATTCTAAAGGATTCGCTCAAAAAAGGCAAAAAAAAAGGCCTGAACTGCTGCAGCACAGTTCAGGCCGGCCTTCCGGAGGGTTCACTGGTTATTCATCATCCCTCCCGTATCAATCTCTAAAAAGTACTAATCGAGTTCCTTCATGATAGAATCTGTCACCGCTTTGATGGCCACGGAACCGTCAACAGAGATCACCTTGGCGCCGCTGCCGTTTTTGAAGTAGTTTACAGCGGCCATGGTACCGGTCTCAGTGTCGTAGTAGATGTTATGACGCTTGTTGATGGCGTCTTCATCCTGGTCATCGGCACGGGCGGAAAGCTCGCCGCCGCAGACCCGGCAGACTATTGTGCCGTCTTCTTTCTCGGTGGGCTTGATCGCGTCAAATGCAATGTGATTGGGATGGTTGTTGTCGTTGGCGCAGAGCCTGCGTCCCATGATCCGATCTTTGGCAATCTGCCGATCAAGGACAATCTCGACGACATAATCAAGAGGCATATCGGCCTCCTTGAGTGCCTTGTCCAGGGCCTCTGCCTGGGCCAGGGAACGGGGGAAGCCGTCAAGCAGCCAGCCCTTTTCCTTGGACTTGGCCAGCGTCTCGAGCACCATGGGAATGGTGATTTCATCGGGGACCAGGTCACCGCGCTCAATATATTCCTTGGCCTTCATGCCCAGCTCGGTACCGCCCTTGATATGCTCACGAAAAATCGCACCGGACTCAATATGGTCCATATTATACTTGTCTTTGACAATGGCACCCTGGGTGCCCTTTCCACTGCCGTTCGGTCCGAAGGCCAGAATGTTTACAGCCATAACGTTCTCCTTTATCAATACTGTTTATACGGGTTTGGAAGTTAAAAAACTCCCACCTGATTTGCGAACATGAATGAAGATTCACTCAAAAGAGTGACATCCGACTATAAACCAAATCACCCGGCGAGGCCAGAAAAATATCTTCTCTTCCTTTTGACTTTCCAAGCCAAAGCGGGTATTTTCCAGAAATTCAGAATTGAACTCTGTCACAGTGTTTCCGCGCGCTGCCGGAAACGAACCAGTAGCCACCAGACATACTCGAATAATCATATAGTTACCTCGCCCAACCGGGCGCACAATCCCTTTTGATCAAACCTATGAAAAATATACACGTCGGCCTGATCGGCTTTGGCACAGTCGGCCAGGGCCTTGCCCAGACTCTTCTTGACCAGCAGGACCGCCTTGAGCGCAAAATCGGCTGCCGGGTTATTCTCTCGCGCGTCGCTGATATTGCCATTGACAGCCTGCCCGATGAATTTTCTTCTGCCGAATTTTCAAAGGACGCAAACGACATTTTCAACGATCCGCAAATCGATATTGTCGTTGAGCTCATCGGCGGTATCGAACCGGCCAAGTCCTTTATGCTTACAGCCATCAACAAGTCCAAGCATGTGGTGACCGCCAACAAGGCGCTGCTCTCCATCCACGGCAAGGAGATCTTCAAGGCGGCCGCTGCCAACAATGTCGAGGTTGGCTTTGAAGCCAGCGTCGGCGGCGGCATCCCGGTTATCAAATCACTTAAAGAGGGACTGGCAGCCAACAAAATTGAGTCAATCATGGGGATCATGAACGGCACAGCCAACTACATTCTCACCAAGATGACCGACCATGGTGTCGCCTTTGATGAGGTACTCAAGGATGCGCAGGAACAGGGTTTTGCCGAGGCCGATCCCACCTATGACGTGGAGGGTATCGACACCGCTCACAAGCTGGCCATCCTGATGACCATCGCCTACGGCAAAAATGTCCACCTCGACCATATCCACACCGAGGGAATCTCCAGAATCGAACCCATCGATATCGAGTTTGCCCGGGAGTTTGGCTGCCGGATCAAGCTGCTCGCCATCAGCCGCAACCATGGCGACCATGTCGAGGCCCGGGTCCACCCCACCATGGTTCCCGACTCCCACATGCTGGCCAACATCAACGGGGCCTATAACGCCATCCACTTTACCGGCGACACGGTCGGCAATGTCCTGCTCTACGGCCTGGGCGCAGGAATGATGCCTACCGGCAGTGCGGTTGCGGCCGACCTGGTCGACATCGGCCGCAACATCCTCAACAACTCCATCAACCGGGTACCGCCCCTGTCATATCTGCCCGAAACCATCGGCGAGCCGACCATCACGCCGATGAACGAACTCACCTGTCCCTACTACTTCAGGATCCGAGCCATCGACAAGCCGGGTGTGCTCTCCACCATTGCCGGTATTTTCGGCAACCATGGAATATCCATCAAGTCGGTAATTCAGAAGGGGAGAGGTCGGAGCGAATCGGTCAACATCGTCTTTCACAGTCACGAGGCCTCGGAGCAGGCCGTGGCTGAAGCGGTTGCCGAAATTGACCAGCTGAACGAGTGCGCAAAACCGACCATCAAGCTCCGCATCCTGAACGAAAACGGCCAGGGCGATTAAGATGAAATACATTATTCTGGTTGGTGACGGCATGGGCGATTTCCCAATAGCCGAGCTGAACAACAGAACTCCTCTGGAGGCTGCCGACACCCCCTGGCTCGACAAACTCTGCACCAGGGGCGAGTTCTTCCTCACCAGAACCGTCCCCGAGGGCTATCCACCTGGAAGTGACGTGGCCAACCTCTCCCTTCTTGGCTACCCGCCTGAGACCTACTACACCGGGCGGGCACCACTGGAAGCAGCGGCCATGGGGATCAAACTTGACCCGGACCAGACTGCCTTTCGCTGCAACCTGGTGACCATTGAGGAACAACCGGATGAACTGGTGCGGATGATCGACTACTCCGCAGGCCACATCGACTCCGACACCTCCCGCACCCTGATCCAGGCCTTGAATGAACATTGCCGGACTGACCGTTTCGAATTTTATGCCGGCATCAGTTACCGCCATATCCTGCTGGTCCGCGGTTCTTACCCGGAACTGGCCCCGGTTCCTCCCCACGATTATATTGAAAAAGATGTGACAGAGGCCTGGAACCGATACATGGCCGACCCGGAGTGGAAAACCCTGGTGAAAAAAGCTGCAGAAGTTCTGAGGGAACACCCGCTGAACAGGGCCAGAGTCAGTGATGGTATCAATCCGGCAAATTCTGTCTGGCTCTGGGGTGAAGGCAAGCTCCCGACGCCCCCAGGTCTGAACGATCGATTCGGACTTACAGGTTCCCTTATTTCAGCGGTGGACCTTCTCAAGGGGCTGGCTGTCGTCAGCGGCCTCGAGGTACTCAATATTCCCGGCGCAACCGGCTATATTGACACCAACTATGCTGGCAAGGCAGAGGCAGCCCTTAATAGTCTTGAAAGGGGAAATTTTGTTTACGTCCACGTTGAGGCACCGGACGAAGCCGGACACCAGGGTTCTCTTGAACACAAGATGCTTGCTATCAAGGACTTTGATGAAAAGATTGTCGGTCCCATTGTCGAGGGGTTGGAAAAAAGGGGTGAGGACTTTCGCCTCATCGCCACCATGGACCACTTCACCCCGTTAAGCCTGCGGACCCACACCGACTCCCCGGTCCCCACCCTGCTCTACGACTCACGTGAGACAACAGACGGCAGCGGTCTCACCTTCAACGAGCGCAATGGTGAACAAGCAGCCGAAAAAGGAAACTATGTCGCCAGCGGTGAAAAACTCATGGAAAAACTGACAGAGCGCAGTGTCAGCCGCTGAAATGAACGCAGTGACACACTCAATCCTTCACCGGGTCATCTATGGTGACACCGATGCCGCTGCTGTGGTCTACAACGCCAACTACCTGCGCTATTTTGAAATGGGCCGCACCGAATTTATGCGGGAGCTGGTCTGCCCTTACCAGGAGATTGAAAAACTCGGCATCATCATGCCGGTGGTGGAGTGCCATATCAGGTTCAAGGCACCGGCTTTTTATGATGACCTGGTTATTATCGAGACAAGAATCACTGAACTGAAAAAACTGACCTGTAAATTCAGCTACCGGATTTTAAGAGAAGAAGCGGACAAAAAAACCAAACTCCTGGCAAAGGGGTTCACCCTGCACGCCCCTGTTAATCGCAATGGCAAACTGACACCTCTTCCGGAGGAAATCACAGCCAGACTGCGGTCTCTGGCCCCGCCTTCCAATTAGCATCAGCCCTTCACAATACTCTTGACTAATCAGCCAGAACCTTTATAGTAGCCACACATATCGCGGGGTGGAGCAGTCTGGTAGCTCGTCGGGCTCATAACCCGAAGGTCGGTGGTTCAAATCCGCCCCCCGCTACCAACAAATTCAAGGGTTTAGGTCATTTTGATCTAAACCCTTTTTTTTGTGCTTGGTGTTACTTTTGTTCGCACCTCTTCACCCAAGAATAATATCTGGTGTAGATCATCTGCAGGCTTCCATGTCTTAGCATCCGCTGCACCCATCCCAAGTCTTCCCCTGCATCTATCATCAAAGTCGCAAAGGTATGTCGAGTCTATATTGGCGGCCGATATTCCACTTCTGCCTTTTCAAGAGCTGGTTTCCAGATTACCTCCCTAAAATGATCGGTATTCATCAGTTCACTCTCTCGGTCCCAAAAAACGATTTTCCCTTTCTGCTTAAGGTTGCCAGAGGTTTTATAAACAGGATGAAACATGTCAACATCCCTTTTGGCCTTTGTAGCGACTAATTAATTTGTCACAGTTTTGCTGGATAAATTGGCTGACACATTCCTCTCCAGTTAATCAACTTAGATTTTGATAGTATAAGCAACCACATCTCTTTGTTGCGCGCCCTGGACCTCCTTTCTCGATCCGACAGCAGCAATGAGTTCGGCCCGCCGGGTATCGACTTTCACCCAGGGCATCCCTAGCCCCCCCCATTGTTTATCCTGCGAAAAACGGTTACTGAATTTACCTTAAATGTACTGGTCACGTATTTTCCACCCAACTGTTACCCATCCACCCCTTACCTGCCGATCTGGTAAGACCAGTAGTAATTTTACAATGCCTCAGCTATCCTTTTCAGGTTTATCTTCTCCAAATCAGAAAAACCGAGTTATCCACCAATGAAAAAATTTATGTCTCAACACACAATAGCTTGTTACCTATTGATTTAACGGATAAAATATATTGCCGCCAATTATGTATCGACAAAACAACTATTCTCAAAAAGATTTGACAGATTCATCTTAATTCACTACAGTAATATTACTGGCCAGACCAGAATATATAGACAGCAGTCCCACTGTGGGATATCAGCCGCTGAGGGGCTCCTGCCCATGGACAAACAGGCAACTGACAATGATGATTCCTGAATCCGTTCCCACAACAAACTTCTTTGTCAGCATGCAAACAAATAAACGAAAAACACCTGCTCCCTGATGAGTCTTCAGTGGGAGGAGGTCGGAGAGTTACGATGAGGATCGTTTTTATTGGCCAGGCACCTTTTGGCGCGGAATCACTCCAATCACTTATCGATCAGGGGGAGAACATTGTCGGTGTTATCACAATCCCTGACAAGCCGAATCAGAAGTACCCCAATCCCGTTACAGTGTGTGCCCAAAAACACTCGATCCCACTCTATCAAACCAAGCTCCTGAAAAGCCAGGAAGCTATCTCCTGGGTAAAAGGACAACAGCCGGACTTGCTTGTACTTGCTTTTGTGACTTCTTTTGTCCCCCTTGAAATGATCAAAATCGCAAAGAAGGGAGGAATAAATTATCACCCGTCTCTTCTTCCCAAATACCGTGGCGGCTCGGCAATAAACTGGGCTCTCATTCACGGTGAAAAAGAAACTGGTGTTTCTATTCATTTTATTGACGAAGGCGTTGACACCGGCCCTATTCTTCTTCAGGAGAAAGTTGACATCACTGAAGACGACACAGTGAAAAGTGTCTATTTTGAGAAACTCTACCCACTGGGAATCAAACTCATTGCCAGGGCCGTTAAATTGATCAGGGAAGGAAAAGCAGAACCCATTATCCAAGATGAGGCGCAGGCTTCATTTCAACCGGTGATTACAGCCAATGATACTGTCATCGACTGGAGTCAACCAACCCAGAAAGTGCACGACCTCATTCGTGGAGCCAATCCGGCTCCTGGAGCAGCAACACTGGTCAATGGTGCTCCCTGTAAAATTTTTGATGCCCGGAAGGGAACAGAACCAGGAAAACCGGGAGCTGTTGTTTCGCTCTCTGACGACTCTTTTTCCATAGCAACAGGAGATGGCTCTATCCGTGTACTTGTCATTCAACCGGCAGGTTCGAAAAAGCTGGGGGCAGCTGAGTTTGCCAAGGAAAATGGATTAACAACAGGAGATACATTCGGCAGTTAAACCGAACACAACCAGGAGACCCTGCCGCCCGGCAAAAGGAAATGAACAAAACTGCTTTAATGACCTGGCCGAATTCTTGGTACTTTGAAAAATCACCATTTTCACTCCAGGTCGAGGCGTGAATGAAATCTCCCAACAGGCATATAGTCGATACCGGAGTCCCCCTGCGGTCACTTACCTCCGAGGACAAAGTGTTCGGCTAAGCTTTATTCAATCCGGGTTTAAAACTTCCCCCGCAACAAAGAATTGGAGCGAGGTAAGCGTAGACTCCGCGAGACAATTTTCCAAGGCGCCTTCTGTTAAAGAGAATGCTCCGAAGAACAGGAAACTCACAGGTGAATAAACGCTAGACAAATTTACATTTACAAAAACAATCCATGGTGCAGAAACAGTCTTCAGCACCATATCAAGACAAGAAAGGAGTAACCTGTCATGGCTGTCATGCGATCTGTATTTTATGTCCCAAGCAACAATGAGAAGATGGTTGGCAAGGCCCCCACAATTGGAGCCGATGTATTGACCCTGGATCTTGAAGAT
>JBDLID010000149.1:0-6920 GCA_039715055.1 Thermodesulfobacteriota bacterium | reverse complement strand
CATGGATGACGATGTCATTGTCATTGGCAATCTTTGCCGCCTGGGTGGGCTGGACCTTGCTGCCGGTATCGTTGCCGTCGGTGAGGGCGATCATCACCTTTTCTTCCACCTCGCTGCGCTGAAACAGGGAGATACCAAGGCCGATGGCGTCGCCGAAGGCGGTTCGGGGACCGGCCATACGCACTGCCATCTCGCTGAGGAGGAGACGGCAGGCCTCAAGGTCCTGGGTGAAGGGAACCTGGACAAAGGCAGCGTTGCCGAACACCACCAGTCCCACCCGGTCTCCCTTCCTCCGGGTGAGAAAATCATCCAGCACCTCTTTGACGGCGGTCAGCCGATCAACCTTTTCTCCATTACGATCAGTGAAATCCTTGGTCTCCATGGAGCCGGAAAGATCGACAAGGAGGAGGATGTCGCGGGTGGGGAGTACCTGTTCAATGGGGGGCTCAAGGAACTGCGGTCTGGTCAGGGCGACAACGATCAGCAACCAGGCCAGCCAGGTGAGGAGAATCTGGAATTTGCTGGATTCGGCAATAACCGCCCCCTTGGCCGGATTTTTTTTGTACATGTCAGCCAGGCGCTGAAACCAGGGAACCTTGATGGCCTGTTTCGACTCACGGTAGGGCGGAAGTATGCGCATAAACAGGAGGGGGAGGGGAAGCAGCAAAAGGAGCCATGGGTAGGAGAGTGTATACATGTTATAATCCAGTTTTCACCCTGCACCCGGTTGGTGGCTTATGTGATGTTTGATCCAGAGGGCGGCAATATCACGCTCATCCCGGCTTGCCCGTTTCTCCTCGCCGCTGATGAATGATGGCGAAAAATTGCATCGATTGCAGCTATTATTTAAAAAAGCAATCCACTCCTCACCATAAAGGGAGGCTACCTCTTCGCGGGAAAAGGCGGCCATGGCCACCCGTTTCAGGGTGATGGCCATATCGTGCTTAGTGACGGCATCCTGGAGGAGGAGTAGCCCTGCCCGCCGATAGGCATTCTGTTTCCAGTGTCGATAACAGAGTAAGGCAGCATAGCATACGGCGAGGAAGACGAAGACAAGCAGTATTATGGTCCCGGGAGCCGGCGGCCACAGGGGAGGCGGCTCCGGGATGGCAATATCACGCAGGTTGCTGAGGCTGTATTTGCTGTCCATTGTTGGTTTATTCAGTCAATGTGGCGGCAACACCGCAATACTTCGCACTTGTAACTTTGAAAAGTTCTTAAAAAAGGTAAAATACCAGATGGTTAAGTAAAAAGCTTCATATCCGAGGCGCGGGAAATTTCTATCATTGCGGCGTACTCAGGGTACGTCGCAATGATAGAAATTTCGCAGCAACGAAGGAGATGAAGAGTTTTTACGACACCATCAACTTTTTACTGTCTTACCGGTACACCGAGGAGCTTTCGCACCTGATCGCTCACATCACCACTGTTGCTCACCATCAGTAGGGGGGCGGAAAGTTTGCGTAAAAAGTAAGTGATCTTTTCCTGTTCTGCCCTGAAGTCTGTCACCAGTTTCTCCCGGGTCCGGTTGTCCTTGAAATCGATCTCCATCTGCAGGCTGCCGTCACTGAGGGCAAGCTTGTGGGGGACAGGCTGCATCCGCATGGGGTCATGGACCAGAAAGGCGATGACATCATTGTGGGCCCCCATCTCGGTGACCAGACGCTCTGACTCTTCATCGACCCCGAAGTAGTCGCTGACCAAGACGACCAGGACGTCGTGGCCGGCAAGAGCCCTGGCCTTTTGCAGGGCACGGTTGATCATCTTTTCATTGGATTCCCGGGTGGAGTCTGCCGACAGCTGATGGTTCATGTGAACCACCGCACCCAGTATGGACATAACAGCCTCCTGGCTTCGCTGGGGACGGATCTCCACCAGTTCGGTGTCGTTAAAGACAATGGCTCCCACTCGGTCTCCGGAATCTATGGCGCGCCATGCCGCCAGCGCTGCAAGTTCTGCAGCGGTAACGGATTTCAGCCTGTTTTTGGTGCCGAAGAACATGTTGCTTCGCTGGTCGACAATGAGCAGCACTACACGGTCCTTTTCCTCGGTGTAGACCCGCACATGGGGGCTACGGGTGCGGGCGGTGACCTTCCAGTCCATGGTACGGGTGTCGTCGCCCGGGTGATACCTGCGCAGTTCTTCAAAATTCAGGCCCCGGCCACGCAGCCTGGAGGCATAACGGCCGGAAAGAACAGAGGTCACCGGCTGTCTGGGCTGCAGGGAAAAATCGCCCACCTTGAAGCGGATACGGATCAACTCTTCGAGGTTGGTGTAGACCCCTTCCGGTTTGTCCGTCTTGACGGTTTTTCTTTTGACTTTGCTCCAGTCCATAATTCAGTCTAAAGTTTACTCTTTTCAGTACCCCCTTGAGGGGTATAAAGTTGAAAGTTCAATTAGGCGGCGAAGCCGCGATACTTTGCACTTTTAACTGTCTTTATATCACGGGCACCAGGGAAACCAGCTTGGCGATGACATCATCCGTTGTCAGGCCGTCGGCCTGCGCCTCAAAACTCAGGCCAAGACGATGGCGCAGACAGTCGCCGACAATTGCCCGAATATCATCGGGAGTGACATGGTCTCTCCCCTGCAGCCAGGCATGGGCCCTGGAGCATTTGTCGAGGGCGATGGAGCCACGGGGGCTGACCCCCACCTGGATGTACTTTGCCAGGTCCTCACTCAGTTCCGCTGGCCTGCGGCTGGCGGCAACGAGGGCGACAATATAGTCTTCCATGGGCTCGGGGATGGCTATTTCCGTGATTTCAGCCCTGGCGTCAAAAACCGCCTGCTGACCAATGGGTTCCTGCGCCTCATCCTTCCCCTTGCCTTCAGCGTGAATTTTTTTCCGCTCTTCACCACGGACAAGCCTGATGACTTCCCGCTCGGAGAGGTCATCGGTGTAGGTGATAAAGACGTGCATGAGGAACCTGTCCATCTGGGCCTCGGGCAGGGGGTAGGTCCCCTCCTGCTCCACCGGATTCTGAGTGGCCATAACCATAAACAGGGGAGGCAGGGCGTGGGTGGTTCCGGCCACCGTGATCTGCCGCTCTTCCATGGCCTCAAGCAGTGCGGCCTGCACCTTGGCAGGCGCCCGGTTCACTTCATCGGCAAGGACGATGTTGGCAAAGATGGGGCCAGGCTGGAACTCGAATCTGTCAGTACTATCCTCACCCAGATACATCTCAGAACCGGTGATATCCGAAGGCAGCAGATCCGGGGTGAACTGGATGCGGCTGAAATCCGCTTCCATGTTTTTGGCAAGTCCCTTGATGGCCCGTGTCTTGGCAAGGCCGGGTAGACCCTCAACCAGGACATTGCCGTTGCAGAGCATGGCAAGCAGCAGTCGTTCCACCACCTCGTTCTGGCCGATAATGTTACGGCCCATCCGCTTTTGCAAATCCAGGATGACGTCACGAGCACTCATATTTTCTCCTTCTGCAAGTTCATTTAAAAACTAATCCTCATGGACGGAATTTCCATCCACATCGAAGAATGTAAGCCAGGGGAGTCGGCAGTGTATTGCCAAACGTCCTCGCAAGCTGTGAATTGTTGTGGCAACACACCACCGACTCCCTTCCGTTCCGGCTAATCGGAGAGACTTTCATATAAAATTTTAGATGCTATAAGTACGACGCATGGTCATTTAAACTGATACGTATAGGATGCACCAACCTTCTGCTCATCTCCGTAACTGTTGTCACTGGTAAATGCGAAAACATTGAACGAGTGGTGGGCGTTGATCTTACAGCCTGCCCCGCCACCAAGCCAGTAGCCGGAATAGTTGTCGGACCCCAGCGATCCGCCGCCAAAGGCCATGAGGTTCCAGTGTTCACTCAACGGCTTGAGTGCAAAGCCTCCCAGGTAGCCACCGTTGCTGGTTGACGGCATCAGGACCCAGTCGGAGTCAATCTCCGGATCCACATTTTCAACGGCAACATCGCCGTCGTTATGGCTGTAGCCGGCGGTGGGGAAGATCTGCCAGCCAAAGGGGGAAAAACCGAAAACCGTCAGGGGGACAAAGGTGCCGATGGAGTAGTTGGTCTGGCTCCCCCCATGGTCGTACTCGGTTTTGCCAAAGCTGACATTTACGATCCCCAGCTTGAAGAGCCAGGAACCGCCGATCCGCCAGTCACTGGCGTCCTCACTGATGCGTCCATTGATCTTGTGGATCTCATCCAGGCCAAATGAGCCGCGCAGGGAAAACTGGTCCGTATAACCGATACCTAACTTGGTCACCACTTTCGTCGGGTCGTCGGGCAGTTTGTCGTGATGGATTGACTCCTGCTGCGGTCCAGAGTGCTGCATCACTTCTTCCTTTTGTTGCTTAGCCTCTGCCAGCACGGAACAGGGCAGGATAAGGGTGACAAGTGGCAGCAGAACTGCAGAAGTGGGCCAGCAGGCCATTGATTTTTCAGTGCTTTTCATAATCCGGCAATGTCACTTTCCGGCGGGAAGGAGCCGCGGCCCCGTTTCAGTATGGATCTTCCACCCCAGTTTCCCAAGTTCCCCTCTGGCCCTGTCACTGACGGAACCAAGGAGCCAGAGTTCAAGCCCATTTCCCTGGGCCTGGCCATGGATGGATGTTGCCGCATCGGCAACCAGTTCGCTCCAGATAATGTAATCGGTGGGGAGGAGAACCACCCGGGTGCCGTCCTTTCGTATTCCCTGGGTCAGTCTGGCCATGGGCGAGATGCTCTTCAGCGGGGCGATCTCCTTGTGATAGGCTGCGGTCATGACCGTTATCTTGGTGATTGTTGCGGCCATGGCGGGGTTGGCGGCCTGCAGCCCTACGGTGATGAAAAGATCACGCGCCTCCACCCCCTTCATGGACTCCAGAGCGGCGACCATGACGGTGGCAAGCGCCGGGGAAAAGGACGGGTTGTTGAGAAAGAGCTCGACAATGTACTCATCAACCCCCATCGCCAGCAGTTTTGTTTTGTTCTGCAGCCAGAGTTCTGAGGCCGGGGTGGTGTTGATCGCCTCATTGAGCAGCCTCGCGGTTCCGGAGACACTCAAGACCAGGCCGCCCACCCCGGGGACAAAGCTTGTCGCCACCCCGACCCCGAGACCGCCGACGAAGTCGGCCTGGCCCAGACGGTCAAGCTCCGCCTGCAGGGCCGGGTTGCGGGAGTAGACATTGACCCCGTAGCTGGTGGCAATCTTTCCCTTTGATTTCGAGATCCCCACCAGCTGTTCTAAACGGCTGTCCTCTGCCCCGGTGGCCTCTCTCTTGCCCACGGTTTTCTTGACCCTGTTGAAGAGACTGCCCACCCCGGAGGCCGCACCCTCCATGGTAGCTTCGGGATCATTGAAGAGGTTCTTTATGCCGGTTACAGTATTCTGACCGGACTGTTTCAACCCCGCCAGGGCGGTGTCGTCAGTCTCCACCTTCTCCATGGCGGCGATGGCACTCAGCTCATGGACAAGGATTTTCAGATCCTTGGTGGAGCCCGCCTCAAAGCTGCCGAATCTGGAGTCAACGCGATAGTGGTTGAAGAGACCATCATTTCTGACCTCATCTCTCACCGAGTGATAGCTGCCTTTGACCAGTTCCGGAGCCAGGATCTCTTTTGCCGACAGGTTTATCGGTTTTTCATAGGTGGCTTCAGCACCATGGGGAAAAGTGATCAATAAGAGAAAGATAAACAGAGAGGCACTGATGATCACTGGAGGTCGCTGGATATAAGCTTTTGATAAATTGGTTGTTTTCATCACGGTGAAACTCGTTTTTAGGAATAAGAACGTATCTCGGAAAAAGGCATGGTCAATCATACGCTTTATTTATCTTTTGATACAAGGGCAATTTTCCGGCACTGTTAATTTGATCTCCCCCGGTATGATTTCATAGCGGATTTTTTTGGAGTGGATGGGTTCTCCATCCAGGTTGACGGGAATCGCTTTATCTGCATAGGACTCCAGCCAAGAGGCTTGAAATCGAGTGATGAATTCACCATCAGGAGTTGGTTCTTTGACCTCTTGGGTGACCTGTTCCAGGGCCTTCGCCGGGAAGGACCTGGCTATCAGGACATCAAACAAGCCATCGTTGATAAAGGCGCCAGGGGCCAGGATCTGTCCGCCTCCCGCCTGACGACCATTGCAGATGGCGCCGACAACTGCCTCTCCCTCATACTCATATTTCTCACTGACAACGCGTACGGAATAAGGATTGAAGTTGAATGCCTTTATAATTCCCATCAGTGTATAGGCTCCACCGGCGAGAAAGTTCTTTAACTCCACGGGGGTTTTGGTGGTCACCGCGGCGCCGAAGCCTGCGGATGCGACATTGATAAAATACCTGTCATTTACCTGAACGATATCCACCGCCGCCGCCTCAGCCGTAAGGGCAAGACGAAGGGCGGATAAGGGGTCGGTAGGTATCCCGCAGCCGGTGGCAAAATCATTGGCCGTCCCCAGGGGCAGAATGCCAAGGGCCGGCCGTTTTTGAGCGTCAAGCAGAGCCAGGCCGTGGGCCAGTTCGTTTACCGTTCCGTCTCCACCTCCTGCAATAACGACGTCGGCTCCGAGGCCGGCGGCCTCTGTGACATAGCGCAGCCCATCGCCATACTCCCAGGTAACCCTGACCTGGAGGTCGTGCCCATCATCACGGACTGTTTTCACCGCCTCCCGTATTGCCGGAAGTCCGGCCTTCTTCCCATTGATAATCAAAACAGCTGTTCTCATACTTCTCTCCTGTGGCACTTTATTTGAAGGACAATGCCTTCTTCGGGCAATTGGTCACGCAGTTTGAACAGCGCAGACACTCTATGGACGGCACCTGGCCGGGGTCGGACTCCTCTCTGTAGCCTCCGGGATAGGTATCGATGGGGCAGACTTTCCGGCACTTTTTACACTGTACGCAACTGTCATCCACGGTGAGCAGGTAGGTGTTTTTACTTGCCACCCCCTGCAGGGAACCCATG
>JBDLID010000148.1:0-7006 GCA_039715055.1 Thermodesulfobacteriota bacterium | reverse complement strand
CGAAGTCGTCATTGCCTTACCTCATCTCAAGCAATCGTCTTATTCGACTGATTTTTAACACTGTCTACCTGATATTGATGGGCCTTTGCCCGGTCCTTATCCAGCTGGGGCTCAATTCGGCCGTACAACCGGGTCATCTGTTTTAAATCCTCAATGCGGTCAGGCGAAATCGACTCCCAGCTAAAACGCCATTGCCAGTTGCCGCTTGAACTGCTGGGTCTGTTCATCCGCGCTTCATTTCCAAGGCCCAGTAAATCCTGGAGAGGAAAAATGGCAATCTTTGCCGTCGATGACAGGGCTGCCCGGATCATGTCCCTGTGGATAACCCTCCCGTCACAGTTGAGATAGCGCCTGGTAAAGTCCCTCACCTCCTCGGACTGTTCTCTCCACCACCCCAGAGTCGTATCGTTGTCATGGGTGCCCGTGTAAACGACCTGGTTTGGGTGATGGTTATGGGGGAGAAAGGTGGAGGAGCTGGCACCGTCTTCAACCGCCCCGAAACCGAACTGAAGTACAGCCATTCCCGGATAGCCCAGTTCATCGAGCAGCTCGATGACATCATCGGTGATGAGTCCCAGATCCTCGGCAATAATCGGCACCTCTCCGCCAAGCTCTTCTTCAAGCACCCTGAACAGCTCACTCCCCGGACCCTTTTTCCAGCAGCCGTTGACGGCTACCTCTTCCTCGGCCGGGATCTCCCAGTATCCGGCAAATCCTCTGAAGTGGTCAATACGGATAAAGTCGTACATGTCGGCCAGCAGACGGAACCGTTTGACCCAGAAGGAGTAGTTGTCTTTTTTGAGCTGCGGCCAGTCAAAGAGCGGGTTGCCCCAGCGCTGACCGGTTTCACTGAAATAGTCGGGCGGTACCCCGGCGACCACTGTCGGCTCCCCCTTTTTATCGAGCAGAAACCACTCCTGGTGACTCCAGACATCACACGAGTCGTGGGCGACAAAGATTGGAATGTCGCCAATAATCCTGACTCCCCTGGAGTTTGCATAACGATGCAGCCCGGCCCACTGGTCAAAAAACAGAAATTGGGCGAAACGGTGCTCCTCAATCTCTTGCTCAAGCTGTTCCGACCAGGCCGACAACGCTTCAGGATCACGCTGCACCAGCTCCACCGGCCACTCAACCCAGGGCCGGTTCTGATGAAACTCCTTGAGCGCTGCAAACAGAGCATAGTCGTCCAGCCAGTGGGCCTGGCTCGAACAAAACCGACGATACTGGGCAACAATGACCGAAGGGTTACTGGAGATAAATGTCTGGTGAGCTTTTTTAAGAAGATCACGCTTATGGGAAATGACAGCCCCGTAATCGACATGATCATCGGGGAAGGTCTGCCGGTCGATATCTTTTTCCTGCAGCAGGCCGAATTCGAGGAGGATTGTCGGGCTGACCAGCATGGTGTTGCCGGCAAATGCGGAAAGCGACTGATAGGGCGAGTCACCATAACCGGTCGGCCCCAGGGGGAGCATCTGCCAGATGTGCTGGCCTGAGTTGTGGAGAAAATCAATAAATGTTCGGGCGCCGGGACCCAGATCACCGATGCCCCAGTGAGACGGCAGGGAGGTTGGGTGAAGCAGGATGCCGCTGATTCGTTTTGTCATCATAGCTGGTCGAGCACCGGGGAGAGCACAATGCTCCTTTCACAGATAACCAGTACGCAATGTACTGATTTTGAGTCCCAATATCATAACCCTGCATGCACCCTAACACAAATTACATCAATCACCACCCGGATATGAATTTATTCGGTAACTATTTAATAAGCAACGCCAATTGCCCTGATTTCAGAACTGCAACTACTCTACTTTACGGACCAGCATGACAACTCCGTATGAGCGAACATCTTCCTCAACGATTTCCCCGCCGGCACCACTGATCAACGGAACCATCTCCCGTGCCATCTCACTACGGCAGAGAAATCGATACCCGTCTCCTGGCGAGAACTGTTGCAGACGTGCAACCACGTCTTTAAGCCCCCATCAGCAGTCCTTGCGATAATCAATATCTATTCTGACCCGTTTTCGCATGGAAGTATTTCCATATGGTCAAATTATCTGACCTTCTCACAGCATAAAAAATGTATAATATCAGAACATTCAAATCACTACCGAGAGTGCCCACCGTAACCAAATGAGAATCATTATAGAGAGTTCAGGGAAAATATACAAAACCAATCTGCAATCAATGGTAAACTGCTCCACGCACTATTTATCCTCTAAACAGCAGAGATAATATCAGCCGATGCTGTTGTTGGGGAATAATGCAGGTACATCAGCGATACACAGAATGACGGACTATTGACCAAAATGTTCGGGAGAGGGGAGGAATCGATGTTACGGAAAAAAAAAGGGAGCCTGCCGGAAAATCGCTTTTCCACCAGACTCCCTTGGGGAGGACAAACTATGAATATGTGATGCGGGCCAGGGAGCCCGCCCGTGCGGGGATGAGGTGAAAGGGCTCTGCTGTTATGCTCAAGGGTTGGAGCTGCTCAGTCCTGGAGCACCTCCTTCACTGCCCGGCCGAGCTGCTCCAGGGAATATGGCTTTTTGATAAAGCCGCCGGCGCCCAGATGAATTGTTGCTTTCACATCTTCATTCTCAGAAAAACCGCTGGCAATCAGGGCATTCTGTTCCGGATACAGTTTGATAACCTCTCTATAGGTCTGGAAACCGCTCCACCCCGGTTTCATGATCATATCCAGCATGATGAGATCGACCGGCCTCTCCCTGAGAAATTCAAGGGCCATCTCACCTGAACCGACCGAGTCGACCTGGTAGCCGAGAAGCTCAAGCATTTTCGATGCTATATCACGTAATTCCGGCTCGTCATCGACAACCAGAATCTTTTCGTTACCGCCTTCGATTTCACAATCAACGCGGTTATTCGCAGCTGTGCTGCTCTGTTCACTGTTTACCGGAAAGTAGAGCTGGAACAATGTTCCTTTCTCATTACTCTCAACAGTGATTTTTCCCTGATGATCCTCCATGCTGTTCCAGACCACTGTCAGGCCGAGTCCGGTACCGCTCCGGCCCATTGCTTTTTTTGTGTAAAACGGTTCAAAGATCTGGTCGAGGGCGGAGCTGGCAATACCCGGTCCGTTATCCCGGATGCCGATGACTATACACAACCCTTTTTCGATATCCAGGTTTTTGCTGAGCCTTTCATCAACATATTGATTTTTCGAAAACAAACTGACAGAACCCTGTTCGCCTACAGCCTCCATCGCATTGGTGACGAGGTTCATAATACACTTCTTAATATGAATCGGAGAGCAGATGACGCTACTACTTTCAGCCTGAAAAGTGCATTGGCAGCCAACTTCGGGATAGAGTGATTTGACTTTCAGATACTCGGGAGATTCCAGGTATTCCTCAATCAGCAGATGAAGGTCATAACTTTCCTGAATGGTTGCGACACCCCTTGCCACGGTCAGGAGATCCTCCACTACTGCAGCGGCCCTTTTTCCCGACTGGTGGATGGCTTCTATGGGCTGTCTCAGGCTGTCTTTTTCGGACAGTCCGTTGAGAAGTATCTCCGGATAGCCGACGATTCCCGATAAAATATTGTTCAAATCGTGGGCAACACCTCCTGCCATCAGACCGATGGCCTCCATCTTCTGAGCCTGTTTCAGTCGCAACTCCAGCTGACTCTTGACCTCGGCCACCCTGCGCTGGGATAAAATGTCCTGCAGCTCATTGGCAATGAGCTGAATCTGAAAAATATCATTATCGCAATAATCTGTTTCTTTGTTTCCCACCCCGATAACCAGTGTCACCTTGCCGTCACCGATAACCGGAATACTCAAGTGACGGACGATATTAACGTGGCCCTCGGGGTAACCTTTCTTGGCAGGGCTATTCTGATAATCATTGTGGATCACTGGTTTTTGCAAACGAACACTGTCCGCCCATATTCCCGCTTCAGCGAGAGGGTAGTGGGTATCACAGGTTGCCGTACAGTTTTCCACTGTTTCCCGATTCCACTCGATAAGGTTAATGGTTGAATCACCGCCTGCTCCTTCAACCTCGTGCAGATAACCGACCCGGCTGTCGGTCAACTCCACCGCCTTGTCCAGGACATAGTGATAAAGCTCCCGCCCTTGGAGCGCCGCTACATTTTTATGAAGATCCAGTAAAACCTGGGTCTTCAGGGCATCTTTTTTAAGTTGCTCATCCGACTCCCTGTTTTTCATTCGGGCCAGGGAAAGATACCAGCTGATGAGCGCAAGAAGGGCAAGGGCAGGACCGGTGAGTTTCAGCAGTGTCAGGAGCAGTGTTCCCCTCTCCCGCTCAAGAGTGCTTCTTGACACATGGGAAATGATTGTCCAGCGGTAGTCTTGCTCGGTCGGCAGGCTTACGCCATGCTCACTGCCCATGTAAATTTCCCGGGCAATCTGCAGGGGGTGGATGGCAATGAAGGTAAACAGCCCGGTACGATTGACAAACTGGCCGCTCTCCTCCCCTTTGATCCTCTGCCAGACCTCCGGTTCTTCTCTGGCAACGCTCTGGCCGTGGTCAAGTAAAAATCCCCACTCTTTTTCCGGGTCACGGTGGTGGAGCCAGAAACCGTCCCTGTTGACAAGGGATGCATGGTCATGGACATTTATCATGGCTTTATGCAGATTTGCCAGTAATCGCTCTGCCAGGTAGTTCAGGAAAAAAACACCGATCTTTTTACCGTCTTCATTGATCACCGGCGTACCAAAACGAATCATCGGCTTAAAAGGCTTCTCGATTTGGCCGTGCTCAATATTGAGATCAAGCGGTGAAACATAGACCGAATCCTCGGCCAGGCCGACTGAGCCCCGAAAATAGTAGCTCTCTCCTTTATCCTGCAGAAACTCATCGGATACAACAGCGGCTGTCCCGTCACGGTTGTAATTAACACGGATAACTTCCACTCCTGAGGGGTCCAGGAAACGAACCTGGTCGTAGAGCTTTTTTGACTCGGCAAATACACGAAAATCATGGCTCAGCCAGGCCATGCTCTCTCCGGAAAGAGCGGTGTCTGTCGTACTGAAGGCCCGATGCCTGCTCAGAACAAGCAGATCAGAAACAATTCCTTTGAATTCCTGGCTGACTGCCTGTTTTCCAAGGTTAACATTCAGCAACTCACCTTCCATGCGGACCTGCTCTGTCTTTTCAATCTCCGTGAAAAAGAAGTACACTGAAAAAACAAGAAGAACTGTCGCCCAGGGAAGAAAAATTGACAGAAATAATTTTAACCGCTTGATCATTTGTTTCTCAAGGCTTCCTGTTGAATCACCGAATACACGCCACTGGTGCTGATCGACCAGCTTCTAAAGACAAGGTTTTTTCAAGATCAGTGCCAAACTACCTGAAACCATTAAATCTCAGAAAACCAGACGGTTGCCCTGAGCACAAAAAGAGTGCCTGCACATTCAACTGGAGCATTTTGACTGACGCAAAACAGGCCAGTGGCCCAATATAGACCAGCGCTGTCAGGGATAGCGGGTTCACTTAGTGGGGAGGGGGCAAGCCGGATCTGGCCCACCCGTTTTCCTCTTGAAAACTGGCGCGAGAAGCCAGTCAAAACAGTAGATTCAAGGGTAGGTACTAGCCATTTAGATGAGAAATGCAGGCTAAAATTGTGCCCTGAGGCCGACAACCAGAGCACGGGGGGCAAAGGAATCTACGTCACAGCCAAATCCGGCATACCAGGTGTACCTGTCGGAAACAAGATCTGCAGCAGGTTTGGAGTAGAGGAAGTAGGTCAGTTCATTATCGACCAGAGGAGCGATGGTCGGGATCTCTTCAGCAGCGGCAATTTTCGGGGTGTTTAGCTGGACGGAATCTGTATCAAGACCGGTTGTGTAAATAAAATCATGCCGGGTGTAGACTGTGTCAACAAAAGAGGCCGAACTCTTTTCAATAAAAGTGGACAGTATGGTCGA
This sequence comes from Thermodesulfobacteriota bacterium, assembly GCA_039715055.1. Taxonomy (GTDB): domain Bacteria; phylum Desulfobacterota; class Desulfobulbia; order Desulfobulbales; family Desulfocapsaceae; genus JBDLID01. The sequence continues at coordinate 1,083 of JBDLID010000148.1, read as the reverse complement.
TTCAGCTAGAGACTGAATCGGGACACACACCAACAGACCAGTAACAAGTGTGACAAGAGATAAAAGTTTTATGATTCTCTTCTTCATGACCTTCCTTCAGGGGAGAGTAAAATGCTACACTTGCACATTGCAATATGCGTACCTGATCGAAAGGCTCAGCTACCGCTCCCGCAACCTCGTTTCCTCCTTTAGAGTTCAATCAACTATTTCTTCAACAAGTTAACTGATCGCAAATTTTACACAAAATAACATTGCCAGGATGGGTCCTGCCAGGTAATTGGGAAATAAACAAGTGGCCCAATGGCCCCTCATAATCTCATTACATAACAGTTGCCCATACCCTCTCTGCTTCTTTATCGTCAACCGCCTGCCGGTCCATTAAATAAAAGTGGCTTCCATTGCAGATTTCTCATACTTTGAGATTATGCAAAACATCCTTCTCATTCACGGTCTCAATGGCTCAGGCGAACACTCCTCCACCGGTAAGACCCTGAAGAACTTCTTTGGCGCCGGGGTGTACACCCCGAATCTGCCCAACAACCCGGCGGCATGGTACGATTTTCTGGATGGCTATATTGGAGATCACTTCGCCCTGCAGCCATTTGTTCTGCTGGGTAACTCCACCGGCGGGCTGCTCGCCGCCTCGCTGGCCGCTGAGCACCAGTGGCCCCTGGTGCTGATCAACCCGGTGGTTGAAGCGCTGGACCTGGCGGAATTCACCGGCTGGAATACAAAATTCGCCTCCGGGGACAAATGGTTTTTTGCAAGAGAAGATGTGGAGTTACTCAGGCAGTTTGATGTGATCGAAGCCGGGGTCCCGACTCTTATTTTTCTGGGAAAAAATGACGAAGTGCTGGACTACCGAAAAGCGGTGCACATTTTTGACAAAACCGCACAGATGGTCATCAATGACAACAGTCACCAGTACCGGCTGTCACAATCCGACCTGGAGACCTTGCAAACCTTCTGCCGCTGACTCCCTGAGGAAGCTGCTTTCTATTCTTCTGTCGGAGGCCAGCAGACCCCGATTGCTGAACCATCCAGCTTACAGGCCTTGACCAGCGGGTCGTGGTAAAAGGTAAA
>JBDLID010000147.1:0-7035 GCA_039715055.1 Thermodesulfobacteriota bacterium | reverse complement strand
GTGGAGACCACAATACGTGTGATTCCAACCTTATCATAGATCGGCTTGAGGGCCACCATCATCTGGATGGTGGAACAGTTGGGGTTGGCGATGATGCCGCGGTTGGTATATTGGGCGATGGCGTGACCATTGACCTCGGGTACCACCAGAGGAATGTCCTTTTCCATTCTATAGGCGCTTGAGTTGTCAATAACCACAGCACCTGCGGCAGCGGCGGCCGGACCAAATTCAATTGAACGGCTGGCCCCTGCAGAGAAAAGGGCGATATCAATACCTTCAAAGGCATCTTTGGAGAGGAGACCTACCTCTATATCACTGCCATCGAATTGAAGTTTTTTACCCACAGACCGTTCTGAGGCAAGCAGACGCAGTTCTTTGAGAGGGAAATTTTTTCTGGCCAGGACATCAAGCATGGCACCGCCAACTGCTCCGGTGGCTCCAGCTACTGCAACATTATACGTTTGACTCATTTTACTCACCTGTGGTGGATACAATCCATTATGTACTGCCGGTAAACCTGTTTCCGTACAGGAAAGATACCGATCTGACTATTGTCAATTTTTTAGGAAAGACTCCTTTTTAACCGAAAAAAGAGGAAAATAAAAGAAATTCTTTAGTAATACAGAAAGGGTGGTTCAGCTAAGACGCGGAGAGAAAAAATAAATCGCTTTGTCAGTCGATCAGGCAGTCTTATGGGATTTGCCAGATTTTTTTTCAGCAAGCAATTTGAATTTTTTATAGACACCGAGAGCAGGTCCTGATGCGCAGTAAACAAGAAAAAGGGTGAAGAGAAGAACCTGGGGTTCGGCAGCCACCAGGATAAAGAGAAGCAGCATGCCGACCAGAATCTGAAAGGTCTTGAATTTACCGGTACGAGGCTGCTTGAAGCTGAAATAGTGATGGGTGGAAACCATCAGGTAGGAGAGGAGATAGACAAGAAGAAGTAGCGAAATATGGGTGACTTCTCCGGTAATCCCAAGAAATCGGCAGAACATCACCGTACTGGCAATCATGGCTGCTGCCGCCGGGCTGGGAAGCCCTATAAAATCCTTGGAGGCGGAGCAGTCCTGGGAGTTGAAGCGGGCCAGCCGCAGGCTTGTCATGGCCACGTAGAGAAAACCGGCCAGCCAGCCGTATCGACCGTATGGCTGAAGGGCCCAGAGGTAGGCGAGGATTCCCGGCGCCACGCCGAAAGATACAAGGTCACAGAGGGAATCAAGCTCCATACCAAAGGTGGAGCAGGTTCCGGTCATCCTGGCAACTCGACCGTCGAGGCCGTCAAAAATAGCGGCGACCAGGATGGCCACCGCAGCATGAAAGAAGTTGGAGTTAATGGCGGCAATGATCGAGTAGAATCCGCAGAAGAGGCTGGCCAGGGTAAACATGCAGGGCAGGGGGTAAAACTTGGAACTCATTTCCTGTTGATTCAGGGACATACCGGCCTCGTCAAATTGCGTTCAGCACAAAGATTACTGGAAAACAAACTGCTGAATAGTTCGATTCTTATTATCTCTACTATAGTCTTGTACCAGAAATTATCAAAAAAAACCCGCTTAGCTTGCAGGCACTGATCATTTAAGTCGTCCGAGCAGGCTCTCTCCCGCCCTGACCTTGTCGCCTACGGAAACTGTAAACTCGGTATCAAGGGGCAGGTAAAGATCGACCCGCGAGCCGAAGCGGATGAGGCCGAAGCGTTGTCCGGCCCTGACTTTGTCTCCCGGTTCCAACCGGTTGATAATGCGTCGGGCAATGAGGCCGGCAACCTGGACAAAGACCAGGCTGCGGCCTGATCCGGTGGTGAGCCTGGTGGCGCAGAATTCGTTTTGCAGGGCTCCCTTTTCGGTATCGGCAGAATAGAATTTACCGCTTCGGTGAAAGACCCTCTCCACGGAGCCGTCAAGTGGAACACGATTGACATGAACGTTGAAGACGTTCATGAAGATGGAGAGTTTGTACACCTCCTGCTTGAGAAACCGTTCATCAAATATTTTCTCCAGGATGATCACCTTGCCGTCGGCAGGACAGATCAGGCCATCGTTCTCATCCGGTACGATTCGATCCGGATCCCGGAAAAACCAGAGGACAAAGGCAGAGCAGACAAGGCCCAGCAGGGTCAGCGTAACTAAGCCGATGAGGGCCAGGGTCAGGGTGACAAAGGCCGAAAAGAAAATGAAGGGGTAGCCTTCCCGGGCGATGGATATTTGAGGTGTGCGCATGGAGTTTATGGAAGAACCTCGAAGTCAATCCCCTCACAACAGGGTAGGCGGCAGTACCTTACGGGGTGGTTAGGGTCTCGTCCCCGCAAGGAGCCAGGACTGCGACAGGTCAGTTTTTTGCCGCCCTTGCCATGGCAATGGTGCCGGTACGGACGATCTCCTTTATGCCGATGGGGCGAAGGATATCGATTACCGCCTTGATCTTTGAGGCTGGACCGGTGACTTCAACCGCGTAGGATTTGGGGCTGACGTCAACCACCTTGCCGCGAAAGATGTCGATAACCCGTAAGACCTCTGCACGGGTTGTGGACTCGGCTTTGACCCGAATGAGAGCCATCTCTCTTTCAACGTACTCAGAGTCACTGATATCGGTCACTTTGATAACGTCGATAAGTTTATTCAGCTGTTTGGTGATCTGCTCAATAATGTCATCTTCGCCACGGGTTACCAGGGTGAGGCAGGAAATCTCCGGGTCCAGGGTCTCGGCGACGCTGAGGCTTGCAATGTTGAAGCCGCGGCCTGAAAAGAGTCCGGTGACCCTGGAAAGAACGCCCGGTTTATTCTGCAGAAGAACTGAAATCGTGTGTTTCATGGTGTTGTCCTGTTGATCATCAAAAAAGGCGGAGATCTCTGTCATTCCGCTTTCTGGTTTGGCTGTTTTAGTATAATTATACTGTTAGACGAGAAGCAGCTCGGTGGTCGCCTTTCCGGCGGAAAGTATCGGGAAGACGCTTTCTTCCCTGGAGACACTTGATAATGGCCTGTGAGCCCGTGATTTTTTCCATGAACCCTCTTCCTTTTTTGAAATTTCTGACGGCTTCGGATCAAGAGGAAAAACCGTCGGATGATGCCTGATAGCGAGTTAATTGTTGTTGAAAAATAATTATTTTGAGTGAGTTAAAAAGCTAGAAATATATCTCTCAAGTTATGATATGTCAATAACCAAGGTTGTTTCGGGATGAATTCTCACATGGGCCGGTTTTTTTGCAACTGGACCAGCCAATCATCAGCTGTTTTATGCCATCAGCTGATGGCCTGCAGTTCGTTGACTGTTTGAAAATATAGATCCTCAGCAAAATTGGTGGATTGGGGGATCATCTGAGCGGCAGTACAGCAGGTTTTAGCCTGGGACCATTAAACTGGTATCGACTTATACAAGGTGAAGGATGAGGCTGATGTTGTCTTTGCTGCCTGAGTCCAGTGCGGTTTGAATAAGGATGTCCGCCTTGTTGGTCAGGCTGCTCTTTCCGGTGAGAATTTTTTCAAGCTGCTGATCAACCACCACATCGTGGAGACCGTCTGTACAGAGAAGAAACAGGTCGCCGGAATTAACCTCACACGCTCCCTGGTCCGGTTCAATATCATCTTCGCCAAGACACTGTTCAAGGAAATGATTGAGCGAATGGCTTGGGATTTCGTGACGGTCAATTTTCCCTTCTTCATAGAGAGACCGGGCCAGTGTCTGGTCCCGTGTGATTTGTCTGAGACCGTTTGGGTCTAGAATGTAGAGGCGGCTGTCTCCGATATGGGCCCACAGAAGTTGTTTTTCACGAAGAGCAGCAAGGGTGGCGGTACTGCCCATGGCCGCGATTTCAGGGTGATGCAGACCATGATTGATGATTGCCTGGTTGGCGTTAAGAAGCAGTTGGACAGGTGAGAGATTATCCTTGTCTGTTAAATCTTTTACGACATTTTCGATGAAGAGTTCGGCGGCCGTCTCCCCGCCTGGATTGCCGCCGAGACCGTCACCGATGGCGAGCAGATATCCACTTGGTCCGGTCCGGGTGGCCAGCAGGCGGTCCTGGTTGATCTGCCTCTCTGGGCCAATGTTGGTACGGGTTACAGTTTCCATGGAGGTGGGAAATTATTATTGATCTTAACTCCACAAAAACACAAAATGGCAGCAGCGGCAAGGGGTAACCGTTCCGGATTTGCCCTGATGATCAGCAACCGCCAGTCAGGTGAAGCTGGAGATGTCGGAAGAGTAGTCTGCCTGCTTTCTGTTGTACAGGCTTCGTCTCGATTTAAGGCACATGGGGCTGCTTTGTGTAGCGGGTATCTGTCTGCGGGTACATAGCAATTTTGGACAGATAGGCCCGGACTTCGCCAGAGATTACTTTATTCCTGATGTGACACTAACCTGAGGAAGGTCTTGCGGTGACATTGTCGAAATCGGCGAGCTGCATGCGAATTCCCGACTCACTGGCACGGGTGGAAAACTCTTCCAGCAAATCCTGGAGAGCGCTTCGCTGCTGTTCGGTGAAAAAGAGAAAAAGGGAGCTCATATGGTGCTGTTCGGCCCGGTTCGGGTTCAACCCCATCTCGTCGGCAATCCGTTCGAGTTCCTCGGCAGCCTCTTTGCAACTCTGAAATCTGTCTTCAGGTGCCCGGGCGCAGGCTTTGACGATAAAATCCGAAAGACGGGTGGGCAGCCCTTTCTGCAGGTCACCGGGGTAGGGGATATCTTCCTCCAGTCGCTTTTCCATCATTTCCTGGAGGTTCTCATCCGGGTAGGGGCGCTTGCCGGTCACCATCTCAAAGGCGGTAATACCGAGGCAGTAGATATCGGTTCTGGCATCCACCGGGTAGGAGTCGATCTGTTCAGGGGACATGTACTGAATGGTACCTTCCATCTCAAAGTTTTCAGAGCCGGTAGGGCAGGCCAGTCCAAAATCAAGGATCTTGATCTCGTTGTCATCTTTAACCAGAAGATTTTCTGGTTTGATGTCCTGGTGAACGATATCATGCCCATGGGCGTATCCTAGTCCGGCGCAGATCTGCTGGAGGGAGCACACGGCTTTTTCTGCTGAAAGTCGGCCCACCCGCTTGAGGACCTGCTTGAGCGATTCTCCTTCCAGGTATTCCATAACAATGAAATGGGTCCCATAAAGGGATTCGATGTCATAAACATGGACGATATTGGCATGATTCATTTTGGCGATAATTTCCGCCTCACGGACAAACTTGTTGCTGAACTCCTCGTCCATGGCCATCTGGTGTTTGAGCATCTTGATGGCAACTGTTTTCTTAAGGGCCTGATGCTTGCCCTGGTAGACAATTGCCCAGGCACCGGCGCCGATTCTTCGACTGGCAAGGAACTTGCCCACCTGCCGGTCCGCAGAGTGAGGTGAGCTTTCCAGCCGCTGACTCACCAGTTCGGTAAGAAATGTCTTCAGCTCCGAATATCTGGCCATGGCCCTGTCAAACTCTCTCCGATCGAGTTCCCAGAGCAACATTTCCTCCTCGGCGATGAAGTTGGCCATTCTCGGTTCTCCGGTGACAATGGCCATCTCTCCCACTAGGTCACCGGGGCCCAGGTTGGTTATAATCAGACCCTCGTCCTCCCGGTCAATGGTGACCTGTCCGTGACCCTGTTCAATGATAAACAGACTCCTGGCCTCTTCACCCTGAACAATGATCCGCTCACCAGCTTTGGCGGTTTTGGGTCTCAGGCAGTTCATAAGCGCCCAGAAGCTTCGCTGTTCGAGGTAGTTGAGCAGGGGGAGGTCGAGGAAGAAATCCAGGTTGTCGAGGAGATGGCTCAGGGAAGGGTTGAGAGGCGGCAGCTCAACGGGTTCATTCGGTTTTGTGAGGATCTCCACCCCATTCACATAGCCGTGCGGACCATCCTTTTCCGTCCAGATCACTTTGCCCCGGCAAATCAGCCAGTTTCGACTGCTGTGGTTGTAAATTTTGATAAAAAAGGATTCAGTCGTATCGATCGGTTCCGGTGTCTCCACCAGGAGGCCGCCCTCGGAGCAGTTGCAGATACCGACAAACCGGAACCGGTGAGTTTCCTTGAACATATTTGATGAGTCGTTGCCGCATTGCCAGATGGCAACTCCCAGTCCGTGATCAGGGTCTTCCTTTCGTTTAAACAGCCGGCGATTGGTCAGAGATGTCATGGAATATTTTTGTATGCGAGGAGCCGGGTTGGCGTATCTGTCGGCGTCGACTGCGGGGCTGTAATGGCTCAATTCCAGTCCCGGATATCAGGGGTGACGCTGACGGTGAGTCAAAAAGAGTTCAAAGTAAAAGCAACTGAGACATCAAGATAAGTTCTTCCCTGATTGAGGCTGACTAGCATGTTTCCCCTTGATTGTCTATCCGTAAAAATACTCAATTTGACCTTTGATTGTGGGTCAGGGGTCTTTTCAGGAGGTCCGGAAGGTGGGGTTGATGTAAAAACTTGAAGTGAAGTGGTAAACAGCCCAATTGAGCTTGACAAGCTCTGAAAAAGAGGATTAATGTATTTGATAATCAGATTTTAAAAATGTATTGGATAAATGAGACAATGAACAGTAACAGCCTCGCTCTACAACAGCTACAGGAAAACTCCAGGGAGAGAACTGCGGTGAAAGTAGTGTGGCGCTGATAAGTTAGCCATAACCATTAAAAGGGCCGCGGTTTGATGACCGCGGCCCTTTTTTTTTGCGGATTCATCGAACTGCTCCAAAAGAGGAGAAACGCAAACCCATGAAAGCGGAAACAGTCAGCAAGTATCGTCCTTATCCCAGGGTCGATCTGCCCGATCGAACCTGGCCCGGTAAGAGTATCTCAAAAGCACCCGGCTGGTGCAGCGTCGACCTGCGCGACGGCAATCAGGCCCTGATTCAGCCGATGAATCTGAAGAAAAAGCTCGAGCTCTTTCAGTTGCTGGTGGATATCGGTTTTAAAGAGATCGAGGTTGGTTTTCCTTCCGCTTCGGAGGTGGAGTATGAATTCACCCGCAAGCTCATTGAGGATGACCTGATTCCCGATGATGTTCATATCCAGGTACTCACACCGGCACGGGAGCATCTTATCAAAAAAACCTTCA
>JBDLID010000146.1:0-7038 GCA_039715055.1 Thermodesulfobacteriota bacterium | reverse complement strand
GCTGTCTGGTTTTTATTTTTTGTAACTATTCAGCGTAAAGCTGGGTGCGTCCCTAAGCAGGGAACTGTAACTGTTCAGCAGGGCCCGCAGTGTGGTCAAACAGGCTGACGAAGCGTACTTGTGCTACTCGAGGCGGCCTGATCGGCCACAATGTGGGTGCTGCTGAACAGTTACTATTTTTCTTCTTTTGCCGGGTCAAAACCGTAGCGTTTTTCAACTGATTGGTAATAACTGGGGTTGGTGCTTTCTGAACTGCCCGGTCTTTTGGAGAGGGTGCGGTTGATCTGACCGGGGATCTCAAGGACCGTTTTTCCGGTGATAAGGTAGTAGCCTACCGAGACAACGATAATAACAACGATACTGAAAGTCGCTTTTTTGACATGCTTGCGAAGTTTTTCGCTTGTAAAATACAAAACGGCGAGAACGGCAAGAAAGATGCCAATTCCGCTCATCTGGAGGCCGGTTAAACTATTCACTGCTTTTTTCTCCTGGATAGGTAGTAATTATATCAGACGTGTCTGTTTAATAAATATATTATAGTTCCCGATTTTGAATAAGCAAGTTTTGGTCCTGTTTTTTTATTGAAAAGGTGAATTCTGTAAATGTAAATTATTCAACAGGTTGTGACCTGTTTGTTTTTGTTTCAGGATGGCAGCTGTAAATATTGTTTCCGTTTGTGGCGGTATGGTTGATCGATGGCAACATCGTTTGCGTTTTTCTGCCAAAAATCAAAGGGGCAGCAGGGAGCTGTAACAAGCTGAAAAAACAGGGTCGAAATGAACTGAAAAATGATCTCTGGGTTCTTGCAAGTAGTTATTTTCTGAGTTAATACTGAAAATAAGGAAGAGAAGACGGTCCTGACAGTATATGATTTAGCTCATGTGATATAACATGCTGATAGAAGCGGGTAAAGTTGTCTCCGACTTTGACCCTCATTTTAAGATCTTCCATGAATTGATGCCCTTTAAGGTGCAGGAGATTCTTCTCGTCTCCTCCCCTTATGACGCTTACATCATGGAAGAAGACGGCTCACTGGCAACTCGTCTGATCAATGAGTACCAGGGGCTCAACCTCAGCGGCGCACCGCGAATCACCCGGGTTTCATCGGCCAACGAGGCGCTGGACCTGGTTCGCCGCAAGCGTTTTGACCTGGTCCTGACCATGCCGTATCTCGGCCAGATGGACGCCTATGGCCTGGGGGCCGAGATCAAGCGCCACCACCCCCACCTTCCTGTTATCCTTGTTACCCATAATCTTCGCGGGGTGTACCCGCCTCCCGAAGGTGTCGATGAATCCGCAATCGATAATGTCTACCTGTGGTGCTGTGAGTCCGACCTGCTCATGGCGCTGGTGAAAAATGTCGAGGACAGCGCCAATGTGGATGCCGATACTGGTCGCGCCATGGTTCGGGTGATTATTTTTGTTGAGGATTCTCCGCTCTATCGTTCTCTTTTTCTGCCGTTGATCTACAAGGAAGTGGTGCGCCAGACCCAGTCTGTGCTCGATGAGAGTCTCAACATCAAGCACCGTCTGCTGCGCATGCGGGCCAGGCCTAAAATTCTTTCCGCATCGACCTACGAGGAGGCCATTGCCCTCTATAAGGCCTACAGGCCATATGTCTTCGGGGTCATCTCCGATGCCAGGTATTCGCGCAATAATCGTCTTGATGCCAAGGCTGGTATCCGGTTGTTTCACTATATACGGGAACAGGTCAGTGACATGCCGTTGCTGATGCTCTCCTCGGAGTCTGAGAACCGTGCTGACGCGGAGGCCATCCCGGCGATCTTCCTTGATAAAAATTCGCCGGTGATCAAGAACCAGCTGCACCATTTTTTCCTCAATCATCTCGGTTTTGGCGATTTTGTCTTCCGGTTGCCCGATGAAACAGCCATCGGCTATGCCTCAAATCTGCTCGAACTCGAGAAGACATTGGCAACCGTACCCGACGAATCAATCCGTTATCATGCTGAAAATAATCATTTTTCAAACTGGGTGATGGCCCGTGCCGAGGTGGCGCTGGCCACAAGACTTTCAAAGGAGCATATCGGCACCATCAAAAAATGCAGCGATCTGCGGGAAGATATTATTTTCAAGATCCACGCCCTGCGTAAACTGAGACAACAGGGGGTGGTGGCCCGGTTCGACAGTGAGAATTACGACCCGGTGATTATGGATTTTGTCAAGATCGGCAACGGTTCTCTCGGCGGCAAGGCAAGGGGGCTTGCCTTTATGTGGGCCCGTCTCCAACAGGCCAGAACCCGGGACACCATCCTCTCCCATGTAAGAGTCACCATCCCCAAAACCTGTGTGATCAGTGCCGATGGGTTTGACGCCTTTGTTGCTGAAAACACACTGCAGGATCTGACACTGGTTTCAGATGAATCAATCGGTGATATTTTTCTCGACTGCTGTCTCCCCGACTGGCTGGCCGAGGAGTTGCGCGCTTTTCTCGAGCGGTTCAGCAGCCCGATCTCGGTTCGTTCCTCGAGCCTGCTGGAAGACGCCAAATTCAGACCCTATGCCGGTCTCTACTCGACCTATTTCCTGGCTAACAGCCACCCTGATTTTGAGGTTCGTTTCCAGCAGCTGGCCAAGGCGGTCAAGCTGGTCTATGCCTCCACATGGTTCGAGAGCCCCAGGGCCTTTTCAAAAATTGCCGGCCAGGGGCGTGATGACTCCATGGCGGTGATTATCCAGGAACTGGTCGGTCGTCGTTACGGTGACCACTGGTACCCTGCAATCTCCGGTGTGGCGCAGTCCCACAACTATTACCCGGTGGGCAATCTGGGTGCTGATGAGGGCATTGCCCATATTGCGCTTGGAATGGGAAAGACCGTGGTGGAGGGGGAGAAATCGCTTCGTTTTTCACCGCATCACCCGAAAAACCTCCTGCAGTTTTCAACGGTGGACGATATCCTTGCCAACTGTCAGCGCGGTTTCTACGCCCTGGATATGAGCCGGCCCGATCACTTCAGCCGTGACCGTTCGAATCTCGTCTACAGGCAGGTTCAGGATGCAGAAAGAGAACCGCCGGTGCAGATGTTGTCATCCACCTATATTGCAGAAGAACAACGGATCCGGGACGCTTTTTTGCCGGGGATCCGTATTATGACATTTGCCCAGATTCTAAAATATGGGACCTACCCGCTGCCTGAAATTCTAAGCAGGTTTCTTGAGTTGGGACGTTCCGGAATGGGGTGTGAGGTGGAAATCGAGTTTGCGGTGAGGCTGCATCGGGATGGAATAAAAAGTGAGTTTCACCTGCTGCAGATGCGGCCCATGGTTACCGGTGGAGAACGGGTTGACGTTTCGATTTGTGACGAGGAGTTGGAGCAGGCTTTCTGCTACTCTGAGCAAAGCCTTGGCCACGGCCGTTTTGAGAGTGTCGAGGATATTATTTATGTAAAACCGGAAAATTTTGACCCGGCATTGACCCGGGATATTGCAATGGAGATTGGCGAGCTCAATCATACCCTGGTTGATGATGAACGGCCCTATCTGCTGATCGGACCTGGTCGATGGGGATCTGCTGACCCCTGGCTCGGAATCCCGGTCCAGTGGCGTGATATCTCCGGTGTAGGTGCAATGGTTGAGCTCCGTAATGAAGTGCTCCGCGCCGATGCATCTCAAGGATCACATTTTTTTCAGAATATCACTTCGCTTGGAATTCCCTATCTGACCGTCAATGAAGGAGCAGCATCAGCCATTGATGAGAAGGGCAGGCGGAGCGATTATCTAAACTGGCAGTGGGTTAAAAAGCAGCACCTGATTACCGACAAGGCCTATATCAGCCATGTGCGCAGTAAGGTGCCTTTTATTATGAAATGTAACGGCAAGGAGGCCAACAGCGTATTTTATCCGGCACCACTTCAAGATCGAAGTGTATCTTGAAAATTGTCTTTCAAGGTAGCCCGAAATCAGTGCGAGAGACAGGGAAACAAAGTTGACAATGCAGGACGGACAACCGTAACGGATCCACACAACTTTAAAAAAGCAGAGGGTAAAAATGGAATCAATCATGGAGCTGGTCAAATTTAAAGATCCTGAGCAGCGTGAGTTTCACCAGGCCGTTGATGAGGTTGTTGCAACGGTCAAGCCGGTGCTTGACCGCAACCCGGAATATCGTCACCAGGGAGTTCTTGAGCGTATTACCGAGCCTGAACGTGTGCTGATGTTTCGGGTGCCGTGGATGGATGATTCAGGCCAGGTTCATGTCAGCCGGGGGTTCCGGGTTGAGATGAACAGTGCCCTGGGGCCATACAAGGGGGGGCTGCGTTTTCATCCCTCGGTCAATCTCGGTATTATCAAGTTTCTCGCCTTTGAGCAGGTTTTCAAGAACTCCCTTACGACGCTGGCCATGGGCGGCGGCAAGGGTGGCTCTGATTTTAACCCCAAGGGCAAGAGCGATGCTGAGGTGATGCGTTTTTGTCAGTCGTTCATGGCCGAGCTGCATCGCCATATCGGCCCCAATACCGACATCCCTGCCGGTGATATCGGAGTCGGCGCCCGGGAAATTGGATTTCTCTTCGGTATGTACAAGAAGTTGCGCAACGAGTTTACAGGTGTCCTCACCGGAAAAAGCCTCTCCTGGGGCGGCAGCCTGATCCGGCCCGAGGCCACAGGCTACGGCACTGTTTATTTTGCCGCTGAAATGCTCACCACCCGTGATGATACCCTGGAGAACAAGAATTGCCTGGTATCCGGTTCGGGCAATGTGGCCCAGTTTACCACTGAAAAGATCCTCGACCTTGGCGGCAAGGTGGTCACCCTGTCTGATTCCGGTGGTTACATCTATGACGAAGAGGGCATCGACCGGGAGAAACTGGCCTTTGTCATGCAGCTTAAAAACATCCGCCGCGGTCGGATATCCGAATATGTCGATGAATATAAGAATGCGGTCTACACACCGGTGGACACGACTCTTGACCACAATCCTCTGTGGAGTCACAAGGCTGACTGCGCCTTCCCATCGGCTACCCAGAATGAGATCAATGAGGTTGATGCAAAAAATCTGGTTGCTAACGGCATCTTCCTGGTCAGCGAAGGGGCCAATATGCCGTCGAGCCCCGGGGCCGTTGATGTCTTTCTTGACGGAAAGCTGCTCTATGCGCCGGGCAAGGCTGCAAATGCCGGCGGCGTGGCGGTTTCAGGCCTGGAGATGGCGCAGAACTCAATGAGGCTCTCCTGGCCGCGTCACGAGGTTGATGAACGGCTCAAAGAGATCATGCACTCAATCCATAAAACCTGTCTGCAGGCTGCAAACGAGTATGGGGCCGACGGCAACTACGTAGTGGGAGCTAATATCGCAGGATTTGTCAAGGTTGTAAACGCAATGCTGGATCAGGGACTGGTCTGATTCCAAAGACAGGGGACAGGAGGGACCAGCCGCTTTAGGCAAAATCCTTCCCTGTCCCCCTCAACCCTTGCACCTGGCACCCTAAACCCTAAACCCTAAACCCTATACCCTTATTCCCGTGTCTTTTTACGATAAACAGTGCTCCCGGGAGTTCACCGAGCTGGAAACCTCGATCAAGAAGTATTTTGTCGAGATGACGGTGGAGTGCCCCTACGCCCTGCCCCATGATGCGGTCTTTTATCAGGCACTGTTCGCACCTCTTGGTGACAGGACCATGGAGCTTTTTCTGGCATCGGGCTATCGCCGAAACGGTAACTGCCTCTATACTATGCACTGTCCTCACTGCCAGGAGTGTATTCCCATCCGGCTCCACCCGGGGGAAATGACATACAACCGTAACCAACGAAGGACACTGAAAAAAAATAGTGATCTCGTGATCGAGTTCGGTGAACCCTCCATGAGCCAGGAAAACATTGAACTCTGCGACAGGTTCCTTCAGTCCCGTTATCCGCAGAAGTCCAACCGGGCCAACTCCTACTATTCCGGTTTTTTTATCAACTCCATCACCACCACCATGGAGATCCGCTACCGCCTCGGTGAGCGATTGGTCGGCAACGGGATCATCGATGTCGGTGAGAACTGGATGAACGCAGTCTACTTCTACTTTGATCCTGATGAGGCTGGGCGCAGCCTGGGAACTTTCAACATTCTCACCATGATCGACCTCTGCCTGAAGCACAACATCGAATACCTCTATCTCGGCTACTTCATCGAGGAGGTAGCGGCGATGAATTACAAGAGATACTTCCAGCCTTACTACCTGCGTCTTGACTCTCACTGGCAGCGCTGCAGCTCGGCCAGACGACTCTCCTGAAAAAAACAGACCAGACCGGTTTATGTGGTGTATTGGTGGCTCTCCTGGGCAACATGTTGTGGTTTTGTCTTGACTGTTAGTGGTTGGCGATGATACCATTTTTGTAAGCTTAAGCACCATTGGTCCGTTAACCTGCTTTTCTCACAACGATCCTGATGAGGAATGCGGGTTAAGAACAATCTGTCAGGGAGGGTTCTATGGAAAAATGGCAAGTCGAGAGTGTCTTTGGTGTCCCCTTTGAGAAAAAAATGGTTCTTCCCTCTGTTGAACGGGAAAAGTTCCATGGATACCGGTCCGGCCTCAGACGAAACAAAAAGCAGAATTCTGTCAAGCCAGTCCTCCAGCGGATAGGTACCTTTCTGATTCGATTCCTGTAGAAGCAGAGCGCATGCTTCCGCCCGGGAGAACCCTTCTGCCGGCCTCAAGCCGGGTAATCTATTGATCATGGCGATGAAAGAGGCCATACTCTATCACCCCCTGGAAAACAGTGAGGTTCGTTGCGAGTTGTGCGGACACTTCTGCCGGATCAGGGAGGGGCGCCGTGGACGCTGCGGGGTCCGGGAAAATCGGCAGGGACGTCTCTACTCCCTGGTGTACGGTCACCTTGTTGCCGAGCATATTGATCCCATCGAAAAAAAACCGCTGTTTCATGTCCTGCCGGGCAGCCTCAGTTACTCCATTTCAACGGTCGGCTGCAATTTTCACTGTAAACATTGCCAGAACGCCTCTATTTCACAGCCCGGTCGTTTTGAAGGCGACCATCCCCCAGGTGTCCTGCGTTCTCCCACAGATGTTGTAGAGGCCGCCG
>JBDLID010000145.1:0-7172 GCA_039715055.1 Thermodesulfobacteriota bacterium | reverse complement strand
ACCATTTTTGGCGACGCCTACGTGGGTGTAATCTCCGGTGTGCTGACCCTGCTCATCCTCATCATTTCCGAGATCCTGCCCAAGACGCTCGGCGCCCTCTACTGGCGTGAATTGACCCCGCTTGTTGTGAAACTGCTCACGGTCACCCTGGTCACCATGTACCCTTTGGTCAAGCTTTCCCAGATCCTCACCGCCATGCTGACCAGAGGCAAGGAAAACATTCTGGTGGACCGCGACGAGATCACTGCCCTGACCAAGCTTGGAGTGAGAGAGGGTGTTATCCAGGAAAACGAGTCCGAGATCCTCGGCAACCTTCTGCGTTTTCAGGAGATCAAGGTTAAGGATATTATGACCCCGCGTACCGTGATTTTCAGTCTCGACGAGCAGCTGTCAACGGGAGATGTACTCAAGGAACATTCAGATATTTCCTTTTCGCGTATCCCGGTCTACGGGAACAACCAGGATGACATCACCGGTTTTATTCTCAAGGCTGATCTCTTTCTCGAAGTGGCAAGAGGCAGGGGCGACACAAAACTGTTTGACCTGAAGCGGCCCATTGCCGCAGTTTCCAGAGAAATGCCCCTTCACAAGCTTTTTGACACCATCCTCAACAACCGCGCGCACATTGCCCTCGTCTTTGATCAGTACGGCGGCACCGAAGGACTGGTCACCCAGGAGGATCTCATCGAGACGCTTCTCGGCATGGAAATTGTCGATGAGGCCGACCGGGTAGACGATATGCAGAAACTGGCACGCAGGCAGTGGAAACGGCGGGCCAGACAGATGGGGATCAAGGTGGAAAGTGTTGAGGGGACAAAAGAAGAAAAAGAGGATGAATCTCAGCAGCAGTGATGACAACTTCCAAAAAAGCCGTTTTGGTCTGCTGCCTGGCCACCGTCCTGATCATTGGCACCGGTCTCGGATTTGACTGGTTTGGTTTTGCGAAGAAGCAGGGTGTAAGCAGTGATTCAAGCAGGCTCTTCAGCCAGCCGGCGGTCTCTGCTTCACCGGCCAGACCCGACGGTTGGCTGGTCTATCAGACTCCGCAGGGGATCTATAAAATTCACAGTTCAGGTAAAGGGGGAAAGCTCCTTGCGCCAAAAGGCCGCCTGCCCCGCTGGTCACCCGACGGTAAAAAGATCGGTTTTATCCGGGGTAACGATATCGTCCTGATGGCCGGTGATGGCACGCGCGAGAGGCTGCTCACCAAGGGAACAGGGGTCAGGACCCTCTGCTTTCATCCGGCAGGCAGGTCACTGCTGTTTTCAGATAAAAAGGGGCTTCACTCCATCGATTTGCGTGGCGGTGCTGTCAAGACCATTGCCACCGGTCATGAAATATGGGAGCTTGATCTGGCAGGAAAACCCGTGGTCATGATTGCCACAGTCAAGACCCTGGTCGGCTGGCGGGTCAAGATCATTGCGCCGGGGCACGGAAAGGGGCAACCCGTTTCCATGGGATGCTCGGCCTCTCTATCCCCTGACGGCCGCTATGCAACAGTCAACAGCAGGAGCCATAAGGAGCTCTATTTTTTTGAGGCCAAATCGAAAAAAAAGGTTCACCGGATCAAGAGCCCCAGGGGAATCAAGTTCGACAACCAGCTCTGGTCCAATCATCCGCAGTGGCTGGTCTCAAGCGTCGGCAAAAGTAAAACAAACCGCAGGATTTATCTCAACCACGCAGTCAGCGGCACTGCCTTTCGGTTAACATCTGTTCACTCGGACCGGGGAGACTTCTTTGTTACACCATCACGGACAAAATAGAATCTGATTACCCACAAAATCCGGCCATGGTATTTAACAACTGAATACAGGATTAATTTTTTTAACAGAGTAGGAGTGATAGATGTTTGATTTGAGGGTGTTCCGCAGCCCGGATGGCTGCGGTCAAGCCCCCGTGGATGGGTTTATGGCGTCCCACAAATCAAACATCTATCACTCCGGGCCAGAGGTGATGCTGGTCTTAACTGTCTGTTATTGAGGGTAAAATATCTGCTTGGCAAAGGGTGGTTGAGCTGTATACCTAATCAGAAAGTAGAATCAGCGCCACTGAACTTTGACAGGATCACGCTTTGGGATGTGGCGGTAGCTAAACTTCGGGTAACCGAGCATCAGCGCCGCATGAACCTGATGATTTTCAGGAAGGTCAAGGGCCTCGATGAGCGGTTCGTAGGAACGGGCCGCCTGAACAAGAAAGCCGGCCCAGCAGCTGCCAAGGCCGTGACTGTGGGCGGCCAGCTCCATGTAGGCCGCTGCAAGAGTACAGTCCTCCAGGGGGTGTTCACTGACGTGCTCCCTGGCATGGGCCACAGCCAGGTGAGGCGCTCCGCGCAGCACCTTATCCACTCCGTGGTCCCAGGCCCGCAGCAGGCCGGGAAACAGCTTCAGCTCCCTCATAAATTCAACCACGATTCCTGCCAGTCGCCGTACTTCTCCGGGGTCCTCAACCATGAGCCAGTGAACCGGCTGACAGTTGTGGGCGCTCGGTGCATAACGGCTGGTGTCGAGAATGGTCTCAAGCAGTTCATGATCGGCACATTTTTTTCTGTATGTGCGAATGGAGCGCCGGCTCATGAGCAGATGGTCCACAGTTTCCGCCGCAGGCAGGCGGTCACGTTCAACCAGTGGACTCTCAGCAAGCGGCGAGATGGAAATATCCAGGGCATCAGCAGAGCAGACAGCCATGCAGTGTCCGCATCGGATACACATCTTCTTTGCCGCCTTTCGCAGCTGGGGATAGCCTTCCTTGTCAAAGTTGATAAGGTCAAAGGGACATTCGGATATACATGAGGAGCACTGTTTGCACAGTTCACGGTCGACGGTAAGGGTAATCATCAGAGCAGGGATTTACAGTATGGTTTTGCGGGTGAAAAGAGAGCGGAGCGTAACTGGTAAATATCAGATCAGCAGCTGGTGAGTCTGTCTCTTAATTTAAGTGGGGGACAACATAGCTTTTTTGTAAACAAAATTCAAACACTGGATTGGCTCAGGTGTGACAGTCCACACCTGTCCTGTCAGTTTCTGTTTTCTGTTTGAATCAAATCAGACATGTAACGGGAGATACTCTATGGCCGGAAGCCCTGACTGGACAAGAGAATCCGCGGCTTACCCTGCTGGAGACCGTGAGATGCAGCTCCTGGCTTCAAATTATTTCGTTAGTGGGACAGGAAGTTCTGTTTTTTTGGTTACCGTACGCAGGGCAAATGAGGAGTGTAGCCTTTGTACTCCCGGCAGGTTGGTGAGCCTTGTGTGAATCTTCTTGTACTCTTCGTTGTCTTTATAAACTACCCGGAGCATATAATCAGCGTCTCCGGACATTAAGTAACACTCCATCACCTGTTCCACCGCCACCACAGCGTCCTCAAATCTCTGCAGTTTTTCCTGCTGCTGCCCCTCCAGGGTTACACGCACAAAAACCGTGCCTTGAATCCCGATAGCACTCTGTTTGACGAGCAGCACAAAACGATCCATGACGCCGCTTTTTTCAAGAGCCCTGACTCTCCTTAAACAGGCTGACTCTGACAGACAGATTTTTTTTGCCAACTGGACGTTGGACAACTTTCCATCGCGCTGAAGTGCTGATAAAATAGACCTGTCAATCTCGTCAATACGAATTGCTGGTGTTTTCTGCATCTTTTTCCCTGATTATTAGAATTATCTGCTAAATCAAACAGAAAAACATGAGAAAACGCAACCAAATTTTGTCAGATTTTAGGTAAGATAACTGTATATTTTGTTGAATAAAGTTGATTTACAAGCTCAATTTCTTCCCACTTCAGGAGACTAATCATGATTGTAGGAATCTTAAAAGAAATCAAGATTGAAGAAAACAGGGTCTGCATGACCCCGGCCGGTGTTGAAATTGTAGTGCATAACGGACACCAGGTTTTTGTTGAAAAAGATGCCGGTGTCGGCAGTGGATTTTCTGATGAGCAGTACATCGCTTCCGGCGCTGAAATTGCAGCGACTCCGGCAGAGGTGTATGAGCAATCGGAAATGGTAATGCACGTTAAAGAGCCTCAGCCCCAGGAATATGAGATGATCAGAGAAAATCAGATCATCTTTACTTATTTTCATTTTGCGGCTTCTGAAGAACTTACCCGGGCCATGATAGAGAGGAAGGCAGTCTGTATCGCCTATGAGACAATTACCGATGAGGCAGGGACCCTTCCTCTTCTCACTCCAATGAGTGAAGTCGCCGGCCGAATGGCTGTTCATGAAGCCGCCAAGTATGTTGAGCGTGCCCAGGGTGGCCGGGGTATTCTTCTTGGCGGGGTGCCCGGTGTTGATCCCGCCACCGTTGTCGTCATTGGTGGAGGGGTTGTAGGAACACATGCCGCTCAGATGGCCTGCGGGCTTGGTGCCAAGGTATACCTCCTTGATACCAGCCTGCCACGTCTTCGCTATCTCTCGGAAGTTATGCCAAAAAACTGTTTTCCGCTGATGTCTTCCCCGGCAAAAGTCCGGGAACTCGCCCAGGAGGCAGATGTTATCGTTGGTGCGGTCCTTCTCCATGGTGCCAAGGCACCGAAGTTAATTACGAGAGAAATGCTCAGCACCATGAAACCGGGGGCAGTGGTCGTGGATGTGGCAATTGATCAGGGAGGGTGTTTTGAAACTTCCAAAGCAACAACCCATGAAAATCCAATCTATGAAGTGGATGGAATTGTCCATTACTGTGTGGCCAATATGCCGGGAGCGGTTCCCCTGACCTCCACCATGGCTCTGACTAACGCAACGCTCCCCTATGCTCTGTCTCTTGCCAACAAGGGATGGAAGAAATGTGCCCGGGAAAATCCTGCTGTGCTGGAAGGGCTTAATGTTGTTGCAGGAAAAGTCACTTACAGAGGTGTGGCCGAGGCATTCGATATGGAATATGTACCTGCTGCTGACCTGGTCGTTTAGGAGCCTGTGACGAAGAGATTGGTTAAAATTGCAATTCTTTGACAGACTCCTGTGCAATTGACTGGCAGCAGTGATCGCCCCAGGCCGCCACTCAGTAGAGTTGGCCCCTTCGCAGTCTACTGTTTTCCTGGGGGAAAAAATGTTTTGCCGGCTGGCCGATCAACTATGAACGACTAGAGGGTGGCCTGCATCTCAGAGTATTTCAAGGGCTCTCTTGTAGACCTGGGAGCGGGGCAGGCCGAGTTCCCGGCTGACTTTTGCAATGATGTCTTTTGTTGAAAGCTCACCGTCATCGCTGTAGTCGAGGAGAGACTGGTCCAGGTCTTCAGCGCTATTTTTTTTAACTTTTATCCCCGGCTTGATCATAACGACAAATTCGCCTCGGTTGCGTCCTGCCAGGGATTGCTCCAGGAGCTCTGCTGCAGTTCCCCGTTTGAGTTCTTCATGGGTTTTGGTCAGTTCCCTTCCGATAAAAAGATCACGGTTGCCGAGAATTTCATGGATGTCACCGAGGAGATGGTGGATACGGTGCGGCGATTCGTAGAAAACCAGAGGCAGGGAGGCATCGACCAGAGAGTCGAGTAATTTTCGTCTCTTTGATTTTTTCTGGGGAGCAAAACCCAGAAAGCAAAAACTGCTCTCGGTCAGACCTGAGGCACTGAGAGCCGTTGTCAGGGCGGATGGCCCAGGGATCGGAACAACCCGGATAGATTCATCCAGGGCACGGCCGACGAGAATGGCGCCGGGGTCAGAGATCCCCGGAGTACCGGCGTCGCTGATGAGCGCGATATCCTGGCCTCCATGGAGTTTTTCAAGGAGCTGGCTTGCGCGTTGCTGCTCCTTTTCCCGGTAGTATGAGATAAGTGATGTTTTGATTCCGTAGTGGTTGAGGAGTTTTTTGGAGTGGCGGGTATCTTCGGCTGCAATGAGGTCCACCTCTTTGAGGATACGCAGCCCTCTCAGGGTGATGTCTTCGAGGTTGCCGATGGGGGTCGCCACTATGTATAGGGTTCCGGGGCTGGTTCGTTTTTCCTGGCTCATCAGGGGCTCTCTTGTTGTATCTATTCAGCTAAAAGCTAAAAACTTCAAAAAACATCTGAGCAGTTACCTCCTGCTTACTCTTTATATCCATCTGAAAATTCAGTCGTGTCGAGAACATCCCTGAGCTTTTCCAGGGCGATGTTGCCGCCACTCATGACCATCACAACCTTGCGTCCCTGAAGTTCTTTACCCATATTTAAAGCTGCCGCAAGTGCTGCGGCTCCGGCCTCCTCGGCCAGGTTATGGGTGTGTTGGAGCAGGATACGGATGGCCTTTTTGATTTCGCTGTCATCAACCAGAACAAAATCGTCCAGATAGTGGTGCATCAGTTCCTGGGTGTTGTCAAATGGAATGCGGGTGGCCAACCCCTCGGCAAAGGTGTTCATCCCGGCCTCGACTCTTGTACCGGCCTTCCAGCTGAGCTGCTGGGCCGGCGCCTGGGCTGACTGGACACCGATGATTGACACCTCGGGATTAATGGCTTTTGCCGCCACTGCAGTGCCGCAGACCCCGGAACCGGCACCGACAGGAACGATGATGGTGTCCACATCTGGAAGCTCATCCATGATCTCAAGCCCGTAAGTGCCAACACCATGAATGAGCAGTCTGTCTGTCGGTCCGACAAAATAACCGCCCTGTTCTTCGGCTTGTGCCATGATCCATTCCCGGGCCGTGTCGAAATCTTTGCCATGGACAAGTACGGTTGCGCCCATGGCCTCCATGGCACCAACTTTTCCAGGGTTGGCGCCCTGGGGAACAGCAATGGAGGCTCTGATGCCGTATGCCCTGGCAGCATAAGCTATGGACTGGCCGTGGTTGCCGGTGGAGGCGGTGAACAATCCTCCCTTTTTTTCTTCCGGACTGAGGCTGGCAGCGAGGTTCAGACCACCCCTGACCTTAAAGGCGCCCACAGGCTGGTGATTTTCGTGTTTGATATATGCTTCACAGCCGATAAGAGATGAGAGGGTGGGGTAGTGGTGAAGCGGTGTCGGCCTCAGGTAGTGGTAAACGTTTTTTTTCGCGTTGATGATGTCAAGCAGTGTGCAGTCCATGGCCGGCCTCTCTGTATTGTTACATGACGTTAGATCACTTTAGGCCATCTTGAAAAATTGCCTTTCGGAGTCTACACTTACCTCGCCCAGACTCTTCGTTATGGTGAAAAAAATTATCCTCGAAATATCAACTATATGTCTGTGGTAAATTTTTTCACCATTCCTCGATTCTGAA
>JBDLID010000144.1:0-7203 GCA_039715055.1 Thermodesulfobacteriota bacterium | reverse complement strand
TTATTGTTCAGAACTGGCACGCCGCTTGAAATAGGTGTGATCAAACATCTTAAACCGTGTGTCCATTCATAAATTTTAAGGAGGTACGACAATGCGTAAAATAGCAATCTATGGCAAAGGCGGAATCGGTAAATCAACCACCACCCAAAATTTAGTAGCAGGATTAATTGAATTGGATCGGAAAATCATGGTCGTTGGCTGTGACCCGAAAGCCGACTCTACCAGACTGTTGTTGGGCGGACTGGCCCAGAAATCGGTTCTTGATACCCTTCGCGAAGAAGGGGAAGACGTTGAACTGGAGGATATCCGTAAAGCCGGTTACGGAGGAACCTGGTGCGTTGAGTCCGGGGGGCCGGAGCCGGGAGTCGGCTGTGCTGGCCGGGGTATCATCACCTCAATTAACATGCTGGAGTCTCTCGGTGCCTATGAGGAAAGCGAAGAACTTGAATACGCTTTTTATGATGTTCTCGGTGATGTTGTCTGCGGGGGATTTGCCATGCCGATCCGTGACGGTAAAGCGGAGGAAATATACATCGTTGTCTCCGGAGAGATGATGGCCATGTATGCGGCTAATAATATCAGCAAAGGTATTAAGAAGTTTGCTCAGTCAGGGACAGTGCGTCTCGGTGGCCTGATCTGTAACTCCCGGGCGGTCGATAATGAACAGGAGATGATCGAGAAATTTGCCGAAAAACTCGGCACCAAAATGATCCACTTTGTGCCCCGCGAAAATGACGTTCAGCGGGCGGAAATTAATCGTAAGACGGTCATCGAATGGAATCCTGAAGTTCCCCAGGCTGATGTCTACCGGAACCTGGCCAAGGCCATTGACGAAAACAAGGATTTCGTCATCCCGACGCCGATGGAAATAGAAGAGCTTGAAGAGTTGCTGATGGAATTCGGTTTGATGCAAGCCGCATAGTTTGTTTAGGGGTTAGGTCTTCCTGTTGCCTGATCCGTATTGGATTTGAAAACATTACCCGTGAATAAATTTACTTGGAGATGAAGTTATGATGATCATGATTCGTTCAATTATTCGTCCTGAAAAAGCGGACGTTGTCCTTGCAGCCCTCATGGACGCTGGTTTTCCGGCCGTTACTAAATATGCCGTTGCCGGTCGTGGTAAGCAGCGCGGCATCAAGATCGGTGAGGTCACCTACGACGAGCTCCCCAAGGTCATGCTGATGAGCGTGATCAATGCAGCAGACAAGGATTTCGTCATTGAAACCATTATGGATACGGCCCGTTCCGCAGGAAAAGGCGCCTTTGGTGATGGCAAGATCTTTGTCAGCGATGTGGAGGAGTCCTACACCATCAGTTCCGGTGTTAAAGAGACCGCAGCCGCTTCCGAGGGGGTGCCGGCATGAAAGAGGTGATCGCCGTGGTGCGGATCAACATGATGAACCAGACCAAGCAGGCCCTGGCCGATTGCGGTGTCGATGCCTTCTTTGCCCACGAGGCACAGGGGCGCGGCCTCGGTTTTGTTAATCCCCAGATAGTGGAGGGGGCTGAGCGGGGCTATGAAGAGGCGGCCGCCTTGCTTGGAGAAAAAGGGAAACTCTACCCTAAACGCATGATCACCGCCGTGGTGGAAGACAGCCAGGTGTCCTGTGTGGTGGAAACGATTGTTAACACGAACCAGACCGGCAAACCGGGTGACGGCAAGGTGTTTGTCATGCCGCTGAGCGATGCGGTCAGGGTCAGGACGGGAGAGATGGGCGTTAAATCCATCTCGTAACAGCCCGCATATTTCATACGAGGATAAAATACAATGGCAACAGCAACCAAGAAAAAACTGGTGCAGTGGGATCCGGCCGATATCAAGGCGGAACTTATTAAGAAGTATCCGCCCAAGGTGGCCCGCAAACGCGCCAAACAGATAATGATCAACGAGGCCCTGCAGAATGATACCCCGTCGCTCACCGCCAACGTGCGCACCATTCCAGGGATCATCACCATGCGCGGCTGCACATACGCCGGCTGCAAGGGCGTTATCATGGGCCCCACCCGCGATATCGTCAACATCACCCACGGCCCCATCGGCTGCGCTTTTTACTCCTGGCTGACCAGGCGTAATCAGACCGATGCCGGAGCGGAAGGCGACAACTATATGCCCTACTGTTTCTCCACCGATATGCAAGAGCAGGACATCATCTTCGGTGGCGAGAAGAAACTGGAACAGGCGATCCAGGAGGCCTATGACCTCTTTCACCCTAAATCCATTGCCGTATTTGCCACCTGCCCGGTGGGCTTGATCGGTGACGACATTCACACCGTGACCAGGAACATGAAGGAGAAATTAGGCGATTGCAACGTCTACGCTTTCAGTTGCGAAGGATACAAGGGCGTCTCCCAGTCGGCCGGTCATCACATCGCCAACAACCAGGTCTTTCGCCATATTGTCGGTGAAAACGACGAGGAAAAACCGGGTAAGTACAAAATCAACCTGCTCGGTGAGTACAATATCGGCGGCGATGGTTTCGAGATTGACCGGATCTTCGATAAATGCGGCATCACCTGTATCTCGACTTTTTCCGGTAACTCCACCTATGACCAGTTTGCTTCGGCCCATACGGCCGATCTTAATGCGGTTATGTGCCATCGCTCCATTAACTACGTGGCCGACATGTTGGAGACCAAGTTCGGGATCCCCTGGATCAAGGTCAACTTCATTGGTGCTAATGCCACCGCCAAATCGCTGAGAAAAATTGCCGAATATTTTGGTGACAAAAAACTGATCGACAAAGTCGAGAAAGTGATAGCCGAAGAGATGCCGGCTGTTGAAACTGTGAGCAGTGAGATTCTGACCCGCACTGAAGGCAAGACTGCCATGATGTTTGTCGGCGGCTCCCGGGCTCATCACTACAAGGAACTCTTTGACGAGCTTGGTATGAAAACCATTTCGGCCGGCTATGAGTTTGGCCATCAGGACGATTACGAGGGACGCCAGGTACTCCCCAACATCAAGCTCGATGCAGACAGCCGTAACATCGAGGAACTTGAGGTCGAAGCGGACGAGACCCGCTTCAAGCCTCGCAAGAGCGACAAAGAGATGAAAGCGCTCGACAAGGCTGGCTACAAGTTCAAGGAGTATGACGGTCTGGCTGTGGATATGGACAAGGGCACTCTCATTGTCGATGATCTCAACCAGTACGAGGCTGAGAAGCTGGTGGAGCTGATGAAACCGGATATCTTCTGCGCCGGGATCAAGGAAAAGTACTCTATCCAGAAATTGGGCGTGCCCATGAAACAGCTCCACAGCTACGATTCCGGCGGACCCTATGCCGGATTCCAGGGAGCGATCAACTTCTACCAGGAGATCGATCGGTTGGTTAATTCCAGGGTCTGGAGCTACATGAAGGCCCCCTGGCAGAAGAATAATCGGCTGACGGCTTCTTACAACTGGGAATAAATGGCTAAGCCGAAAGTCGCCAGCTTCGGCGTTGCTCCGGATTATTTCGGCGCTGCGGCGTAGCTGGGCTACGTCTCACTTCTCAAAATCCGGGCACCTTGAATCTGACGATTTCGGCTTAGCCATAACTGATTTGGCTGAATTAAAGTCCACTCATTAACTGAGGATAAAGAAATGTTACTAAGACATACCCCTACAGATATCAGCGAGCGCAAGGCCCTGACCATTAATCCGGCCAAGACCTGCCAGCCCATCGGTGCCATGTATGCGGCTCTCGGCATCCACGGATGCCTGCCTCACAGTCATGGCTCCCAGGGCTGCTGCGCCTATCACCGCAGCACTTTGACCCGGCACTACAAAGAGCCGATCTCCGCCGCTACCAGTTCATTCACCGAGGGTGCCTCGGTGTTCGGCGGCCAGGCCAATATGCTGCAGGCCATCAACAATATATTCAGCGTCTATGAACCGGAGGTGATCGCCGTCCATACCACCTGCCTCTCCGAGACCATCGGTGACGATCTGCCTCAGATCAAGAAAAAGGCGGAGACCGAGGGCAAGATCCCCGAGGGTAAGTACGTGATCAGCGCCTCCACCCCGAGCTACTCCGGCTCCCATGTCACCGGCTTTTCCAGCATGGTCAAGTCCATGGCCATGATGGCGGAGCCCACCGGCAAGAAGAACGGCAAGGTCAACATCATCCCCGGTTGGGTAGAGCCTGCCGATATGGAAGAGTTTAAACGGATTACGGGGCTTATCAACGTCAAGACCATCCTCTTTCCGGACACCTCCGGGGTGCTTAACGGCCCGCTTTCCGGTGAGTACAAGATGTTTCCCGAGGGTGGCACCACCGTTGAAGAGCTGAAGAGTACCGGCGACTCCATCGGTACCCTGGCCCTTGGCGAATGGTGTTCGGCCGATGCGGCCCGGGCACTGGACACCAAGTACAAGGTGCCCTGCAGTATCTTGGACATGCCCTTTGGTCTAATGGCCACCGATCGTTTTATCGATGCCCTAAGAACCATTGCCGGGGTGAGCATCCCTGAGGTGATCACCCATGAACGGGGGCAGCTGGTGGACATGATCTCCGATATGCACCAGTACCTGTTCGGCAAAAAGGTCGCCCTGGTGGGTGACCCGGATCAGCTCATCTCCATGACCGAGTTTCTGGTCTCGATGGATATGAAACCGATTCATATTGTCACCGGTACCCCGGGCAAGAAGTTCGAGAAAAGGATCAGGGAGATCACCAAGGATATGGGCTGCAAGGTCAACGTCAAGGCCAAGGGTGATATGTTCCTCCTCCACCAGTGGATCAGGAACGAGCCCGTCGACCTGATCATCGGCAACACCTACTGCAAGTATATTGCCCGGGATGAGGATATACCCTATGTGCGCTGGGGTTTCCCCATCCTGGACCGGCAGGGCCACCAGTACTTCCCCACCGTTGGTTACAAGGGAGGCTTGCGGCTCCTGGAGAAGATTCTCGGTGTATTGATGGATCGTCAGGACCGGGATGCTCCGGAAGAGAAATTCGAGCTGGTAATGTAAATCTGCGAACCGAGGGGACAGATTTAAAATCTGTCCCCTCGGTTCATTGTTAAGACGGGATAGAAAATGGCAACTATACAGTTTCCCAATAATGGCTGTGCCTGCGGCGATAGCGGAAATTCAGGATCAGCAATACTCACCCTGCCGGTTGCACCGCAGTCAATAGCAAGAATTCGCTTTGACCAGATTGATAAACAGGCGCGGGCCGTACCTCCTGACGGAGCCCTGAACTGGGTGGATGAACATCTAAGTGAGGGCACCGCCGTAGCGGCTGTTGATCTAGCCGGGCCAGGTGACCCGCTGGCTGAGATTGACAGTACCATGGAAACCATGCGCCTGATCCGGCAATATCACCCGGATATTATCCTCTCCCTCACCACACTGGGGATCAATGCTGAAAAGTATGCTGAAGTGCTGGGCGAAAGCGGCTTGAGTTGTGTCACCCTGCTGGTCGATGCCGTAGACCAGGAAGTGGCAAATAAATTATATGCCTGGATTCGCCCGGACCGGAAAACGATTTCTCTGGGTCAGGCAACACCGATGCTCATGAAAGAGCAGGCCCGGGCTGTAGAAGCCTTTAAAGCAGCCGGTTGTACCGTCAATGTCCGGACCACCGTCTACCCCGGCCTGAACGATCAGCATATTGAGAAATTAGCCAGAGTTATGGCCGAACACGGCGCAGAGAAATTGGTCCTTGTGCCATACGCCGCCCCGTCAAATATGGAGGAGAAACTGCTCACTCCCCCTGATGACGTGATGATGCAGCAACTATTACAACAGGCCACGGAGCATCTGCAGACAACTCTCCAGAAAGAAAAAGTCTACGGTCTTGTCTCTGGCTGCTCTTCCACACGGGGTGCTTGTGAAAGCATCACTGACAGGCTCCCCGGGCCGAGTAAAGCAAGGCCTAATGTCGCGGTCGTCAGCATGAGCGGTATGGAGGTGGACCTTCATCTTGGTCAGGCCTATCAGGTGCTGATCTACGGGCCACGAGAAGACGGCTTGACCTGCCTTTTGGGAACCCGACCTGTTCCCGAGCCTGGCAGTGGCAGCAGCCGCTGGGAGGAGTTGGCCGGATCACTACCGGACTGCTTCGCGATTCTGGCGACCAGCGCCGGAGAGAGTCCGAGGCAAATCCTTGGCGAACAAGGCATTACCTTACTGATCACCGATGGTGAGATCGAAGGTAGCATTGATCTGCTATATGGCGGCACCAAAAAGAGGGAAAAGTAATGATCCCCGTCATTGCGAGGAGGCTGAATTGATTCCGGCGGAGACAAATTTCAAAAGCGTAAACACCACAATTTTGCATTTTTAATTCTTAATTTCAAAAAAAGGAGCACCCCATGGCCATACCGGAAAGACAAATCATAGTATGTCAGAGCTTCCGCGTCGCGGGAGACAAGAAAGGCATCTGTCACAAACAGACGGACGGCTTCCTGCAATATATCGAAGAAGAGATCCTGGATCGGGGTCTTGACTGCCTGATCAGCGCCACAACCTGTCTCAAGCAGTGCGACGGTGGCCCGATCATGGTGATCCAGCCCGAGAACTGGTGGTTCAAGGGTGTGGATAGCGAAGAGGTGATCGATGCTATCCTCGACGGCCTGGAAGATGGCGAACCTGCGGCAGAGTATCTGGTATCCGCTTAAGGAGTGTGAAACATGAATCAACTTGGGGTGGTTACTAATATTGTCGAGTCGGTGGGGATGGGTGTCTCCTATGCCTATGAAGACCTGGTCTTTCTGGAGCACAACTCCTTTCTCCTTCAGTTTACCGACAATGACCGGGAGATCCTGGTTCATGTAAACAGCGAGGCGGACAAGGAAGCTGTGGATCTCGACATTGAAAGGTTGCAGGAAATAGGCCTCGATCATGAAATGCAATTCGCTAAGGGTGATGAATACACTCTGAGCCAGGTGGATGATGAGACCGTCACCATTGAGTTCAGTGGGTCATGAGGAAAGGAGGTATTGGTATTGTGGAGAAAGAATTTTCTCAATCCCCAAATCTGCTGGGTTTTGCTGATATAAAGCGCGAGCCCATCGATGACTGGCAGGAGTTTCTGGCAGAGGGCAACCAGTTCCTGGCCACCGCCAACAATGGCTATGCCCGGCGCCAACAGGTCTTTACCGCCGAGATCCTCTATAACCTGGTGGCCATGGCCATTGAAAAACTGATCATGGCCCTGCTGATGGAAAGCGGCAACCTGCCCTATAATCACACCATGCACGACCTGGTGG
>JBDLID010000143.1:0-7302 GCA_039715055.1 Thermodesulfobacteriota bacterium | reverse complement strand
GTGATGAAGAACTTTCACCTTCCCTATTTTGCCCATAACCCTCAGGAGTTCTGGCGGCGATGGCATATCAGCCTGTCAACATGGTTTCGGGACTATCTTTACATACCTATGGGCGGAAGTCGTGGAGGAGTTGGCAGGACCATGAGAAACCTTCTTGTCGTGATGCTGCTCTGCGGCCTGTGGCACGGTGCCAAAATCACCTTTGTTCTCTGGGGAGGAGTTCACGGCATTCTACTGTCCATCAATCATTATCAAAATTATTTAAAGGGCGCGAAATCAGCAGGTCCAGAAAAAGCGCACCCCATCTACCATTTCATTAAAGTTATTTTCTTCTTTCATGTCATCGTATTGACCTGGTATTTATTTCGAGCTGAATCCATTGGTCAGGTGCGGGACATATTTATTGGTCTGACCAGCAACTTTGCATTTGATCCCTCAGTCCACTCTACTGCTCTTAAGCAATTAATATTCTATGTTTCACCTCTGGTTATCATCGAGTTTATTCAATATTTTCGTAATGACCACAGCCCGATTCTACAATTTCCGGTTTTTGCAAGGGGAGTGCTTTACGCTGTAATTTTTTACCTCGTTGTTATTTTTGGAGCAAATGATGCGCAGAATTTTATCTACCTGCAATTTTAAGCCACATTGTTCAGCGCTCTTAATCGCGGTCCTCCTAGTCGGTACTACCGAGATTATTCTGTCCAGTAAAATTCCGGCTCAATATTTCAGTCATGAAGTAGACAGAACTCTCCATAAAATCAAAACAAAGCCGATGAAGGCTGACTATATTCTTATTGGAGACTCCGTTGGCCGCCAACTGTTACAAAGATATGGCAAGGATAAACGGTTTGCGATGCTTGCCACAAACCAGGCCATTGAGATGACGGGACAATACTTCATGGTCAAACGTTATCTTGAAAACAACCCGCCTCCCAAAGCAGTCATTTTCAGCGGGCTCCCATTATTTATTGATCAAAATCTCGAGCAACGATATACAGAAAATTATGTGCTGCGGACATTTAATAATTTCGATGAGAGCTTTGAGCTGTTAATAGCTAAGAAAAACCTTGTCCAGGCGGCAAAAGCTGTCTCATATAAACTATTTCCTTCCTTCAAATACCGCCTTCACCTCCAGAAGGAGATACTTGGCACTACAAATGCCAGCATCTACACTGGTGTCAGAAAAAAAACCGGAAAAAACAGATCACAGAACTATTCAGCTGGGACCATCGTTAAAAAACTACAAAGTAAGTACGTTTCTCGTTATCATCTGTATAAATTGACAGAGCTATTGACTACAAAAGGGATCCATTTCTACTATATTCCTGTACCGATTAGAAATGTGAAAAAGGTTAAAAACCGTTATGTCCGAAGATACAAAACTCATTTTAGGCTGTTATCTGAGTGGAAAAATGAAGGGATTAATATAACATATTTTAAACACATAACCGAATATCCTAATTCTATGTTCAGGGACTCTGTCCATTTGAATAAAGAAGGCTTAGCCAATGCGAGGCCTTCTTTTCACACCATTATTAAAAAAATTGTCTACAATCCGAACCAATAATCACCAGGCGAAGCAACAGTTTCACCTCTCATGGGAACGGCAGATAAAATGACAACCAAACTGCCTTCTCACCATGGACAATCGACGAATAATCGCAACCAGTGTGTCGACGTGTAAGGCCAATCTTGGAACTGGTACAGTGAGAAGATTTACGATATGATCCTGTATGCCACCTTTTCCCATTAACCTGTAAATTGTCATCGCAAAGCCAGTTCACGGGCTCCTGCCTTATTGCAGGCACCTGGTTCATCACCTCCCTGTGAGATGAACTTTGGTCCCATTGATCTGGTAAACTGGTCGTAAGGTGGCTGCTTGCCAGCCAGGCTCATTTGACATTTACTGAAAAAGACACATTTTTACTGGAATAAATAATGACAACTTATTCAATCATAACGGTGACGGTAAAGGATCAGGAGCTGTTCCAAAAGTATGTTGATGGTCATGGTGATTCGTTGACAAAGTTCGGTGGTCGATTCCTCGCTGCCAGCAGTGATTTTGAAATTATCGAAGGAACATGCCCGGGACAAATCGTTGTTATTCATCAGTGGCCCGACCGCGCCTCTTTTCATAATTGGTACACTTCAGAGGACTACCGCCCCTGGAAAGAGATACGGTTTAGTGCTGCCGAAACAAATGTAGTTCTTATGGACGGGTTGCCGGAATAAGAAGGCGTTGAACAGGTTTAAAGAGAGCATCACATGGCCAAATCAGAATTGAGCCAGGCAGAACGAGAGGCCCTGCTCAAAAAACAAATAGACAATTTGCAGCAGCAACTTGCGGCTGTGGAAACAGAACGCGAGGTGCTGACGTTCCTTCTGAATTCCATACCGGAATTTGCCTCTTACATTAATGCTGACCTTACTTACCGTGTCTGTAATCGAAAATATGAGATTGAAGCGGATATTTCCTGTCAGGAGATTCTAGGCAAACACGTTACTGAATTCATCGGCAATGAGGCATTTGACAAAATTCAGCCCTATCTGCTGCGTGTCCTGAGTGGTGAGTCGGTCGCTTATAAAGATCGTATTGACTATAAATACCTGAAAGAGCAAGATGTGGAGGTACAGTATACCCCCCACCGCTCAACAGATGGTGAAATTCTCGGCTTTGCCACTTACGTCCATAACATCACCAAACAGCTTCATGCAGAGGAAGCCCTGCGCCGCCAGGCCCTGCATTGCCCACTTACCGGTCTACCCAACAGACTTCTGCTCAAAGAGTGCCTCGAAAGTGGTATTGCCGGGGCAAGCAGAAGGCAGGGCCGCCTGGGCCTGCTTTTCATTGATCTCGATGAGTTCAAGCTGGTCAACGATGCGCTTGGCCATGATGTTGGAGACCAGGTTCTGCGGGATATTGCCGAAAACCTGGCCCAGGTCATCAGAAGCAACGATACCCTCGCTCGCTTTGGCGGCGATGAATTTGTACTGCTGGTTGACGATATTCAGTCTCTGGAGCAGCTCATAAGCCTGGCAGAAAAAATAGTCGCCCTGGTTTCAAATCTACAGATATCCGCACCGCAGGAAATTAAAATTGGTGCCAGTATCGGTATTGCCTGTTTTCCTGACCACTGCACCAATGGCCAGGAGCTGCTGATTCTTGCAGACCAGGCTATGTACAAGGCCAAAAAAATGGGCAAAAGCGGCTATTTTCTCTATGAAAAAAATAGAGGGTAAAAACCCGGTCAAAGACCAAAACCACCCATCATCCGAACCGGACCATTCAAAAAAAAGAGGAGATTGGCAGCTGCCAATCTCCTCTTAAAATCCTCCTTTGGGCTGATGGTCAGATAGCCTCCGGCCCCCGTTCACCGGTGCGCACCCTCATGACATCGAGTATCGGCAGGACAAAGATCTTGCCGTCACCAATCTTGCCGGAAAGGGCGGCCTCGCGGATGGTCATGACCACCTTCTCAACCATATCCTCCTTGATCACCAGCTCGATTTTCAGCTTGGGGTTGAAATCGACGTTATACTCTGCTCCACGGTAGACCTCCTTATGCCCCTTCTGGCGGCCGTAGCCCCTGACCTCGGACATGGTCATGCCGCTGATACCGATCTCGTTTAAGGCCTCCTTTACCTGCTCAAGCTTAAACGGCTTGATGATTGCCTCTATCTTGTTCATTCCACTTCTCCTGGTATATATTAATGTTGATTATCTGTCATAATTTGCCGTGCCGCAGCGATGCAGGTTTAATCCCGAGTGAACTCGGGGTAGGCCTCGAGGCCGCACTCGGCAATATCCACACCCTCCATCTCTTCCTCTTCACTGACCCGAACACCCATTACTGCCTTGATAATCAGCCAGACAATCATGGAGGCGCCAAAGGTCCAGGCGAAGATTGCTCCCGCACCTGTCAGCTGCTTGATCAGTGAGCCGGCCGGATTTGTAAAGGACGCGGCAATGAGACCGAATGTACCGACCACGCCGTGAACCGAGATGGCGCCG
Organism: Thermodesulfobacteriota bacterium; assembly: GCA_039715055.1. Taxonomy (GTDB): domain Bacteria; phylum Desulfobacterota; class Desulfobulbia; order Desulfobulbales; family Desulfocapsaceae; genus JBDLID01. Next base: position 3,287 of record JBDLID010000143.1, on the reverse strand, counting down.
ACCGGATCGTCGATTCTGGCCTTGTCGATGAAGACGATTGAAGGAACGACCAGCAGACCGCCGATTATGCCGACCAGCGTTGCAACTATTGGCGTCGGGGTCAACGGTTCGGCTGTAATTGCTACCAGGCCTGCAAGGGCACCGTTGAGCGCCATGGTCAGGTCCGCCTTGCCGAACCAGGCCCGGGACAGGAGCAGCGCCGCAATCAGGCCACCGGCTGCAGCGGTGTTGGTGTTGACAAAGACCATGGCCACCGCGTTGGCCTCTGTGATATTGGAGATTTTGAGCTCTGAGCCGCCGTTAAAACCAAACCAGCCAAGCCAGAGGATAAAGGTTCCAAGTGTTGCCAGCGGCAGATTACAGCCGGGAATGGCCCGGACGCCGCCGTCCTTTGTATACTTACCCTTTCTGGGACCAAGGACGAGCACCGCGGCAATGGCCGCTGAGGCGCCGCAGAGATGGACCAGGCCGGAACCGGCAAAATCTAGAAAACCAATGCCCTCAAGAAAACCTCCGCCCCACTTCCAGTAGCCGGACACCGGATAGATGAAACCGGTCATCACCACGGTAAAGGTGAGGAAGGACCAGAGCTTCATCCGCTCGGCCACCGCACCGGAAACGATTGACATGGCGGTGGCGACAAAGACGACCTGAAAGAAAAAGTCGGACATCTTTGAGTAGTAGGTCTTGCCCCCGCTGGCAAGGACGTCGGCCACGCTGTTGTCTGCGCCGAGAAAGAGGCTCATTCCAGGAATTATGGAATTAAGTGCATCGCCGTACATGATATTGTAGCCGACAAGCAGATACATGAGACATGCTATGGAGTAGAGGGCAACGTTCTTGGTGAGAATCTCCACCGTGTTCTTGCCCCTGACAAGACCGGCCTCGAGCATGGCAAAACCGGCGGCCATCCACATGACCAGCGCTCCTGACATCAGGAAATAAAAGGTATCCACCGAGTAGGCGAGCTGGGTCAGGGTGTTGGCCAGCCCTGCTGTGGTTACGGCTTCCTCAGCCAGGGCCGGTCCGGCCATGGCTAAACCTCCGAGGAAGATCGCCACTCCCCAGAATCTCTTTGAATTGATGAACATGTTAGTCTTCACTGTTACTCCTCCTGTTATTTGGCGTACCGCTCTTCTCATAAACGACACAGTTCATTGTTGACCACTCTATTACAATAGGCGTGCCAACCTGAAAAACATGGCTCAACAGACGGTTTTACAGTGAGATAACAGCAATGAAGGCAGTATTGGGGAAGGAGAGGGCAGAGCAAATATTACAAAAATGATATTTTTGTTTATTGAAATATTACATTTTTGAAACAATCTAGCTGTGGACCGTATCCACGATCGGCAGCGATCAAAACCGAAAATATCGGGCAATACCCGATGGCGAGAAAAAAATGAACTGGAAAGGAGGAACCACAGACAGTCAGCCCCGGCCAAACCCACCGCCGCCGGGTGTACAAATACGGACAGCATCGCCCGGCTCGGCATGGATCTCGTTTTTACCGCCCAGGTTGAGGCGCAACCCATTTCGACGGATGAAGATATTCTCCCCCCGGCTGCCCGCTTCGCCCCCCTCCAGACCATATGGCGGAAAGACCCTCCGCTCGGAGAGAATGGCCACATTGAGCGGTTCAAGGAACTCTATCTCACGCACCAGGCCGTTGCCTCCCCTGAACTTTCCGGCGCCGCCGGAGCCCCTACGGATGGAAAATTCGCGCAGCAGCACGGGATAACGCCGTTCGAGGATCTCCGGGTCGGTGATCCGGGTGTTGGTCATATGAGTGTGCACCCCGGATTGGCCGTGCCAGTCAGGGCCACCACCCGCGCCGCCGCCGATGGTCTCATAGTAGCCGAATTTTTCACTGCCGAAGGTGAAGTTGTTCATGCAGCCCTGCGACCCTGCCGCCACTCCAAAGGCCTTGAGCACCACGTCTACCACCCGCTGGGAGGTGAGCACGTTGCCGCCGACCACCGCCGCCCCGGGCGAGGGGTCGAGCAGGCAACCGTCGGGAATGATGCAGGTGATGGGGATCATGCAGCCGTGGTTGAGCGGGATATTTTTTTCCACCAGGCAGCGCAGGCTGTAGAGGATGGCGGACTGGGAGACCGCCCGCGGCGCGTTGAGATTGCCCCACAACTCGGCCCCGGTGCCGGTGAAGTCAAATGTGGCACTTCCCTCTTCACGATTGATGGTCAGCGCCAGGCAGATGGGGCTGCCGTCATCGAGATACTCGGTTGCCCGCACCGTGTCCTTCGGAGCGAGACCGCGGGCCAGTGACAGCTCACGCAGCCGTTCGCGCACCGCCTCTTCAGCAGTCTGCTGGATATGGTGCATGTAGGCCTGGACCACGTCGAGGCCATAGTAGTCCACCATCTCGAGGATCAGGTCGATGCCCTTCTGGTTGGCGGCAACCTGGGCCTTGAGGTCGGAGAGATTATCAGAGAGAAGACGGGAACCGCTGATTGCCGGCTGTCCCTTCTCGACGATGATGTCACCCGGGGCGAGCAGCAGTGCGCTGATCCCCTCCTCCTGAAAGATGCCCCCATCAACAAGCTTGAAGCTTTCAATGGCCGCACCCTCCTCCACCAGTCTTCTTGATCCCGGCGGCATGGAGCCGGGCGAGATCCCCCCGATATCGGCATGATGACCACGGCCGGCCACCCAGAAGATGATCTCATCATGGCGAAAGACCGGCGTCATCACCGTGATATCCGGCAGGTGGCTGCCGCCTGCTGCCGGGTGGTTGGCCACCAGCACGTCACCCTCTGCAATGTCAGGACAGCGGCAGATCTGCTCCTGCACCGCCTCGCTCATCGCCCCGAGATGGACAGGCACATGGGGCGCATTGGCCACCAGGTTGCCGTCTGGGCCGAACAGGGCGCAGGAAAAATCGAGCCGCTCCTTGATGTTGGTGGAAATGGCAGTTTTCTGCAGCATCCTGCCCATCTGCTCGGCAATGGACATGAAGAGGTTGCTGAAGATCGAGAGCTGCACCGGGTCGACTGCGGTTCCGGCCCGCCCGTGCTCCCTGGTGTGTACCCGGATCTCCACATCACCGTGGCCGGTGATCTCCGCCTCGCAGTGTGGCTCGACAACAATGGTTGAGGTATCCTGGATGAGGATGGCCGGGCCGCTGATTCTGTGGCCTGCCTGCAGGCTGTTGAGGTCATAGAGTGCAGTCCCACGCCAGCCTCCTGCAAAATAGCAGCGACAGGTCGAGAGTTCTGCGGCCGGCACCTCTGCACGCTTGATGGGAAATGAACGCAAAGTGGAGGCGC
>JBDLID010000142.1:0-7408 GCA_039715055.1 Thermodesulfobacteriota bacterium | reverse complement strand
AATTGCATGCCCTGATGTTTGCCGTTACCGAGGATGGCATGTTTGTCATCGAACCGCAAAATGGCCAGACGGCACCCCTGGAAAAGTACCCGAACAGACACTATATCGAGGAGGTCTATCTGTTTTGAAATCTCTTCCAACCCCCATATATGTCCTTCTTCTCCTTCTCATCCCTGCTCTTCTCAACGGTTGTGGTGAGGCTCCCTCGGATCATTCTCAGCTGGTCAGGAAGGGTGCACCGCCTGAAATTGTTGCCGTGGGCGGCAAGGCCAAACTCATTCCTGCCGGTTTTGTCAAGCGGCGTCTGCGTCTTGGCTATCCCAGTCTAAAATCTTTCTTAATAAGTGATTTGCAGTACATGTATATCACGGAACATTGGTTCAGGGAGGTTCTTGAATGGAGTGATTATTTTATCAGACAGCAGGTCCCCGAACTCGACAACCTGAAAGAACTCCCCACCGCCTATGAAGAGACGTTTTCCGAACTGATGTCAAATGTAGCCAATCTCTCCGTGGCAAAACGATACAACGTCAAGGCCTCTGTACTCATCGGCCTTATGGTTGCCAACAGCGACAAACCCTGGGGCAGAATCCCGGCCGATGGCAAACCCCGTCGCTACATTGTCGGCCTGACGGAGCATGGAGGGATTATTTATGACATCCCCACAAGGCAGATTAGCAGCCTGGAAAAATTTCCAAACCAGGACTCCATGACCGGCGTCATGTTTTGACAGTGCCTGCTTATGGAGACGAATGAGCCAGTCGCAACAGCGGTTATCAGTAACACCTTTCATCCAGGGCTAAACACCATTAGACTATCATGTCCAATAAAGATGATCGCCCATCTGCATTTGTTATTTTTAAACACAGTCATTCCGCTAGATTGAGACGATGACAGAACCTGACTGTGCAGTCACTCCCCCTTCAGCTTCAGAAGGGAGTTCATCTCCCAAAACTTTGACACCGGCAACCGGATTTGATAGCATTTAATTTCATTACCTGGCTGCCTTTATAATGTTTTTTACAGTCACTGGACGGTCATCATATTCCACTGTGATTTCTTAATTTTCTTTTACCAACTCCAGTGATCCATTTTTCCAATAGGGGTCTTCCAATGAGTCCTGAAAAAGAAACCGTTGACGCCGGCAAAGAAAATATCCGAAAACTAAAGCGTGCCTTTGCCTATAATCTCTTTTACAAACAGGGGGTCACGACCAGGGTTGCAAGTCTGAACGATTACTACCTCGCAGTTTCCCAAACCTTGCGGGATCGCATGCAGCACCTCTTTATCAACTCGGTGGAAGCGCTGCTTGCCAGAAAATCGAAAATAGTCTGCTACCTCTCCGCCGAGTTCCTGATGGGGCCTCATCTCCACAACAATCTGGTCAACCTCGGCCTCTATGACGACTTCGCGCTCGCTGCCGAAGAGACCGGCCTGGATCTGAAGGCCATCATAGACCATGAAGAGGAGCCTGGTCTTGGCAACGGCGGATTGGGAAGGCTTGCTGCCTGTTATCTGGACTCCCTTGCATCGCTCCAGATTCCCGCCATCGGTTACGGCATCCGTTATGAGTATGGCATGTTTGACCAGGAAATCGAAAAAGGCTGGCAGAAGGAACTCAGTGACAGATGGCTGCATCCAGGAAATCCCTGGGAAATCAAAAAACCGGACCTGGCCTGTGATGTGGGTTTCGGCGGTCATACCGAAGTGTACCATGGCGAGCGTGGAAACCGGAGAATTCGCTGGATTCCGGCCCGTGTGATTACCGGAATACCCTATGATACCCCGGTTCCCGGCTACAAGGTGAACAACATCAACTGCCTGCGCTTATGGAGTGCTGAGGCCCACACTTCTTTTGACTTTGAAGATTTTAACACCGGCGATTATTACGGTGCCGTGGAGGACAAGATAGCCGCGGAAACAATCACCAAAGTACTCTACCCCAACGATGAGCAGTTCCTGGGAAAACGTTTGCGCCTGGAGCAGCAGTACTTTTTCGTCTCCTGCTCCCTGCAGAACATGATTGCCATACATCTCTTCCGCCATGACAATCTTGATGATTTTGCGGAGAATTTCGCGGCCCAGCTCAACGATACCCACCCTGCAGTTGCAGTACCGGAATTCATGCGGCTGCTGGTAGACATCCACCTCTATGACTGGGACAAGGCCTGGGAAATCACTAAGGATACACTCTGCTACACAAACCACACCCTTCTGCCGGAGGCCATGGAGAAGTGGCAGATCAATCTCTTTAGAGAACTCCTTCCCAGACATCTTGAGATTATCTATGAGATCAACCGCCGCTTCCTCGATGAAGTACGATTGAAGTATCCAGGCGACACCGGACGTCTTGAGAGGATGTCCATTATTGACGAATCCGGTCCCAGGTATATACGAATGGCAAACCTTGCATGCATCGGTTCCAAGGCCATCAACGGGGTCGCCGCCATGCACACGGAACTCTTGCGAAAACATACCCTGGCAGACTGGAACTCCCTGTATCCCGGAAAAATCCGCAACGTCACCAACGGTGTCACCCCCAGGCGCTGGATAGCGGTGAGCAACCCGCGACTGACCCGGCTGATCACCGATGCGATCGGGGAGAAATGGCTCACCAATCTCGACAAGCTTAAAGAGCTGGAACACCTTGCAGAGGATGCAGCCTTCCAGGAGGCATGGAGAGGGGTCAAGGAAGAAAACAAACGTGACTTTGCAGGAATCATTGAACAGGATATGCCCATACGGATCAACCCTGAGGCAATGTTTGATGTACAGGTAAAGCGAATCCACGAATACAAACGCCAGCACCTGAACCTGCTCCATATCGTCACCCTGTACAACCGGATCAAGGAAACCCCGGACCTCGATATCACCCCCCGCCTTTTTGTCTTCGGCGGTAAAGCGGCCCCCGGTTATTTCATGGCCAAACGCATGATAAAGCTCATCACCTCAGTGGCCAGAATTGTCAACAATGACCCAGATGTCCGTGACCGTCTCAAGATTTATTTCATCCCCAACTACAACGTCAAAATCGGTCATGGTGTCTACCCCATGACTGATCTCTCCGAACAGATATCCCTGGCCGGAAAGGAGGCATCGGGTACAGGCAACATGAAGTTCTCCATGAACGGCGCACTGACCATTGGCACCCTGGACGGTGCCAACGTAGAGATCCGTGAAGAGGTGGGTGAGGGGAACTTTTTTCTCTTCGGCATGACGGTTGAAGAGGTTATGGAGAGGCAGCGGACCGGCTATACTCCCATTGAGTATTACAAAAACACCCCCGAACTGAAGAGTGCCGTCGACCTGATTGCATCCGGTCATTTTTCACACGGCGACCGGGAACTGTTCCGGCCCATTGTCGACTCGTTACTCTATAACGACCAGTATATGCTCTGCGCCGATTATCTTGACTACTTGCAGTGCCAGGACCATGTGGGAGAGATCTTTCGCGATAAAAAGGAATGGACCAGAATGTCCATTTTAAATACAGCCCGGATGGGCAAATTCTCCTCCGACCGCTCAATCCTTGACTACAGCATGAAAATCTGGGATGTCAAACCGTTTCCGGTGGAACTCAAATGGCAGAGACTCCCTGAAAACGGAATCCTTTTCAAACCCGAAAACTCAAATGAAAAGTAAGGTTGGCAGGTCATATGCAGCTCAATAATAATTCATGTGATTTTACCATATTCGGCGTACTCGGTGATTTATCGCGCCGTAAACTGATTCCCTCTCTCTACCAGTTGGAAAAGGCCGGGCTGCTTCACCCCGATACCCGAATCATCGGGGTCGCCCGACACGATATCAGCGAGGAGCAGTTCCGCGCCCGAATGGGGAAAGCCCTGGAAACCTTCGTTAAAGAGGATCTCGACCAAAAGGTGATGGAGACTTTACTGGAGCGGATGCTGTACGTCCTGATAAACATTGACAGGCCGGATGAGTATAGTCGGCTTGCTGAGGCAGTTGACCAGAAAAAACGGGTCCTGGTCAACTATTTCTCCGTCGCCCCCTTTCTCTTTGATGATATCTGCAGGGGACTTGCCAGGTCCGGCCTTGCCTCGCCTGATACCAGGGTGGTCCTTGAAAAACCTATTGGCCGGGACCTTGAGAGTTCGCAGGAAATCAATGATACGGTGGCCAGGGTGTTCAGCGAGGAACAGATATACCGCATCGACCATTACCTCGGCAAGGAAACGGTGATGAACCTCCTGGCACTCCGCTTCGCCAACGCCATATTTACCACCAACTGGGATCACAATACCATAGACCATGTGCAGATTACCGTGGCTGAGGAGGTCGGTATTGAGGGAAGATGGGGTTATTTTGACCAATCCGGTCAGCTGCGGGATATGGTGCAGAATCACCTGATGCAGATTCTCACCCTGGTGGCAATGGAACCACCGGTGAATATGGACGGGGACTCCATTCGCAATGAAAAACTGAAGGTTATAAAGGCGCTGCGTCCCATAACCACCGAAACCGTCGATGAGAAAACCGTCCGGGGCCAGTATGGTGCCGGCTTTATCCGGGGAAAAGGTGTCCCCGGATACCTTGAGGAAAAAGACGGAAACCCGGCTTCAACGACTGAGAGTTTTGTCGCCATCAGGGTGGACATCGACAACTGGCGATGGGCCGACGTTCCGTTCTATCTGCGCACCGGAAAACGTATGACAGCAAAGAGGTCGGAGGTGGTCATCTATTTCAAACAACTGCCTCATAATATCTTTAAAGAATCCTACAAACATTTGCCGCAGAACAAGCTGATAATTCGCCTCCAGCCCGATGAGGGGGTTGAAATTGAAATGCTGAACAAGGAGCCGGGCATAGGCAAGGGGGTCAAACTGCAGAAGACCATGCTGGACCTCAGTTTTTCGGAGGCCTTTAACAGCGAGCGGGTGGCCGACGCCTACGAACGTCTGATCCTGGAAACCATGATCGGAAATCAGTCCCTCTTTATTCGCAGAGATGAGGTGGAGCGGGCCTGGGCATGGATCGATTCCATCCAGCAGGCATGGGCGGCATCAAGTGAACCGCCCAAGCATTATCCCGCCGGTACCTGGGGGCCTGTATCCTCCGTTGCGCTCCTGGCCAGGGACGGGCGGGAGTGGGAGGAGTAAGAATGTTGAAAACAGTCTGTTTAGTGTTCGTTGGTTTTCTTCTATTCTGCTCGACTCTCTCCTTTGGCGCCGCCATAGACCTGGCCGAGTCACCTGGGGTGAATCCCGGCATGAATTTAGAGAAGGCACCCATTCAGGAAACGGTCATCATCGACTCCCGGGTGTACCCGGTACCGGAATCATGGCTTGGCCACCGGATAGAAGTCCCGCCTCTGTCCAGTCCGCCGCTGCTCATGGTTCCCAGTAAATTTGCCAAGGACAGCGGCCGCATTTTTCTCCTGCCTGGGGCCCGGGACGCCTTTCAACAAATGGCAGAGGCAGCAAAAGATGACGGGGTAACAATGATCATCGATTCCGGCTACAGAAGTCTCAGATACCAGAAACAGATCTACAGAAAGCTCATGACCGAGGGCAGAAGTTTTGCCGATATTGCCCGGTCAGTTGCTCCTCCGGGGTATTCGGAGCATATGCTGGGTCTGGCAGTGGATTTTGTCCCGAGCAACTGGCGCTTTGCCGACTCGCCTGTCTACCAATGGCTGCTGGAAAACGGGGAGCGCTACGGCTTCAGCGAATCCTACCCGGAAGTGAGTTCCGACAAAAGGCCATGGGAACCATCCCACTGGCGCTACCATTCCAACATCCAAGCCCGGCAAAAGATCAGGAAATTCCAATGAAGAAACTCATTACGCCAAAAATTAATCGCTGTATCGGCTGCCACTCCTGCTCGCTGGCCTGCGCCCGGATAGTCCACAAACGGATTTCCTGGGAGAGTGCGGGCATCCGGATAAAATCCTCGGGAGGTCTTACCACCGGTTTTACCGCAAGCCATTGCCTTGCCTGTGACCCGGCTCCATGTGCGGAAGCCTGCCCTACTGACGCCTTTTCCTTGCGTAAAGGCGGCGGGATTACCGTAAAAAAGAAACTGTGCATCTATTGTGGCGATTGTGTCACAGCCTGTCCCGTCGATGCAATCTTCCAGGATCATGGCGGAGCCGTCTATGTCTGTATCCACTGCGGCCGCTGCGTTGAATTCTGCCCCCACAACTGCCTGGAGATGGAAGAGGTAGGCAATAAGACAGAAGAGGAGGCGGCAGCATGATACGTGATCATTTTCGTGTCCTGGTGGTCAACCTCTCGACGCGCAAGGGAAAAATTGTCGAACTTGACGGCCGCTACAGTGAAATCGGGGGAAGCGGCCTCGCCGCCCTCCTTTTCAACAAATACGGGCATCCCGATAAACCATGGAACGACCCCCGGCAACCTGTCATTTTTGCCATCGGTCCCCTGACCGGATACTTCCCGCTGATGAGCAAGACGGTCTGCAGTTTCATGTCTCCCTATCACAATCAGTATACGGAAAGCCACGGCGGTGGCCGCTCGGCCCTTGCCCTCCGTTTTGCCAACCTGGACGCACTGGTGATAACCGGACAGTCAGACAGGCTCTGCTGCCTGAGTGTGGGTGCCAGGTCCCTTGACATTCATGATGTTGATTTCATGCAGGGCATGGACGTTCTTGAGAGCGGCAAACTCCTGCGCGGCATGTTTAAAGGCTCCGGTCATCGCTCCATTCTCCGCATAGGTCCGGCAGGAGAGATCGGCTCAGCGATGTCCTGTATTAATGTCGACACCTACCGCCATTTCGGGCGCCTGGGCAGCGGTGCAGCGCTTGGCAGTAAGAACCTGAAGGGTATTGTTATACAGGGGAATATAAACTTTGCCCACCCGGACACCAAAGAGTACAACAGGGTATTTAAAGAAGTCTACCTCCAGGTTACCGCCACCGATATGATGAAGAAGTATCATAACCTCGGCACCCCTGCAAATCTACAGGGACTCAACGATATCCACTCCCTTCCCTGGCGCAATCTCCAGGCTACCAGTGATTCAGCAATTGATAAAATAAACGGCGAACGCTTTGCCGCAGACACCCTGCTGCGCAACTCGGCCTGCTCCGGATGCCCTGTCGGCTGTATCCATGTGGGCTACGTACGGGAAATGTTCAATGCCAATCACCGTTACACCTTCAAGCAGGTGGCCTACGACTATGAACCCGTGTTTGCTCTTGGCACCATGCTTGGTGTTGCAGATGCGCGATCAGTACTCAATATTCTTCATCTCATGGAAAAAACCGGACTTGATGCCATGTCAGGCGGCGTTGCCCTGGCCTGGGCCACTGAGGCCACTGAAAAGGAACTGATATCCGAAAAAGAAACCGAGGTAAAACTCTCTTTTGGCGATGCCAGGTGCTATGAACAGGCCGCAGACCTGCTTGGCACCGGCGCCAACGA
>JBDLID010000141.1:0-7413 GCA_039715055.1 Thermodesulfobacteriota bacterium | reverse complement strand
TATGGACCGTAAGAGAAAAGTACCGCATCCGCCCCGAATGTCTCTGCCTCTGACAGCGCCATTGGCCAGTCGTCATCTGCACCGTTGAGGCGGATCGGTTTAGGCAGTTGGAAGAGGTAGAGGTCGCGTCCCTGGTTCAGGGAGTGGAAAAGCTCCCGGTCAAAGATCCCGGGGCGGCCGGCAAGAGCAGTGGCCACTGATTTTGCAGTGAACATCAGGGCCTCCTGACGGGAGGCGAGGAGGTTCTGCTGCAGGGCTGCAGACGCTCTAATGCCGATTACGGGGATGAGGAGCAGCAGCAGGGAGAGCAGGCTCAGCTTGACACGCAGGGAAAAACGAACCATGTCGGTTTATCCGTCGCTCCAGCGATACCCCATGCCGTACTCGGCACGGATGGAGTCAAATTCGGGGTCGATATCACTGAATTTCTCACGGATTCGTCTGATATGGGCGGCAATGGCATTGTTGGTGACAACCACCTGGGCAGCATCCATCAGCTGGTCATGGGATTTGACATGACCGGGTCGCCTGGTGAGAGCGGTGAGGATCCAGAATTCGGTCAATGTCAGGCTGAGCGGTTCATTCTTCCAGGAGACCTGCTTGCGTTCTTCGTCGAGGTGAAGGTCGTTGCAGCGAATCACCTTTTCCCCCTCAGGGGAGTTGTCACGCAGGGCCTCAAGCATTCTAAACAGCGCCGAGATCCGTACCGGCAGAAAATCAAGGGTGGTGGTATCTTTGGTCAGGTAGTCCCAGGCGCCGAGGCGCAGGCCGGAGACCCGGTCAATGTCTGAATTACGGGCGGTAAGGAAGATGATCGGAATAGTGGCGGATGCAGCCCGGAGCTGGCGGCAGAGTTCAAAGCCCCCTTCCATTTCATCTTCAAGCATGATGTCGAGGATGGCGAGATCCGGCATTTTTTCAGCAAAGCCGTTCTGGGCCTCACTTCGATTGCGGTAGCTGCGGACATGGTAGCCTTGCCGCTGCAGGGCCTGGCTGTAGTTAGCCCGGAGCATGGCGTCGTCTTCAACAATGGCTATGGTGTATGTTTTGGGCATTGTCTGGTTGGCCTGAATTTACAATTGGTGGTTCAGCAGATTCAATACCATAGAAAAGCACTGCTGCAAACAGCACACCATGCATTGTCATGTTCTGTCATTATTTGATTTCTCATTATTGAGGCGGCAGCGGCAACCAAAATGACCGAGACCATCTTGGTAAAAATGAATATATATACAAAAAATGGGTATATATACCTATTGTCAGAACCGGAACCGTTATGTTAATTTTCAGTATATGAGAAATGTTCTTGTTGAAAGTACCCAGCTTAACAGGAGAAGATTATGGAACAGGAAAACTACATGGATCATCGACAGCATCCGCGCACAGAGCGTAACGATATGTCTGTCGATTTTTCTGATGCTATAGGGTTCAGCACCGGGGCGGTAAAAGATATTTCACGTTTCGGTATCTGTATCGGGGATATTCCGAGAAAACTTCATTTCAAAAATGGCATTGTTGAGGCCGTCATCTCGGGCCGGGGACACAACTTCCGGCTCAAGCTCCGCCAGATGTGGGTGAAAGAGGATGGCTATTCGCTGATGATCGGAGTTGCCATTGATAATGTTCCGTGGAGCTGGACAGAAATGGTTATGAAGTGCGAGCCGGACAAGGACGATGTCTGGTCCACTCAGTAAAATTAGTGCCTTACTCCTGAATTCCTGTCATAAAACAAGAAATTGAGGAGGGATAATTGCAGTCAAATGGCTACCTTACCACCAAGGCACTTATCCAGCGACTCTAAAAGCTTCCGACTTGTCGGGTTAGTAATTATTCAGCATGGGTGACAAACTGGTCACTACTCTACACTGTAACTATTTAGGTAAGCGTAGACTCCGGATGTACTTTATATTCGTTCATTTGTACCTGCGAAGCATACTTGTGCTATGTAAGCAGGTAAAAATGGGCGAAGACGGAATACAGCTGAATAGTTACTGAAATCACCTCATCTCCGTCTTCAGGGCGGAGATGTCACACTCTTTCCCCAGGATAATAAGGATGTCACCTGACAGGATGGTGGTGTCCGGTCGCGGGTTAAACTGCATCTCTTCCTCGTTGCGCTTGATGCCGATAACAATGATGTCGTGATCACGGCGAATGTTTGATTCCATGAGAGTCCGGCCCTGGATGGGGGACTGGTCTGAGATATGGAATTCATCAATGGACAGCTCCAGCTCTGAGGTGTGCATGGCATGATCGAGAAAGTCGATGACATTGGGGCGCAGCATATACTGGACCATTCGTCTGCCGCCGCTGGAGTACGGTGAGATAACCTTGTCTGCCCCCGCTCTGCCGAGTTTGGTTCTGGTACCTGGTGCCCCGCTGGAGCGTGCCATCACCATTATTTCTTCATTGAGCCCTTTGGCGGTCAGTGTGATGTAAACGTTGTCCGCATCGGATGAGACCACTGCAATAAGCGCTCTGGCCGTTCAATTCCCGCCTTGAGCAGGATGTTATCCTCAGAGGCCTCCCCTTTTAGAACCGGATGTCCCAGTTCGTGGACCTTTTGAATTTCATCGGGGTCACGCTCTATGACAACAAACGGTTTATTTTTTTCCTTCAGTGTCTGACAGATGACCGAACCGATACGGCCGTGACCGCAGACAATGTAATGATTCTCTAATTTGTTGAGTTGCTTTTTCATTTTTCGTTTCCCCAGGATGGCACGTAGCTCTCCTTCTACTGCGGCCTCGACAATCTTGCCGAACATGTACATAACAAAGCTGACTCCCCCCAGCACCAGAACAACGGTCAGCAGTTTGCCGGCGGGATGAGTGGGAACCATGTCCCCGTAGCCGACGGTGGCCACAGTGATGATGGTCAGGTAGAGAGCGTCTGCAAAGCTGTATCCCTCCAGATACATGTATCCCATCGTTCCGCTTAAAAGGATCAGTGCGAAGCCGGAGAGTAAAAACAGGACTTTTCTGGTTACATCACTCATGGTGAATGCAACCTTGGTCATATAGTGTGCTTTTGTCAAGAACACATTGGTCTGCAGACAAAGAGTATTGGGTGACAGCCTGTGTCGCGACCAGGGATGGGCTAAAAGCCAGTGTCATAATCAGTCATTTTCTTTCCAGCAACAGTCATCTTCTTTTCAACAGATAATCATCATTGTGAGGTCTCATGGCTGACAGGAAGATTAACCTGCAGCAAAGGAGACTGTGATGGAAAAAAAGGGTGATAAAAGAGTGACACCGGCTGTGGCCGGGGTGATGGACCCGGGCAATTTACTGCTCATCGCCTATGTCGTCGTGGTGGCGATTATGGCACTGCTGGGAAGTTTTCAGGCAGTTGAGGCCGGGCAAGAAAATGACCTGGTTGAAATGAGCGAGGTCCGGGGCGGTGAGCTGCTCTTTCGCAGTGATGAAGAGGACCGTTTTAAGCCGGCCCTGCAGCTTGCAACCAAGGTGGATATCTCAATCAGCGGCATGATAGGCCGCATCAGGGTGCAGCAGCGTTTCACCAATTCAACTGATCAGTGGCAGGAAGGGCTGTATGTCTTTCCCCTGCCCGATGAGAGCGCGGTGGATAGCTTGCAGATGAAGATCGGTGAGCGGCTGATCGAAGGCATGGTCAGGGAGCGTGAAGAGGCAAAAAAAACCTACGAGGCAGCCCGGGAAAGGGGACAGAAGGCATCACTGCTTGTTCAGGAGCGGGCTAACATTTTCACCAGCAGGGTGGCCAATATCGGCCCGAAAGAGACGGTCGAGGTCATCATTGAGTACCAGGAGGATATCCGTTATATCGACAACACTTTTTCTCTGCGTTTTCCCATGGTGGTCGGACCACGTTATATCCCCGGTCAACCACTTGCAGGAGAAGACGAGCTGTTCTCTGTAAATGGTACCGGCTGGGCTGTGGACACTGATCGGGTTGCTGACGCCTCAAGAATCACTCCACATGTCACGGGGCCAGAAAGCGATCCAGTCAATCCGGTGGAATTAAGAATCGACCTCATGGCCGGTTTTCCTCTCCTGGAGGTAAAAAGTCTTTACCACGGAATCAAGATCATTGAGAAAGCAGAGGACCACCGGGAGATTGTGTTCGACGGCACTGTGCATGCAGAGCGCGACTTTGTTCTCCAGTGGAGGGCCGCGCCTGGTAGAAGCCCACGGGCTGCATTTTTCTCCGAGTCCGTGGGCGGTGACCGTTATCTGCTTGTCATGCTTCTTCCCCAGGCACAGGGGGATGAGTCAGAAAAACTGCCCAGGGAAGTTGTTTTTATCCTTGATGTCTCGGGTTCCATGGCGGGCGATTCCATCAGCCAGGCAAAAGAGGCTTTACTGCTTGCCGTTTCAAGGCTTGGGGCGTCTGATCGTTTTAATGTAATTGCCTTTAACAACAGCCCCATCCCTCTCTTTGACCGTGCCCGTCCGGTCAATCCGGACACCACTGATCAGGCAAGACGTTTTATCACACGGTTAACGGCCCAGGGCGGTACCGAGATTAGATCCGCCCTGGAGCTTGCACTCGATGGCCAAGAAGGCGGTGATCGTATTCGCCAGCTGCTTTTTCTGACAGACGGCTGTGTTGGCAACGAGGAGGAGCTTTTGGGTCTTATCAGTAAAAAACTGGGCGACTCCCGGCTGTTTACAATCGGCATCGGCTCCGCCCCTAACTCCTATTTCATGTCCCGGGCTGCGACCATGGGACGCGGCAGTTTTACCTACATCGGTAAACCCGGCGAGTTTCACCATAAGATGATGAAACTGGTCCATAAGCTTGAACATCCGGCGTTGACCGATATCAGCCTCAGTTTCGGTGAAAACAGCGGAGAGGTGGAGATCTATCCCGCTCCTCTGCCGGATCTCTACCATGGTGAACCTTTGGTTGCTGCTGTCAGGGTGAGCGGCGGTGCAGCAGACCGGGTGAGTCTGGGTGGGAGTCTTGCAGCAACCCACTACCAGAAAGAGATCAGCTTCAGCAGTAGTGGTGTTCGCCAGGGAGTGGCAAAGCTCTGGGCAAGAAAGAAGATCAGGTCATTGATGGATTCACGCTCCAGAGGAGCAGACAGAGAGGAGGTGAGAAAGCAGGTCATTGATGTTGCCCTTACCCATCATCTGGTCTCAAAGTACACCAGCCTGGTGGCCGTTGAAAAAGAGGTGTCGCGACCCTCCGGAGAAAAATCCGCCCTGCAGAATATTAAAACAAACCTGCCCGAAGGCTGGCGACATGACGCAGTATTTGGCGGCAGCAGCAGGACGGCGACAGGGGCGGACCTCTCCATTATCTGCGGCTTGCTGCTCCTTTTTTCCTGTCTGCTCCTTGCCGTTGGAGTCCGGAGGAGGGTGGCTGTATGAAAAAAAAGACCTATCTGACTCTGCTCCTGGTTTTGTTCAGTACCGGTTGTGGTCTGTGTCTCAATGGCGGCTGGATCAAGGCCAAGGGGGTGGCTGGTCAGGTCCTCCTGGAACGGTCATGGCAGAGGAGTCAGCAGAGCAGGGCGGTTGTCAAGGGCTGGCCCTGGGCTGACACCCACCCGGTGGCGAGAATGACCGTCTTCCGGCTTGGTGTGGATCTCATTGTTCTTGAAGGGGACAGCGGCGAAGTCCTTGCCTTTGGGCCTGGCCATTATCGAGCAAGCGCTGCCGTCGGCGGGGAGGGGAACTGCATATTGGCCGGGCACCGGGACACCAGCTTTTCTTTTCTCAGAGAGCTTGTTGCAGGAGATCTGATCATGCTCGAAGACCGGGATCGACAGAATCATGGATACCGGGTGCGCAACATGGAGGTGGTCAGCCGGGAGCACCTTTATCTGAAAAGGGGAGAGACGGGGTGGCTGACCCTTATAACCTGCTACCCGTTTGACGCCCTGGAGCCGGGTGGGCCGCTGCGTTATGTCGTCTATGCGGAGAAGGCATCTGCAGAAGCCGACCAGTTTAGTGGCGGCTGATGCCTTGTCATTGACAGCCCACTGCTCGTTTGGTAACCATATACCTGAATTTTCAGGTTCCACGCAAGTGGATGAAAAGGGAATCCGGTGAGAGGCCGGAACGGGCCCGCCGCTGTAATCGGGGACGAACGCTGCAGGATGTCACTGGCCGTCAGGTCGGGAAGACGCAGCCGCTAGAATGATCCGAGAGTCAGAAGACCTGCCTGAGAAATGGAGTGTCGTCCCCGGCAGGGACGCTACTGTGGATACGAGGAAATACAGGGCATCCTTGAATCGTTGAGGGGGTCCTGGTTTTTATCACGGCCTCAGATAATCATCGAACAGGAGAGAAAACGATGAAAACAAGAGTTGGGGCCTTACTGCTGTCCATTGTCTTTTTACTGACCGTCTGCACCATATCCGCTCACGCCTCGGGTAAAACCAAGAGCAGGGAACCCAAAAACGCCATCGTCGTCGCCGCTTTCGGCACAACGGTGCCAACCGCAGTAAAATCGATCATCAATATTGTTGATAGGGTCAAGGCTGCCTATCCCGAAACCGAGGTCCACGTCACATTTACCTCCAACATCATCCGCTCGGTGTGGAAGAGGCGTCAGGTTAAGCCGCAGAAGTGGCTTGACATGGGGATCCCCAAAGAGGTGCTCTATGTTAAAAATATCTTTTCCACCATCGGTGATCTCCAGGAGGATGGTTATCGCAATATCATAGTCCAGCCCACCCATATGTTCTTCATGGAGCAGTCCTATGATCTGCAGCAGTACATTGATGGACTGGCAGGTATCCGGACCATGAAGAAGAGGTGGCGCCCCTTTGACAATCTGGTCATGGGACGCCCTGCTCTCGGGATGCCTGGAGACCGTTATGAGTATCATGACGATGTGGAGGCTGCGGTGGCCACCCTTGCTGACGATGCGAAAAAGGCCAGGGCTGCCGGGGCGTCTCTCGTCTACATGGGCCATGGCAACGAGCACTGGTCCACCGGGATCTATCACGAGGTCCGTAAGAAGATGAGAGAGGTTTACCCGGAGGTAAAGACCTGTGTCGGTGTGGTGGAGGGCTATCCCGGGATAGATGATATCCTTGAGGAGTTGAAAAGGAGTGATAACAAGAAGATCATGCTCAAGCCGTTTATGATTGTCGCCGGAGATCATGCTGTCAATGATATGGCCGGCGAGGAGGATGATTCCTGGAAGTCAATACTTGAAGAGCAGGGGTTTGAGGTGGAGAGCGTCCTGGAGGGACTGGGCTCCAACAACGGTTTTGCTGACCTGTTTGTCGATCATATCAGGGACGCGGCAGAGGAAAGAGGGATCGTCTTACACTGACCCGGCTAAACCGGCAATTTTTCAAGGTACCCTTTAGAATCTCATGATAAGTGGTTTGATGGTAACTCTAACTTTTGTTTTTTATACCCCTCAAGGGGGCATTGAAAAGAGTGACAGCCTTTATGGAGTAAACCA
>JBDLID010000140.1:0-7415 GCA_039715055.1 Thermodesulfobacteriota bacterium | reverse complement strand
CCACCATGCACTGTAACCAGCCGGAGAATCTGCTCTGGCTCCTGGACTCCATTATCGCGGGCCGTTTGGTTAACCGGATCCTGGTGGACAAGGAAACGGCTGCCAAGGCCTCCATGGCCCTTGAGCAAATGCTTGCCATTTCATAGACCGCAGAATCGATACTATAGAGTGGAGGAATGTATACTGCAGATCCTCCACAGCCTTAATCAATCCTGACAGGTAACCGGGGGGATTATGAAACCGCATGTCTTTCTCATTGACGGCAGTGCCTTTATCTACAGGGCCTACCATGCATTTACCCCTCTTTCCAACTCGGCGGGTATGCCGACCCATGCCGTATTTGGCTTTATCAAGATCCTGCAGCGGATTCTCAAGGAAAAAAAGCCCAGCCATATCTGTGTCGCCTTTGATGCCAGAGGCCCTGTTTTTCGCCATCAGCTCTATGACCAGTACAAGGCCAACCGGCCTCCCATGCCCGAAGATCTTGCTGTACAGATTCCATATATCAAAGAGCTGGTTACAGCGTTTGGCCTGGTGTCCTTTGAGATGAAAGGAGTCGAGGCCGATGACCTTATTGCCACCTCAGCCCTGGCGTTAAAAGACAAGGGGGCCTCGGTCACCGTAATCTCGGGTGACAAGGATCTGCTCCAGCTGGTCAGTGATGATGTGGTTGTCTGGGAGCCTATGAAAGACCGGGTCATGGATATCTCCTATGTCAAAGAAAAGTATAATGTCCGACCCGATCAGCTCCTTGATTGTTACGCCCTGATCGGCGACAGCTCCGATAACGTGCCCGGGGTGCCGGGGGTGGGGCCCAAGAGTGCTGAAAAATTAATTAATCTGCATCAGAATCTGGAGGGGATCTACGAACAGATCGACTCCATGAAGCGTTCAAAGCAAAAAGAACGGCTCATTGAAAACCGGCAGGCGGCTTTTCTGTCGCGGGACCTGATCCGTTTGAAAATTGATGTGGATATTCCCACCGAGCTGGATGATTACCGGCTCGGTGAAGGTGATCAGGAGCGGCTGCAGGCCCTTTACAAAGAGCTTGAATTCTCCAGTCTGCTGGCAGAGGAGAAAAAGAGAAAAAAGATACCAGCGGACACCTTTGTGCTCGTGCAGGACGAGGATCAATTGGCGCAGCTTGTGAAGTGCCTCAGAAGTGCTTCAATCCTGGCAGTTGATACCGAGACAACCTCACTTGATGCCCGCCATGCAGCACTCATCGGGCTGTCGCTCAGTGTTTCAAAGGAGCGGGCCTGGTATATCCCCCTTGCCCATGTCGATGAAAACGGCAGCCTTGTAAATGAGCAACTTGACAGAGCCGCTGTACTTGAGACCCTGAGGCCCTTTCTTGAATCAGATCAACTGATCAAGCTGGGCCACAACATCAAGTACGACTACACGGTACTCCTGCAAAATTGCGAAATCAGGCTCGGCGGCAGACTCTACGACACAATGATCGCTGCCTATCTTCTCGAGCCCACTGCCCGTTCCTACAAGCTTGATGATCTCTGCCTGGGGCTTGGTTATGAGTTGACACCATTTACTGCGGTGGTCGGTGATCCTAAAGAGGATGGCTGCTTTGGCTATGTGGATTTGCAAACGGCCTGCCGCTATTCCTGTGAGGATGTTTTCGGCACCCTTGCGCTCTGGGAGGAGTATGAGTCACGGCTCGACAGCCAGGGACTGGAGAGGCTGTTCACGGATGTGGAGAGTCCGCTGATTGCCATTCTCGCCGAGATGGAGATTGCCGGGATTACCGTGTCGGCGCCACTACTCTCGAAACTCTCAAAAGAGTTTGCTGCAAGGCTCAACACCCTTGAAGAGGAGATTTATCACCTTGCCGGTGAAACCTTCAATATCCAGTCGCCCAAGCAGCTCGGGACCATTCTTTTTGAGAAGCTTGAGCTCCCCCATGGTCGTAAGACCAAGACCGGTTACTCGACGGACATGAAGGTCCTGGAAAAACTTGCCGATAAGCACGAGCTGCCGGCCATGATTATCCGCTTTCGCAACCTGGCGAAACTGCAATCCACCTATGTGGAAAAACTGCAGACCCTCATCGATGAAGAGACAGGCCGGGTTCACACCTCGTTTAACCAGGCGGTGACCGCCACCGGCAGGCTCTCCTCCAGTAATCCCAATATGCAGAATATTCCAATCCGCACCGAGGAGGGCAACCGTATTCGCAGCGCCTTTATCCCCGAGGAGGGAATGTGCTTTCTTTCAGCGGACTACTCCCAGATCGACCTGCGGGTTCTTGCCCATTACTCGGGTGATGCGGCACTGCAGGAGGCGTTTGCCAGGGGGGATGATATCCACAGCCGTACCGCTGCCGAGCTTTTTTCTGTGTCTCCGCTTTTAATCACCGGTGAAATGCGACGGGTGGCCAAGGGGATTAACTTCGGCATCGTCTACGGCATGTCCAGCTTTGGTCTGGCCAAGCAGCTGGACATCAGTCGCAAACAGGCCCAGACCTTTATCGATCGCTATTTTGCACTCTACGGTGGAGTGAAACAGTTCATGGCGGACATCATCGAGCAGGCCCGCGAACAGGGATATGTGACCACCCTGTACGGTCGGCGAAGGATGCTTCCCGAAATCCATGCATCCAACAAGACCAGGCGGGAGTTTGCCGAGCGCACTGCGATCAACACGCCGATCCAGGGAACCGCCGCAGACATCATTAAGCTGGCCATGATCAGGGTGGAGAAACTGCTGAAAGAGCAGGAGCTTAAAACCCGACTGCTCCTTCAGATTCATGATGAACTGGTCTTTGAGTTGCCGGAGAGCGAGGTGGAAAAGGCCAGGCCGCTAATTCGGCAGGCCATGGAGGATGGTATGGAGCTGAACGTTCCACTGGTGGTCAATTTTGAGCAGGGCGGAAGCCTGGCCAAAGGAAGTTGACTGTGCGGGATATCAACGTCTTGACAGCTTTGATATCCCGCGTCAGCAGTTAAGCGAGTTTTTTCATCTTTCGTGGATGGGGACGAACTCCCTCTGCGGCGCTCCAGTGTAGATCTGGCGGGGCCGCCCGATCTTGACATTCTTCTTGTCCGACATCAGTTCATGCCAGTGTGAGATCCAGCCGGGCAGACGCCCGAGGGCGAACATGACCGTGAACATGTTTGTGGGAATACCGATGGCCCGGTAAATGATGCCCGAGTAGAAATCCACGTTGGGATAGAGGTTGCGTTTGACAAAGTAGTCGTCATTTCGAGCGATCTCCTCCAGCTTCATGGCAATGGCCAGCAGCGGATCATCCACATTGAGAACGGAGAGCGTCTTTTCACAGGCCTTTTTGATTATGGTCGCCCTGGGATCAAATGTCTTGTAAACCCGGTGACCGAAGCCGGAAAGCCGGAAGGGATCATTGGGATCTTTTGCCTTCTTGATGTACTTTTCAAAGTCATTGTTATCATTGTAGATGGCCTCCAGCATTTCGATGACCGCCTGATTGGCCCCGCCGTGGAGCGGGCCCCACAGGGCCGAGATGCCGGCTGAGATGGAGGTGTAGAGATTGACCCCGCTGCTTGCCACCAGCCGTACCGTGGAGGTGGAGCAGTTCTGCTCATGGTCGGCATGGAGGATGAGCAGCTTGTTGAGGGTGGCCACCACCTCGGGCAGCACCGTATAAGGGATGACCGGCCGGTCAAACATCATGTTGAGGAAGTTGCCGCAATAGCTCAGGTCAGCCCTCGGATAAACCAGCGGGTGACCAACCGATTTTTTGTAGGAAAAGGCGGCAATGGTCCTTATTTTGGAAATCAGCCTGGCGGATGTGGCGATATAGGCCTCATGCCTGTCCGGGTATGCAGTCATCTCCGGGTAGTAGTTACACAGCGAATTGACCATGGTGGAGAGAATGGACATGGGCGAGGCGTTGGGCGGGAAATGATCGAAAAAGTGGATCATATCTTCATGGATCAGGGCGTATCGGCCAATGAGTCCCCGAAAGCTGTTCAGCTCGTCCCTGTTGGGGAGTTCACCGTGAAGAAGCAGGTAGGACACTTCCACAAAGGAGCAGCGTTCGGCAAGGATGTCAATGGGGTAGCCGCGGTAGTTGAGAATACCCTCCGTGCCATCCAGGTATGTGATACTGCTCGAACAGGAACCGGTGTTCATGTAACCCGAATCCAGGGTAATGTAGCCGGATTCTTTGAGCAGGCTGCGAATGTCAACGGCCTTGTCTCCTTCTGTTCCTTCAACAATTGGCAGCTGGTACGTGTTCTCGTCTATGGATAAGGTGGCGGATTTTTTAGACATGATTAATTCCTATATATTTCAGTACAGATTGAAGCGGCTGACCTGCGAAGCCGGATTTGTCAGCTGGGCGAGAACGCGATAACGGTTCTGGCGCTGATTACGAAAGAGCTGCCCGTACTGATGGGGGATGGAAAAGTTGCAGGAGGGCGAAACGTTTACTACACTGACTGTCGGTCAGATAATGAGTTGGTGCCTTTCTTCTATGTCCGAACAACATAAACGAAATGAACAAAAAAGGCAAGTTGTGTGCAATAGAACAAATGCAACTTGCTTACTATATGAAACCTAAGAGGATTAAATAATGGAGTCTCAGCTTTATCAGAGACGGCTGAAGCAGTTTGTCGAAGAGGTGACGGTCTATCCTGTCAGTTGTGATAAGCTTTCCAACGGCCGGGGCGACAGACAGTGGCTCGACGAAGTGTTAAAGGGTGGTGCCAGAGTGGTTCAGCTGCGCGATAAAGAGTCAGGTGATCGTGAGCTGCTGGCAAAGGCGAGGTATTTTCGGGAGAAAACACGGGAGGCAAATGTCCTGTTTTTTCTCAATGACCGGTTGGATATTGCTCTCCTGGCCGATGCCGATGGCATGCATGTGGGCCAGAAGGACCTGCCGCCGGAAGCAATCAGGAAACTGGCACCTGAGATGATCATCGGCCTGTCCTGCAACAGCCATGAACATGCCGCGGCCCTGGGCAGAGAAGTGGCAGCCGGCAGCAGTCCCGTCTCCTATTTCAATATCGGCCCCCTCTACTCCACCAAGACCAAGGACGGGCTCCAGTCTTTTCTCGGACCGCAGGCCATAACTGAGTTCAGTAATCTCTGCCCCTTGCCGTTTACGGTTATGGGGGGGATAAAGCTGGAGCATGTGGCCGAGGTCACATCAATGGGGGGGCGCCGGATTGCAGTGGTCACCGCAATCAGTCAGGCAGGGGATATGGCTGAGGCGACACGTTTGTGGAATGCGGCTATTACTGCTCAGCTGGAGGGAGGAACCGTAAAATGAACCGCGAGCAGATCCATAGCGCCATAACATATCTGGTTGCAGAAAAGAACCGGTCAGCCGCCTTCGATTGTCTCAAAAAATACGATAATGACCGATTGGGCCAGTTGCTGTTGGACAGCTACTATACGGCTCTGCCGGAGGTCTCAGACGAGGGTGTGGAGCGGATCGCGCTCGTTGGCCAGAAGGAGAGCGGGTTGCTCTTCTGTCTCAGCTCAACAAGTCAATCATACCTCTATCTTATCATAGATGAAGAGGTTTCCTGCCTTGGACGTTTTGACGAAGGGGTGAGCGACCCTGATATTTTACACCATTTCGGCTACAGGGATAAGGAGCAGTTTTTTAAGAGTCACAGTGACCCGGAATTGTTGGAAGAGTATCTTCCTCTCGCCGGAGACGACTCCGGCTTCTGTCCGGTGTGTCGCAGCCGGGCAGGGCAAAATCACAGCTTTGGCTGCCCGGTGGAGATCTGCCCCTGGTGCGAGGGGCAGTTCAAGCAGTGTCATTGTCGTTTTGATCAGCTGGGTGTTGAGGCGATCAGCGACGAAACACAGCTCGAGGAACTGGAGGGGCTGCTTGAGAAGAAGGGCCGGATTCCCTACGGCCCGGACCAGCGCCTTTCCTATCCGTCGGATGAGGAGAAATAGCCAGGGCTGTTCCAGTAAGAGATCGCAATTCAGATCTGTTCACGAAATATCTCGGACAGAATCACCTGTTCCAGGTGAGAGAATAAAAAAGGGGCATCATCCAGATCGGATGATGCCCCTTTTTTATGGTGTACCGCAAGCAGTTATTTGGATATCCCCTTAAGGTGCCTGAACAGTTCCGAGTCGGAGGACAGCACCAGTGAGGTGTTGTTGCCGATGACCTGTTCATAGCTTTCCAGGGTTTTGATAAAGGCGTAAAATTCCGGATCCTGGTTGTAGGAATCACCATATATACGGGTGGCCTCGGCATCGGCTTTACCGCGGATGGTGATCGCCTCCTTCTCGGCGCCGGAAGTGATTTCCTGGAGCTCACGCTCAACCTTACCGAGGATCTCAGCCTTTTTTCCCTCGCCCATGGAGCGCTTTTCAGCAGCGATCCGTTTCCGTTCTGAGATCATCCGGTTGTAGACGGTCTGCCGTACCGACTCAATATAGTTGACCCGTTTGAACATGACATCGATCAGCTCAATTCCGTATTGCGGCGTGGACTTGGCCGCTGTTTCAAGGATGTAAGTGGCAATCTGGTCACGACCCTGCTCCGGTTTGGAGCCGGGATGCTGGGTGTTGGGCGTCATGGTCTCTATGGACCAGTCCGAGCTGCGAATGATTTCGATCAGGTTGTTCTTGTTGACCATGTCACGTACGGTACCGTCGATGATGTCATCGAGCATGGACTGGGCACGGGCCTCGGTCTTGACCGCCTGCATATACTTCAGGGCATCAACGATCCGCCAGCGGGCGGTAACATCGAGGTAGACATAGGTCTTGTCGTTGGTGGGGATCTGGTTGGGGTCGCCGTCCCAGATCTGGATCTTTTTTTCAAAGAGGTTGACGTAGTGGACAAAGGGCATCTTGAACTTGAGGCCCGCTTCGGTTTTTGATTTCCCCACCGGCGCACCAAACTGGGTGATAACGGACTGTTTGCCCTCTTCAAGGATATAAAACCCATCGTAAATCACCACTGCAACCAGCAGCACCAGTCCAACGAGGAAAAATTGGATAATCTTGTTCATGACGACTCCTTATCTGTTGGCTGATGGTTGGTTATCAATGGGTTTTGTCGGGGTCAGGTTCAAGAGCGGCAGCGGCGTGTTCTGGTCTCCATCGAGCACATAGACCGATTCAACCCCGGGCATGACCTTGGCCATGGTCTCCAGGTAGAGACGCTTGCGGGTGACCTCGGTGGAGTTTTTATACTCCTTGAGCATGGCGTTGAATCGCTGGGTCTCACCCTGGGCCTGGTTGACCCGGGCCACTGCGTAACCGTGGGACTCTTCAACAATCTTCTTGGCATCGCCGTGGGCCTTGGGAATAATACGGTTGTACTGCTCCTCTGCCTCATTAACCAGTCGTTTCATGTCCTGGTCGGCCTCGTTGACTTCGTTAAAGGCAGGCTTGACCAGATCGGGCGGGTTGATGTCCTGGAACTGTACAGTACCAAG
>JBDLID010000139.1:0-7555 GCA_039715055.1 Thermodesulfobacteriota bacterium | reverse complement strand
CCGAATTCGGGGGGCGTCTCCGCTGTCTGTTGACAAGGTGCGGGATGAACTGACAGAGATCCTCTGGAGTCACAAGGATATCCCCCTTGACCATCTTGACAATGTCACTGGACTTTGCTGTATTGACGGGGATAGCTGGAAAAGGGATCAGCGCTGGGATCGGGTCTACTCTTTTTATGACCCATCTGACGGTTTGATTAAGATCCGCGCTGATCAGTTCAGCAACCAAAAGCGATTCGAGGTCGCCTTTCTCGTTGCCCTCGGTCAGGCACTGCTTGGCAATTATTCCGCTGAAAAAAAGGTGCTTGCCCTTGGTCCCGGACAGGAGCATCTTGGAAAGGTCTACCATCTCCGGCTGCGTGACGAGCAGGAAAGAAAATGCTTCTTTGATAACGAGAGGCTACGGGAGTATCTGCAACTGTCGCGGATGGTGGCGGACCCGGATGACTCCAGCCATTTCACCCGCCTGGTTAACGGTGAAGAAGGGTTTACCCCGCCCGGCCTGCTCATGGGCCTCATCTATGCCTGGTACCTGGACAACAACCTGGCCAGCCATATCGAATACAAAATGGCTGTGATGAAGGTGGCCCACTCCGACCTGATCCCGGAACAGGTCAATGTGCTCGACCGCCGAAAACGACTGGTGAATTTCTTTCGTGAGGTCGTCTTTCGCCTGTGACAAGTTATTGACCGAAGGACACCTTAAAAAACCTGTTCATTTTTTTGTCCTTGCACCTTGTACGCTGCACCCTGAATTTCCCATCTTGTTTGTTATGTAACAGCTGCTGATGTGATTGTTCATGCGGTTTTTTACACTCATCCCAACAAAAGTGTGATTGGTTTCTGGATGACTCATAGTTTTTAGACGATGAAGAGACTCTTGGTATCAGGCCCATGAAAATATGCAGACTCACTCCTGAAAATTACCCCAGGGCCTCTGCCCTGTTGCGCCAGGCATTTCCAGGCAGTAGTTATGAGATAAAACTGGTTGAGAAATTTCACCAGAACGGTACAGAGGTGCATGAGTGGGTCTGTATTCACATCAATAAGGTGGCTGCCTATATCTGTTTTTCCAATGCCTATAACGGTTCTGAAGTTTGTGGTCTGCACCTGGCTCCGCTGGCTGTGAAGCCGGAATTTCAAAACCAGGGAATTGGCTCTGAACTGCTTCGTTTTGCTTTGCGGCAGGAAGTCATTAAAGACAACACCCTCTTTGTTCTTGGTGACCCCGGATTTTATCAAAAATTCGGTTTTGAGCCCTGTGCAAATCCGGTGTGTCCCTTTGATAAGAATAATCGACATTTTCTCAGTATTCGCAACCCCACATCCGGCCCGTTCACTGTGGGTTATGAGGCTGAATTCTGATAGTGGTTTGTTCCCTTTTACTGACACAGGATAAACAGAAAAATGATAGAGATAGGCAAATTCAATACGCTCAGGGTCAAAGACAGACAGGTTTACGGTGTCCACCTTGACGGCGGTGCGGCAGGTGATATTCTTCTCAAAAACAAAGAAGTTGTTGCTAAGTGTCAGCCGGGCGATGAAATGGAAGTCTTTGTCTATGTGGATCGGAAAGGGGGCCTCCGGGCCAGTAGTCGGACACCGGCTGCCGTTGTTGGTCAGTTTGCCAGTTTGCGGGTGGTGGAAAATACATCGTCGGGTGCTTACCTGGATTGGGGGCTGGAAAACGATCTCTTTGTACCCAGGAGTGAACAGCAGAACCCAATGGAGGAAGGTCAATCCTATGTCGTTTATATTTTTTTGAGTGAGAAGTCCAATCGCATCGCCGGTTCATCAAAGCTTGCCAAATTTATCAACAGGCAGCCTCCAAACTACAAAGAGGGGGAGGAGGTGGATCTTCTTATCTATGAAAAAACAGCCATGGGCTACGGAGCACTTGTGAACCGTTCTCATAGCGGTATGATTTATAGAAATGAGGTGTTTCAGACTCTTGACATCGGTCAGCAACTGAAGGGCTACATAAAAAAGATCCGCGAAGACATGAAGATTGACCTGAGACTCCAGCAAACCGGGTATCAGCAGGTTGATGATGTCTCCCAGGCCATTTTGAATATTATAAATAAGCAGGGCGGCAGTGTTGCTGTTACAGACAAAAGTCCGCCGGATGAAATCTACGCTTTGTTCGGGGTGAGTAAAAAAGTCTTTAAAAAGGGTGTAGGTGCCCTCTATAAAAAACGGATCATCACCCTCGACAGTGATGGCATCAAACTTGTGGGCTGAACAGGAACAGATCGGGGAAAGTAGTGATTTTACTTTTCCTCGGGAAATCGTGTCCTGAGATAAAGGGCCTCTACCTTTCTTCTCGCCCACGGTGTCCGGCGCAGGAGTTTGAGGCTTGAGTTGATGGTGGGATTCTTTGTAAAACAGTTGATGGGGATCTTCCGCCCCAGTTTTTCCCAGCCGTAATGAGCAACCAGCCGGTTGACAATCATCTTCAGGGTGATACCGTCCAGTGATTTATTTGTCCTGGGAAAACTCATATCGTCGCCTTTGTACCGATCATTTTTTCCTTCCACCCTCGACCTTCTACCTTTTGCCTTCCACCCTACACCTTGCACCTTAATCCCTACACCCTACACCCTACACCCTAAACCCTAAACCCTTCTTCACCCTTCAGTTACGAGCAATGTCCGCAGTTGCCGATATGTTCCTTCAGTCCGTTGTCACACCATATCTTTTTCTGGGTTCTGGTCTCAAGAAGCAGAGCGTCATTTTTATCCAGGGCGTCGCGTGGTTGGGTTGAGTGGTAGAGATGGAAGGCCAGGGCGTTAAATTTGACGTTCTGACGGCGGATGCCGATATTGAGCAGTCGGGCGGCAAACTCGGTGTCCTCATGGCCCCAGCCGACAAAATTTTCGTTAAAGCCGTTGACCTTGATGGCATCTTTTTTCCAGAAGGCGAAGTTACACGTCTTGATTCCCCCCAGCCGTTTGTTCCTCATGGATAAGAAACGTGAAAGCAGCCTGGAGCGAATGCAGTTCTTGCGATTGCCGATCTCATGGTCAAAAAATGAGATGCGGGTATTGCCGGAGTGAATGATGGACTCCGTGGCCTGCTGGCTGAGAATCACCCTGGACCCCTGGATGAAATAGCCCGGCGTGGCATAGTGAAGGTGGTCTTCGATAAAATGTTCATCGAGCATGATGTCGCCGTCGATGAGAATGCAGTAGTCGGCTGAACTGCGGGCAATGGCCATGTTGCGGCAGCGTGACGGGCGAAAACCCTTGTCCTCCTGCCAGCAGTGATAAACAGGGGTGGCGGTTTCCAGTCTCATCTCTTTAACCAGCTCACCGGTATCCGGGTCGGAACCGTCGTCGGCTACAATAATTTCAGTTGGCGCAACGGTCTGGACAAAGGCGGTGCGCAGAACCAGCCTGAGGATATTTTTTTTATTGTAGGTCGTAATGATCAAACAGGTTTTCACGTTGACACCTCTTGCACAGGACCACTATCTCCTGTTTCCTTCAACAGTTCAAGGGATTGATCATACACCTGGTCTACGCTGATGGATTTCATACAGGTAAGCTCTTCGCAGCTCCGCTTGCGGCAGCAGAGACAGTCCAGTGATTCGTTGCGGATGACCCTGTGCGGAACCTGATAGGGGCCGACAAGGCGAGGGTCGGTGGGGCCGAAGAGCGCTGCCACAGGTGTTCCCGCAAGAGCAGCAATATGCATTGGTCCGGAATCAACCCCGACATAGAGGGCGGAACGCTTGATCAGGGCTGCGGACTGGGTAAGTGAAAGGGATCCGCCGCTGATCAGCGGTTGTGAGTTCATTTTGTCTCCAATACTGGTGAGCGTTTCTCTGTCCTGGGGCGAGCCCGCGAGAACTACCCGGTAACCGTTTTCCTGAAACCTGTCGGCCAGTGCGGCCCAGTTTTCCGGCGGCCAGAATTTTGATTGCCAGCGGCCCACCGGGTTAAAATAAATAAGGTTTGCAGAGCCGTTACCAAGGTATTGGTCCACCGCCTCTTCATCGAGATCGGTGGTCTCATAGTAAAAATCTTCTTCAGTGACCTGTAATTCCAGAAAGTCGGCAAAGAGGAGGTTTTTGTCCTGGGCGTGAACCGGCTGGTCGCCAACTTCAATCAACTGGTCCTGGAACCGGGTATTGAACTCCTTTGCATCAGAAAAACCGATGTGCGTTCCGGAGGAGTTGCAGTGACCGATCAGTCCGCTGCGAAAGGAGGCGTGCAGGTCGAGAACCAGGTCGTAGGGGGCGTCCTTAAAGGTTTGGCGCAGCTTTTTAATGGTCGCCAGCGTTGCGTCAAGGGCCCGGCCGTAGACGCCCTTTTCAGCACCCGGTTCGCTGGTCGAGGGGATCTCCACAGTGTGAACCCGGTCAACGGCCGAGTCGTTTTCAACCATGGGCGAAAAGCCTTTCTGGACCACCCAGCCGATAAAGCTATCAGGCCAGGATCGCTTGATGGCATGGACAAGGGGAAGGGTGTGGACGATATCACCGAGAGAACTCTGTTTGATGATGAGAATTCTCTGGTTGTCAGGGAGACTGGCTGAACCCGGTTCCGGTTTGTCCCTGCCGATGACCGAACTGAACAGGAAGGCGGAGAACAAGGAGAACAGAAAGGCGGTCTCATGGACCATCAGGTAGGACTCGGCCATCATGATGAAGAGAAAAAAGAGTGCAAAGGCAAAACGCAGGGGGCGTAACTGGTCGTGGGAGCGGGAAGCGATGAAAAGCTGGGTCGAGAAAATTCCAAGAAGGGCCAATAGCCCAGCAAATCCAAACTGAGCAAGGACCAGCAGGTACTGGTTGTGCGGGTTGTCGGTGTTGGGCAGAACCGGTGAGTTAATCTTGTTTATTTTTGCATATTCAACAGGGAAGTCTCCGGTACCAACCCCAAAGGGCATATTTTCCAGGACAAGCTGGAGGCTGTTTGAGCAGAACCAGACCCGGCAGCCCATGGAGGTGATTTTCTGGGAACGGAAGTCCCTGGCCTCCTCAATGGCTGTGTCGATACGCGATTTGAAGATTGGACTGGTTGTATAGAAGCCGACTGCAAGGAGGGGAATGAGGATGCAGATCATCCAGAGAGGTTTGAGACTGTCCTTGCAGAAATACTGCACCGTGATGATGCCGAGCAGGGCAAAGTAGGCCAACTGACCGGTACGCCCAACGGTGATGAACATGGCCACCGAGAGAAAGACGAACAGACCGATTCTGAGCCATTTGCCTGTCCGGCTTTTAACCCGGAAAAGAGCGTTAAAAAGAAGGAGGTAGCAGGCCAGGGCGAGAAGGGGATTGAATACCACATGGCTGGTGCCTTCAGTGGTAAAGATTGAACCAGGCGGCAGGGTGACAAAGCCGAACAGGACCAGGTAAGCCTTGGCTGCCAGCAGGGTCATTGCTGCGATAAAGGCAGTAGTGATCTTTGGCAGGTCCTGCCTGTTGGCAGCAACCAGAAACAGAGGAAACAGCAGCAGTTTCCACTGTTTTTTGACCATCTTCAGCCCTAACTCCATGTCGCTTGTCCAGAGAAGACCGACGACATGGAGAACAAAATAGATGAGAATCGCCCAAACCAGAGGGTTACGTCCGGCAAGCTTAAGTTTTTCCCTGAGGTTGCCGCCGAAGATCACCAGCAGACCGATGAGGACACCAGTGACAGAACTGGCCGAGGTGGACAGCGGCAGACAGAAGGCGAGGACGACCAGAAGCCTGCCTGCCCATTGATCCGCTTTTGATGTTTTACCCGCAGAGTCAGCCGCGGATTTTTGGTTTTCAGCGTTCAAGCTATAATTCTTATTGCATGTTGTAGAGCCCTTCATACTCGCCGCCAAGGGCAATGAGCTCGTTGTGAGTGCCGTCTTCAACAATGACGCCCTGTTTGAGGACGATGATCCGATCGGCATTCTTGATGGTGGACAGCCGGTGGGCGATGACAAGCGTTGTCCGGTTTTTCATCAGGTTTTCGAGGGCCACCTGCACCTTCCTCTCCGATTCGGTATCAAGTGATGAGGTGGCCTCATCCAGAATGAGGATGGGCGCATTTTTGAGGATGGCCCGCGCTATACAGAGCCGCTGTCGCTCTCCTCCTGACAGTTTGACTCCGGATTCTCCGATTACTGTATCAAAACCTTTAGGTAGACGTTCAATAAACTCAAGGGCATGGGCATTGGCCGCTGCCTCGCGAATGGCCTCTTCCGGAGTCGTCTCTTCACCGTAAGCGATGTTGTTACGCACCGAGTCGTTGAAGAGGATGGTCTGCTGGGTGACGATGCCGATCTGGCTGCGCAATGAGTGGAGGGTGACGTCGCGCACATCGTGGCCGTCAATAGTGATGCTGCCCTCGTTGATGTCAAAGAACCGGGGCAACAGGCTGGTGACTGTTGATTTGCCGGAACCTGACGGGCCGACTATGGCCAGCACTTCGCCCGACTTGACGGTGAGGTCAAGCCCCTTGATCACCTCGGTCTTATCGTTGTAATGGAAGTGGATGTTGTCGAAACGGATGGTGTCGCTGAAAGGCGGCAGCGGGATAGCACCCTCGCGGTCGTCGATCTCCGGCTTGAGATCGAGCAGGGTGAATACCCGGCCGGCTGCGGCAAGTCCGTCCTGTACAGTGGCGTTGACCTTGGAGACCCCCTTGATCGGTTCGTAGATCATGAAGAGCGCGGTGAGAAAGGAGAAAAATTCTCCTGGCGTGGATTTGCCGTAAATGACCTCCTTGCCGCCAAACCATACGATTACGACAATTCCGAGGCCGCCGATGCACTCCATGAGAGGATGCTGGTAACGGTAGTAACGGGCCTTTTCCATCAGGGCGTCAAACAGCCGGGTAACCTGGCTGCCAAAACGGCTGCTTTCGTATTCCTCCATGGCAAAGGCCTTGACCACCGGGGCACCGGTGATCGACTCATGCATCAGCGACGAGGTGTTGGCCATCTCCTCCTGGATGCGGATGGACAGCCTGCGGAAGATCTTGCCGAATTTGATGATGGGCACGGCGGCCATGGGGATGAAGATAAGCGACAGCAGGGCCAGCTTCCAGTTCATCGAGAATATGACAATCAGTAAGAAAATGACTTGGAAAAAATCACGCAAAAGTCCAACCACTACCGAGGACATGGCGGCCTGCAGCAGGGTGATATCCGCCATCACCCTAGAGATGAGCTCGCCGGTGGCGGTGTTGTGAAAAAAGGAAAGCGGTTGACTGACCACATGGTTGAACAGCCTGGTCCGCATGGTGAGGATCACATTCTGGCCAACAGTCTCGAGCATGAAGTAGTTGAGGCCGTAGAAGAACCCCTTGACGAGAAAAAGCAGAAATAAACCGAAGGGTAAAATGGTGAGATACGAGATATTTTTTTCTATGAAAATCCTGTCTATCAGCGGCTTGATCATCCAGGCCTGGGTGCCGTTGAGCCCGGCCACAATGATGGCCGCAACCATGGCGATGGCAAGTTTGGAGCGCAGGGGACGTATTACCTCGTAGAGGCGGGAGAGCAGTATTTTATTTGTCATAATGAAAAAAACGTGTATTTGGGCACTATTTCCTTTAAGCAGTCTCTT
>JBDLID010000138.1:0-7572 GCA_039715055.1 Thermodesulfobacteriota bacterium | reverse complement strand
ACAGGTCGTCCCTGGCCTCGCCGGGCGGCGGCACGGCTCTCCTGACCCGCTGCACCCTTCGTTCACTGGAGGTGAAGGTCCCCTCTTTCTCGGCAAAGGAGGCCGCGGGCAGCACCACGTCGGCAAGCTCGGCGGTCTCGGTCATGAAGATGTCCTGAACCACCAGAAACTCAAGATTTGCAAATGCCTTTTTCGTGTGGTCCTGATAGGGGTCTGACAGGATGGGATTCTCCCCCATCACATACAGCCCCTTGATTGATCCGTCAATCATTGCAGTGACCATCTCGGTGGCGGTGAGACCCGGACTGGTTGGAAGTGTTTTGCCCCAGCGGCGCTCGAATTTCTTTCGTGCCGCTTCGTCGGTGACACTCTGATAGCCGGGCAGCACAGTGGGGGCACAGGCCATGTCCGATGAGCCCTGGACGTTGTTCTGGCCGCGCAGCGGGTTGATGCCGCAGGACTCCCTGCCGAGGTTGCCGGTCATCAGCGCCAGGTTGGCCAGGCTGTAGACGTTGTCGGTGCCCATGGAGTGCTGGGTGATGCCCATGGTGTAATAGATGCCTGCCCGTTCCGCCGAGCCGTAGATGCGGGCGGCCTCGATGATGTCCGCCCTGTCCACGCCGCAGATCTGCTCGGCCCGTTCCGGGGTGAACTCCTTGATGGATTCGACGAACGCTTCGAAATTTTCCGTCCGCGCCGCAATAAAATCTCTGTTGATCAGCCCCTCATGGTAGATCACGTGGCAGATGGCGTTGACCAGCGGAACATCGGTGCCGGGTTTCATCTGCAGGTGCAGGGTGGCGAACTTGGTGAGCGGGATGCGGCGGGGATCGGCAACCACCAGCCTGGCGCCGTTACGGACTGCCTTCTTCATGCGCAGGGCGATGATGGGGTGCGTCTCGGTGGTGTTGGAGCCGATCACCAGCAGGCTGTCTGTATTCTCAATCTCGTCTGTCGAGTTGGACATTGCAGCGGAACCGAATACGTTGGCCAGACCGGCCACGGTGGCGCTGTGTCAGTAGCGGGCGCAGTGGTCGACATTGTTGGTGCCGATCACCCCCCGGAAGAATTTCTGGAAGGAGTAGTTCTCCTCGTTGGTGCAGCGGGCCGAGGCCAACCCTCCCAGGGCGTCCGGTCCGTGGTCGTCCTTGATCTGCTGCAGCTTCGAGGTGACCGTTTCGATGGCCTCTTCCCAGCTGGCGGGTTCCAGCTCGCCGGTTGCCCTGTTGCGGATAAGGGGAGTGGTCAGCCTGTCCGGGCTGTGGATGAATTCGAAGCCGAACCGCCCCTTGGAGCAGAGCCAGCCCTGGTTGTGGCTCTCCGGTTTGGAGGCGACCCGCACCACCTTGTCCCGCATGGTGTAGAGGGTGATGGCGCAGCCGCAGCCGCAGTAGGAACAGACTGTTTCCGTCTGCTTGACGTTTTTCTGGCGGGCGGCCCCGGCCCAGACCTTGGCGGTGAGGGCACCGGTGGGGCAGACCGCCACGCACTGGCCGCAGAATTCGCAGTCAAGGTCCTGGTCGTATGGCGGACACACCTTGGCGTTGAACCCCCTGAAGGCGATGTCTATGGCCTCCACCCCCTGGACTTCGTCACAGACCCGGACGCATTTGCCGCAGAGGATGCACTTGTTCATTTCCCGCTTGATAAACGGGTTCTCATCGACGCGATCATGGGCCCGCATTTCACCCTCAAAACGATTTTCACGGAGCTTGTAGATATAGGCCAGTTCCTGCAGGGTGCAGTCACCGGCCCGGGCGCAGACCATGCAGTCGTTGGGGTGGTCGGACAGCAGCAGTTCGACGATGGTCCGCCGCAACCGGTAAAGGTGGTCGGACTCGGTGGTGACCACCATCTCCTCGGTCGCCGGGGTGGTGCAGGCCGTCACCGGTCGTCCAATCCCCTCGATCTCAACAATGCAGAGGCGGCAACCGCCGTATGGCTTGAGGCGTTCGTCATGGCAGAGGGTCGGAATACGGATATCTAAAAGTCTGGCGGCGTCAAGCACGCTTGTGCCTTCCGTAACTGTTACTTTCCGGTTGTCAATGGTCAGAGTGATCATAACGTTTTCATCACGGTCATTGGCTGTGCGGAACAGTCCCTACTCTTTCAGCACTGCCTTGAATTTGCAGACATCGTAGCAGGATCCGCATTGGACACAGGCCGATGTATCGATTCTGTGGGGCTTTTTTTTCTTACCCGCTGCCGCCCCGGTGGGGCAGGCCTTGGCACAGGCACCGCAGCCGGTGCAAAGGTCTTCCCGGATAAAGAAGGTGAGCAGCTTCTTGCACACCTTGGCCGGGCAGTGCTTGTGGTTGATGTGGGCCTCGTATTCATGGCGGAAATAGCGAATTGTGGAAAGCACCGGGTTGGGTGCCGACATGCCGAGCCCACAGAGGCTGGTCTCCTTGACATCATTGCCGAGATCGATCAGCAGTTCGATATCACCCTTTCTCCCTTTTCCCTCGGTGATTCGGGTCAGGATCTCCAGCATCCGCTTGGTGCCGATCCGGCAGGGTACGCACTTGCCGCATGATTCGGACTGGGTAAACTCCAGGAAAAATTTAGAGATATTTACCATGCAGTCCGTTTCGTCGAGAACCACCATGCCGCCGGAACCCATCATCGAGCCGATCTCCAGCAGGTTGTCGTAATCCACCTTCATGTCGATGTGGGCCTGAGGAATACAGCCTCCGGAAGGCCCGCCGGTCTGAACCGCCTTGAGCAGACGCCCTCCCTCTATGCCGCCGCCGATGTCAAAGATGATATCCCGTAGTTTGATGCCCATCGGTACTTCGATCAGCCCGGTGTTACGAATTTTACCGGTCAGCGCGAATACCTTGGTTCCCTTGGACTTCTCTGAGCCGATACTCGCGTACCACTGGGCCCCGTTTTTCAGGATAGGCGGCAGGTTTGCCCAGGTTTCCACGTTGTTGATGATGGTCGGTTTACCCCAGAGCCCCTTGTTGGCCGGGTAGGGAGGCTTGGCCCGTGGCATACCTCTCTCCCCTTCAATGGAGGCGATCAGCGCGGTCTCTTCGCCACAGACAAAGGCGCCGGCACCCAGCTTGATTTTTATGTCAAAATCAAACCCGGAGTCGCAGATATTTTCACCAAGATAACCGTGTTCTCGGGCCTGCTCCAGGGCCTTTTGCAGCCGTTCCACAGCCAGGGGGTATTCGGCACGGATATAGACGTAACCATTTTGGGAACCGATGGCATAGGCACCGATGCACATACCTTCGATGACCGAATGGGGGTTGCCCTCAATGACCGAACGGTCCATAAAAGCACCGGGATCGCCTTCATCCGCATTGCAGATGATATACTTGGGGTTTTCCCTGTTGGCAGCACAGAGTTCCCATTTCATACCTGTGGAGAAACCTGCTCCACCTCTGCCCCGCAGGCCAGATTCTTTGACAAGCTGAATAACGTCTGCAGACTCCATAGCCAGCGTCTTGGTAAGACTGGCATATCCTCCAACCTCGAAGTAGGCCTGGATCTGTTCAGGATCAATTTTGCCGCAATCGGCCAGGACGATTTTTTTCTGGCGATCATGAAACTGAGCGTAATCGTCCTGAACCAGCCATTTGGTTACCGGTGTCCCGCCGATGATGTGTTCTTCGACCAGCCGTGGGACCATTTCCGGCTTGATGTATTGATAGGTACTGGTCTCACCGTCAACGGTGATGTCCACCAGTACGTCGCGGGCGCAGAACCCACGGCAGCCAACCTGGGTCGCTTCGCACCGTTTACCAACCTCGCCGTTTAATCCGTTGTTTTCAAGTTCCCTGCGAAAACCGGACAAGACCTCGATACCACCCCCGGCGATACCACCGGTTCCCAAGCAGACGTTTACTGTGATCTCCTTACTCACTGTCTTTTCCTCGGTATTGTTTCAGTTCGCGGGCGATTTTTCCCGGCGTCATCATGCCGCCTACTTTTTTATTGATGACAACTACCGGTGCAATGGAGCAGGCCCCAATACAGTTTACCTTTTCAAGGGTGAAGAGTTTATCCCGGGTCGTTTCCTGGCCTTCCTTGAGTTTTAGTTCATCATGAATTCTGGCGATGACCCTGTGGCCGCCCTTGACATGGCAGACTGTCCCGCAGCAGGCGGTGATGATGTTTTTGCCCCTGGGTTTAAGGTGAAACTGGGTATAGAAGGTGGCTATTCCAAAGAAGCGGCTTTCCGGGATGCCGCTTCTTTTGGAAAACCAGCGAACCGTCTCGCGGGGCAGGTAACCGAATTCCGCCTGGATATCCTGCAGCACGGAAATACAATTCCCTTCGGAGGCCAGATAACGCTGGTATATCTTCTCGAGTTTTTCAACGGTTTCTGCATCCATACAGTTCTCCTGGCAGGGGGGCGTTCGTCCGGATTTGCCGATATCCGGGCGGCTGGTCTGGTTTCATGAGCCGGCCCTGTGGGAAAAAGCTGGCGGGAATCTGCAACGGGTGGCCGGGGATTGGTTCAGGGGCGGGGAGAGGGGGCTCAGGGAGTTCCATGAATATCCACGGCGGCGAAGAGGGGCTGGTTCAAATTAAGCATAATGATATCCATAGCTGACATGATAATTACGTTATATCACCACCAAAAAATAAGACAAGTATATTCAGCCCCTGTGAGGGGTTGCTTTTCTGCTGGTTAAAAAAGCCGAAAAGGGCGGATGGCTGCCGCCGCAGCTCCTGCCTGGGTTCATGGTTTTAAGGTGTCGCACCCTGCCTGTCGGAGCGGATTGTACTGGGCAGAGGGACCCTGACAGGAGAAAACCACCAGACCTTTTTCATCCCAATGGACGGTGATGGAAAAAAATTCATCCAGGCCGGTCCGCCGAACTCCGCTTTGTTACAAATATTTTCCTTTCTGTTAAAGAAATCCCTAAAGTAAAAACAACGATTTTCCACAATATGTTGTAGATAATACTTGTGCTGTACCATAGCTGTGGTGTATAAGCAGTGAAACTCGATTCGGTTGAGAAACACCGCTTTCCTGGTGCACAGTCGGCTCTATAATCCCGTTTTTTTACTCCCGCAGCGTTATTTTTATCACTGCCCTTTTACAACTTGAAACTCATCGCTGAAGAGGTTTGTCCATGACCCCTGATCATACCAAACAGGAATTGACCAGCACCGCCGAAACCGTTCTTGCCCGCCGCTACTATCTGAAGGGTCTCGACGGGCAGCCCATGGAAACCTGGGAGACTCTGTGCCGCCGTGTCGCCGAAGCCGTGGCAAGAGTTGACAGTGGCGACGATGAAAAATCCGGTCGGGCCGATGAGTTCTTTGATTTGATCTACCACCTTGATTTTCTGCCAAACTCCCCCTGCCTGATGAATGCCGGCACTGATCTTGGCCAGCTGTCTGCCTGTTTCGTCCTGCCGGTGAATGACTCCATGGACGGTATCTTTTCTGCCATCCGTAATGGCGCTCTGGTTCATAAAACAGGAGGAGGAACCGGCTACTCTTTTTCCAGGCTCCGTTCAAAAAATGCAGCCGTTCGTTCCACTCAGGGTGTGGCCTCCGGACCGCTTTCTTTTGCTGCGGTCTTCGATGCCGCCACCGAAACCATCAAGCAGGGTGGTAAGCGAAGGGGGGCCAATATGGGCGTGTTGCGTATTGATCATCCCGATATCATAGATTTTATTTCAGCCAAGGAGGATCAGGAACGGTTCAATAATTTCAATTTCAGTGTGGCCATTACCAGGGATTTCATGGAGGCTGTTGAAACCGGCACCGAGTATGATCTTATCGAGCCTTCTACCGATGAGGTTGTCGACTGTCTGGATGCCGGTACCATTTTTGAAAAAATTGTTGACCTTGCCTGGCATAACGGAGAGCCCGGAGTATTGTTTATCGATGCGGCAAATGATGCCAATATGACTCCTCAACTGGGTGATTTCGAGGCCACCAACCCATGTGGTGAGCAGTGGCTGCTGCCCTATGAGAGTTGTAATCTCGGTTCCGTCAATCTTGCCAATTTTGTCGTCGATAAGGCTGTGGATTATGATCGTCTCCGTAAAACGGTAGAGACAGCCACTACCTTCCTGGACAACGTCATCGACTGTAACCAGTTTCCCATCCCCGAGATTGAGGAGATGACGCTTAAAACCCGCAAAATCGGGCTCGGCATTATGGGGCTTCACGATATGCTGATCCAGCTGGAGTTGTCCTATGGCAGTGAAGAGGGCAGGGAACTGTCTGCTGAAGTAATGAATTTTATCCGTGAAGTGGCTGAGGAGGCCTCCATCGAACTGGCCGAGACAAAGGGAGCCTTTCCGGCCTATGATGCAGATATCAATCTTTATCCGGCAAGGCGTAATGCAGCGCTCACATCCATCCAGCCCACCGGCACAGTCTCCATGATTGGGGATTGCGCCTCGGGCTGCGAACCCTACTTTTCCATTGTCACCATCAAAAACGTCATGGACGGTGACCGATTGATTCTGGTCAACAAGTACTTTGAAAAAATTGCCCGCCAGGAGGGTTTCTACTCTGAAGAGTTGATGAGCAAAGTGGCTGACAGCGGCACCGTGATCGGCCATGATGAGATTCCTGAAAATTGGCAGGAGGTTTTTCGTACCGCCCAGGACATCAAACCCGAAGAACACATCGCCATGCAGGGTATCCTTCAGCAGAACGGTGTCGATTCATCTATCTCCAAGACCATCAACCTGCCAAACAGTGCCACCAGGGAGGAGGTCAAACTTTCCTATCTCCTTGGCTACGAACTGGGCTGCAAGGGACTTACCGTTTACCGCGACGGATCCCGGGACTCACAGGTACTGAACACCAAGGATCGTGAGGAGACGGAAGAGGGCACCGCCATGGTTTCGACCGCCGGCATGACCAAACAGAAACTGCCGGATACCCTCTCCGCCAAACGTTACCGGGTTAAGGATCAGGACCAGAAGTCGGTCTATATCATCGTCTGTTTCAACGAGTATGAAAAACCCATGGAGGTTTTTGCCAAATTCCCCTTTGATAACCGTGTCGACCTCAAGGATAAGTCCACCATGTGGACCACCACCTGTCGTCTCGTTTCCCTTGCCCTGCGCTTCAATATTCCGGCGGGCGAAATCATTAAGCAGCTCGACCGTTCCAGTGGACACATGCTTGACCTCCCGGCTCAATTGAGTAAATTGTTCAAGTCGTTCATGGCAGGGACCCAGCACGGTTTTGCCTCAACCTGTCCGGAGTGCTCCGGAGCTCTTCGGTTTGAAGAGGGATGTGAGACGTGTCATGAGTGTGGCTACAGTAAATGCTCATAAGGGGCAGAAAAGTTCAGCAGTACCCCGGCTTCATACGATCAGACCTCCTCGCATAGGATTGAACTATTGCTCGTCGGTCAGCTTGTATGAATCCGGAGCACTGCTGAACTTTTTATGAGTTTTGGATGAATGTTCAACCAGTTTTTAATGGTTGAGAAATAGCGGTGGAAAGTTTGGCGGCAGACCAGTTTCGGAACCTGTACGATCAGACCTCCTCGCATGGGATTGAGCTATTGTTTGTCGGGCAGCTTGTATGAATCCGGAGCACTGCTGAACTTTTTATGAGTTTGGGAAAAATGTT
>JBDLID010000137.1:0-7593 GCA_039715055.1 Thermodesulfobacteriota bacterium | reverse complement strand
GCCGGGGGCAGCTACTCCAGGTTGCCGCAGCCAAGGGCCCGCATATAGCAGTCTGCCCGCCACTGGTCCGATATCTTCCCGCTTTCGACAAAGAGAAAACCATACTCCGGCCGCACCTCAGCAAGAGTAAAGGCCAGCTCTACACCTTTTTCACGTATCGGATTGACAAACACTACTCTTCTGCCCCTTTGCAGTCCATGGTAAGCAGCCTTATCCACGTATGGAGCAACAACTTCTATTTTGAGGCCGAAGAGGGTGCGAAGGCGGACAGCAAGAAACGGGGAGGAGGCGAGATGGAGTATGTCGTTATTGGATCGATCAAGGTCGCAGCAGCTGTCCAGTTGAAAAAACCACGCGGCCAGGGGAAACTCCAGGGGGGAGCACGCTTCAATGAGATCCCTGAAACGGTCTCCGGCGATAATTGCAATATCCGGACGCAGGGTTGCGCACAGCGCAGAACTGTCTCTCACCAGGTGTTTGCAACGGAAAATCCGAAAACCATAGCTGCGGTCCACCACCACACCCTGCGAGGTTGCGACGTTCGGCGGGCCGCAGGCAACAAGTGGCTCGTGGCCCAGTTGTTTCAATTGGCCACAGAGCTCCAGCAGGGTTTTGTTGCGGCAGGAAAAATGGTCGGGAATGAAGCTGTCCGTTGAAAGAAACAGTATCCGCATGAGAGGGTTACCGGGAGCAGGAGGCCAGGTGATCGGTCAGTGTTGTCAGCAGGGTGTTGACAATGAAATCACCATCGGCCTCCTCCCTGGCAGCATTTGCCTGGGCTTTGGCAGACAGCTCACGGTAGAGTGACTCATCATGGTAGAGACGGTGAATCGATTCAGCCCATACCGACGGATCGCTGTCGGCATCGATGATGAGCCCGCCTTCACCAACAGCCTCCACCAACCCTCCGCGACGGCTGGCAATGACCGGTATGCCGCTGACCTGGGCTTCCGCGGCTGAACGTCCATAGGCCTCTTCCCAGACCGACGGCATAATCAGCAGCCTGGCCGAGCCGTAAAGAGTTTCAAGGTTTCTGGTTGGATGGCACCACTCTACATTGGGCAGTTCTGCGGCCCGCTTGAGGCAGTAATTTCTCCAGGCCGGGGTGAGGTTCCAGCTTTCAAAGACGCGAAAGGGCAGGTCCGGGAGCAGTCTGGCCACCGAAAAAAATGTCTCCACCCCCTTGAGCAGGGTGGGGTTGATGTAGAGGACTGTTTCCCTGAGCGGTTCAAACCGGTAGTTTTCGGGCTGAACCAGGGGCAGAAGTACGGTTGACTCGAGGCCGAACAGTGAGCGCAACCGGTCGGCGGTAAACTGTGAGTTGGCAAAATAACAGATGTCGGGATCAGGCAGGAGGATACCGCCATATTCGCGGAATTCAACATTGTGGATGTAGACGCCGACGCCGATTCCCGTATCCATTGCGGCGACGATCATCGGGATCGTCTTGTCGCTGGTGAGGACGACAATCCCGTCGGGTTCGTCGGCAGCGGCAACGGCGGCCAGCGATTCCACCGGGTCCACCATGCGGATGACCCGGTAACCCAGTATCTCATCGGACCTGGGCCGGGCTGATTCCTTGTTTATGGTTGCCGCATAACCGCACAGAACAGTCGGTTCGATACCGTGCTCAATAAGAGCCAGGCAGAGTTCATGGAGGGTGGTCTGTAATCCTCCGACAACATCAGGCAGGTGACCGTAGCCAGTTGCAAACAGCAGTCGCATCAGGAGGCAAGGTCATCGATATCGCGGTTCCCCATGCCGATATGGCGCTCTTCATCTTCCCGTCCACGGTCGTCTTCGTTCTGGTTGGCCAGTTCCCGGAGCCAGCCCTTGTAGTTGTCAGGCAGGGGCACATTTTGACCTTTCGGAGGGGGAGCATTCTTAGGTCCCTGGAGGACCAGAAGTATTTTTTTAAGTCGGCCAACAGAGATGGGTGCGATTTCAATACGGCCGTCAGGGGTAATCGTCAGAGACTGCTCATGCTGGCGTACGGTCCTGGTGAGGCCGGAGGCGGAAACCGTCCCGGTCAGTTCTACACCATAGAGGAAATAGGCAGTGGTCGTGCCGTCCTCCAGGACTTCGATAAGGGTGACAGCACCGCGGATACCCAGGTTGCCGATGGGGGTTTTGACATTGATCTTGCCGGTCTTGGACAGCGCTCCGCCGACAATCCGTAAAACACCCTTGGTCGCGGACATGGTGAGATCACCGCTGTTTGTCTTTGGGTCAAAGACAAAGTGGTCAATAACGATTTCGGATTTTGGCCCGACGGTAAGTGATGACTGATCAAGAAAGACAAGGTGGGTCTGGCCCTTG
Organism: Thermodesulfobacteriota bacterium; assembly: GCA_039715055.1. Classification (GTDB taxonomy): domain Bacteria; phylum Desulfobacterota; class Desulfobulbia; order Desulfobulbales; family Desulfocapsaceae; genus JBDLID01. The sequence goes on along the minus strand of JBDLID010000137.1, from coordinate 5,274 downwards.
GCATCGGTGCGGATTGTTTCGCCGCGAAAGACATCATTGCCGACAAAGATGACCCGTGAACCCTTAGTGGAGATCTGGTCGATCGCCTCCACTGCCGGATTAACCTTACTTGCGACACCTGCCTGCTCAGTGGCGGCAGCAGCGGAGGTGGCCGAAGTGGCCGCAACACCCAATGCGCTCAGGGCAAGCCAAAGTTCTTTTTTCTCCACGTTAGAATTCCTTCTGGTAGCTTAATTTAATAAGGTTGTTTTCAAAATCATAGTTGATAATGTTGGAGTCGGATTCCGTTCGTTCCAGACAGAGCATCATTGCCGAGGTCGGTGATGTGGGGAGACGGTAATTGAGCCCCATTCTCCACTGACGATCCTCGCGACTGATGCTTGAATCGATTTCAGGATCGGGTCCGCCGAAATCGATGGCCCTGTAGATGACAAAAGGAGTGGCCGTCATCCGCGGACGTCCATTGAGGAAGTTGTTAAAACGGAAACTGTAGCGCAGGCTGAAGTCATACTGGTCTACTTCCATGTAGAGACGTTCGGCGCCCTTCTGGCGCCCGAAGAAACCAATCTCAAGCAGGTTGCCCCGAATCCACTCCGTAATAAATCTTAAATCCAGCCGGTGCTCCTCACCGTTGCGCAGAGGGGCGCTGCCCTGGTCGTTGAAATCTTCATACTCGATATCACGGTACTGGTACTGCAACTTCAGCCGGGGAATAAACCAGGTGTCTGCAGCAGGAGTGATACCAAAGTCAATACCGGCCCCTGTGGTCTGTTCAAACAGTTCACCGTCAAGGCTTGAACCCCGCAGGATAACCAGAGGCCTGACGGTAAACTGGCCGTTGGCGTTCATTGCCGATTCATAGCGGGGACCGGTGGCTAGCTCCGCCACCCCGTAATTGAGGTGGTCATGCTCATTGTACAGTGTTCCGTAGAGGGTCAGGTCGGTGACGAAAAAGGCTTTTTCAGCCATGGCATAGCGATGACTGAGGCGTGAAAAGAGGTAGCCGTTGAAGTCACTTTCCCGTTTTCGGGCCTCGGGCAGCGGCACATTGAACCCGCCGGAAAGAATTTCAGGAATCTCCGGTGACAAAGTAGGGTTGGACTGGTAGCGGGCTCCCAGGCGGACAACACCGTTGAAGCGGTTGGGGCTGTCTCGCTGTTCGTACCTGTAGAGGTACTCTTCAGCAAGGATGGCTATTTCACTGTTGTCTCCAGCCAGTTTTTGTGCGGTTTCAAGATAGATCGTGGCCGTTTTAGGGACGCAGAGACGCTGGTACAGCACACCGAGCTCGAGCATGACCCTGGGCTGGTTGGGCGTGATGACGAGCAGGCTCTCAAGGACACTGATGGCGGCCTCAAAATTGCCGTCGCGGACAGCTGTTCGGGCATATTCGTAGAGCAAGTCGTTATTGGCCGGATCATTCAGGAAGCGCTGGTGGATGGCGCTGAGTTCTGCCGAGGGGATTTTAGAGGCAGAGACCTGTGAAAACGGAGTGAGAACACAGATAAGTAATGCTGACAGGATGATGGTTTTTCTTGTCATTGCATCTTCTCAATTAAGCGGAATTAAGGTTGAATTGCCGGCCGGTGCCAGTAAGCTTGTGGATGAGCGACACCGTTTGGTATCCAGTATCAAGAAGACATGGATGGCAAATTAGCTGATAATGTATGTCAGTACAGCATACAGGCTAATATAGTTGATGTCAAAGGCTAAAGGGCCCCTCGAAGAACCGAGTGGAATGGTGCATTATTTTTGGTGCGCTACTTTGTCGTGGCAATAAAAACACCGTCCCAGTCCTCTCCGGGCGGTTGGAGCTGGTAATCTATCAACCGTTGCTCGTAAAGGTCAAAAAAACCGTCAATGGTGTATGGCTCTGCCAGGTCACGGGCTCTGGCCAGGGCCTTCTCTGCGTCATCCCACTGCTGGGTACGCCATTTGGCGAGCATGGTGTCAACCGTATTTTTAAGGGTTTTGAACTCCTTGCTGTCTGCCATGGTTTCATCACCGATGAGTCCGAAGATATGCACAGCCTCTGTCTTTCCCTTGACCTTGATCAGGTCCAGCTCAAGGGTAGCCAGCATGGGGACATGGGCCCGGGTGTCCGCGCCGATGACAATGTCAACCCCGTAGTTTTTCGATTGCCCCTCCAGCCGGGCGGCCAGGTTGACTGGATCACCGAGGACCGAGTAGTCGAAGCGCTGATCCGATCCCATGTTGCCGACGACACATTCCCCGGAGTTCAGGCCGATGCCGACTTTCAGCGGAATATAGGGTTGATTGTTCTCTTCGGCCTCCTGCTTCAGGTCTTTATTCAGCTGGTCCATTGAACCGATCATTTTTAAAGCGGAGACGCATCCGTTTCTGGCATGCTGCGGGTCATCGAGAGGGGCATTCCAGAAAGCCATGATGCAGTCCCCCATGTACTTGTCAACCGTACCCTGATGGCTGAGGATGATGTTGGTTAAAGGGGTGAGCAACCTGTTGATCAGATGGGTCAGCCCCTCGGCATCAAACATCTCGGAAATGGTCGTAAACCCCCTGACATCACAGAAAAGAAGTGTCATCTTACGCTTCTGGCCGCCCAGTTGAAGTTGGTCAGGGTTTTCAGCAACCACATTGACCATATCTGGAGAGAGGTACATGGAAAACGCCGACCGGATCTGCTGTTTGGCCTGCTCCTCCCGGGTGAGGCTGAGGTAGGTCAGTGCCGAGTAGAGGAGCAGACTGCTCAGCACGCCAAAGGTGGCGTCCATTAAAATGTGTTTTTGGCTGAAGAGGTACCATGAACCACCGATGGTGCAACAGGCAAGGGTGAAAAAGACAAACATGGAGCGGGTGGCGCCTAAGAGGGGGGTGAGAAAGATCATCAGCAGGCCGCCACAACCAATGAGAAGGATCTCGCTCCCCCTTGAGACAAATCGGGAACGGGCCAGGAACTGGTTTGCCGGGACCAGGATGCCCTGTTGACGATCCAGGGCCAGGGCATTTTCAACTACCTGGGCATGGATCTCCACTCCAGGAATCTGGAAGGAAACCGGAGTGGAACGGATATCGAGCAGGCCGGCTGCCGATGAACCGATGAAGGCAATCTTGCCAGCGAGCTTACTCTCATCAATGCGCTGTTTAAGGACATCAACTGCAGAGATGTAGATGGATTGATCATGGGGGGCAAAGTAGGGGCGGACCTGGCCGTTTTCATCGGTTTTAATCTTTAACCCATCGGGTTTAACCAGCATGGGCGGGGCAACGCCAAGGGCGTGAATACCGTTGGGGTCAACCTCAAGAATCATTGTTGGTACCTGCAGGCCGACCCGGATGGCCTCAATGGCCAGAGACGGGTAAAATGAATCGTGGTGCTGGTTGATAATCGGAACCTGGCGGACAACACCGTCCAGTTCCGGCTTGAAGGCAAAGATTCCGATACCGCTGGCATTTTTTTCCAGCTGCGGGAGATTTGAGATCAGGGTGGGAATGCTGACCAGTGATTCGGAAGGGTCGGGAGACTCAGGGCTGAGCTTACGAATAGCAATGGCCGTTTTCGGGGGAGAGACGGCACTGTTTGGATTTCGGTCCCAGTGACCGGCCCGACCGAGGACAACACTTGCCTGGCCGGTGATTCGGCTGAATATTTCATCGTTGCTCTCAATGGCCAGTATTTTGTTGCGCAGATCGTCGCCGATGTCATCAAGAGATTCGACCAGACTGGCAGGGTTCATTCGGTCGGCCTCCGGGAAAACGACATCAAAGGCCATCACAGCCACACCCATATTGTGCAGGTTGGCCACCAGCTGGGCGATTGTCTTACGTGACCAGGGCCACTGACCGATTTCGCGCAGGCTTTTTTCATCGACATCGATGATGGTGACCAGCCTGTCTTCAGGCGGGGGAACTGTGCGGGGCTTGATTTTCTGGTAGATATCAAAGCTCTTTTCCCGCAGATACTGGACAGGAAAGGGATCAAGCTGGGCGAGCAGCAGGAATATTGTTAGGATACCCAGGCCGATGAGCCGGTCAGTGGTGAATATCTTCTTAAGCAAGCTTAACTCTCCCGGGCCGGTTTTCTGCTGCTGTGGGTTATGTGAAATGGGCTGTGCACAGCCCCGATATTGTAGTTGCCACGAAAATCGATTATTTTTTCTACTCTGGTCCTGCACCTGGTGAAAAGGCCGATAACATTATAGAGCCATTTATCAAGCAAACCAGATGATCACAGTATAATACACCGGAACTGTTTACTATTCAAACAGCAGCTATCCTGGTACCACAAATCGGTTCTCAAAAGGCGGAATCGGCCGGAGCCTGGTACATTGACAGTTAGCTGCCTCAGGCTAACCGTGTTGTTCGCTGGGGGCAGAGGAGTACGAGAAAAAAATGAATAAAATTGAGATCATTACCACCGGCGGAACCATAGACAAGGAGTATTTTGACGCCAAGAGTGAGTTTCAGGTGGGCGAGCCGCAGATCGCTGCTGTTCTGCGGGACGCCAACCTGAGTCTTGAGTATGGTATCAAAGCCCTGATGCGCAGGGACAGCCTTGAAATGACTGATGAGGACCGGTTGGTGATCAGGCAGGCTGTGGAGAACAGCGACGCAGACAGGATCGTCATTACCCATGGGACTGACACCATGGTAAGGACCGCGCAGGCCCTTGAGGGTGTGGCAGAAAAAACCGTAGTCCTCACCGGCGCCATGCAGCCGGCCCGTTTTCGCTTCACAGATGCGATCTATAACGTGGCCAGTGCCCTGACCGCTGTTCAGCTGCTGCCTGAAGGGGTTTATGTCGCCATGAACGGGCGGGTTTTCCAGCCGGATGCGGTTATGAAAAATGTTGCTGAAAATCGGTTTGAGCCGCTTTAAGGTGAGCCGGGATTCTGTAATTTTTATCAAAGCGGATGTCTTAGCCGCCACGAGACCCCTGCTGTTTTAACGTTGACAGGGGTGACATAACTATTCTATATCACCTGAAAGTCTTCTGAAGTTCACTCAACCCAACTCGTTGTCAGATAGGTGAGAGGCCGCAAAATTCCGGATGGATCATTTATTTCACTACAGTTTTGACGATACAGGAAGTATTGGTCTGATCGAGCTGGATAACCCGCCCTCAAACGGTTTTCTCGACCCGGTCTTTACCGATCGGGACCAGTTGACCGATTTTCTAAACCAGCCGTCGCTCAAGGCGGTGCTCTTTCGCGGTCGCGGCCGCCATTTTTCTGCAGGCGCCGACCTTGCCAGCCTGGAGGGTCTTGCCCGGGAGCCGCTACGGTTCCAGGAGGC
>JBDLID010000136.1:0-7660 GCA_039715055.1 Thermodesulfobacteriota bacterium | reverse complement strand
CAGCAGGGCCCGCAGTGTGGTCAAGCAGGCTGACGAAGCGTACTTGTGCTACTCGAGGCGGCCTGATCGGCCACAATGTGGGTGCTGCTGAATAGTTACCTTCTTTTTTGCACCGCATGTCCGAACACCGAAATGGGTTAGTGTATGAATCTTGAATTACGGAAGATATCCAAGAATTTCGGCTCTCTCCAGGCCCTGACCGAGGTCGATCTCACTGCAGAACCCGGGTCCATCCACGGCATCATCGGTGAAAACGGGGCCGGCAAATCAACGCTGATGAAAATCCTCACCGGCTTTTTTTCCAAAAGCGGCGGCGACATTTTCCTCGATGGCGAAAACGTTGTCATCAGCAGTCCGAGACAGGCGCAGGAACATCGCATCGGCATGCTCTACCAGGAGCCCCTCGACTTTCCACCGATGACGATCCTTGAAAACTTCTCCCTGGGCTTATCGGAACAAAGCACCTCTCTTGAGGATGATTTTAACGCCCTTGCAGAAAAATTTTCCTTTCACCTCGAGCCTTCACGACGGGTGGCAGACCTGACCATGGGTGAGAGGCAGCAGCTGGAGATGCTCCGCCTCATCTATTCCCGGGTTCGTCTCCTCATCCTTGACGAGCCCACCACCGGCATCTCGCCGTCCCAGAAAAAGATCCTGTTCCAGGTCCTCAAAAGCCTTACCAAAGACGGGGTAACCATCCTCCTCGTCTCTCATAAACTCGAAGAAATTCAGCAGCTCTGCAGCAAATCTACTGTGATTCGCCACGGCAGGGTCACGCTGACCAGTACGGCGCCCTACGATCTTTCAGAACTGCTGGCGGCAATGTTTGGAGAAACACCCGAGCTGCCGGCAAAGGAAAACCCGAGAGCCAAAGGTGCTCCGGCCCTGTCCATGAAAGGGGTCAGCGGGTTGGGTGAAAGGCTCGGAGTGGATCGGCTCAACCTTGAAGTTTTGGCCGGAGAGGTGATCGGTCTTGCCGGCCTCGACGGTGCCGGTCAATCGACCCTGCTCCGCCTCGCCGCCGGCCTGAGCCGACCGTCAGAAGGTTCTATCAGTCTCTTTGGGGAACTCCTGCCCGACACAAAATCCGGCTACCTGGAAGCCCAGAAGCACGGCGCGGTCTTTCTTCCCGCCGACCGGTTGACAGAGTCCCTTTTTCCCGGACTGGACCTCAGCGCTCATTTTAATCTCAGGAAAAAAAGTGACTCTTTCTGGATTTCACATAATCAGGGCAGGCAGCTGGCTGAACAGGGAATCGATGATTTTTCCATCAAGGGGGCGCCGGACAGTGATGTGGCTTCGCTTTCCGGAGGCAACATGCAGCGGCTCCTGTTGGCCCTGATGGACCGCACCAGCCGCCTCGTTCTCCTTGAAAATCCAACCCGGGGTCTTGATGTCCGTTCCGCCCGGTCGATCTGGCACTTTCTAAGGCATGAGCTCGATGAGGAGGCAGTCATCATCTTCAGCTCTCCTGAGCTCGATGAGATTTTTTTGTACAGCGACCGGGTGCTGGTTTTTCATGACGGCCGTATTGTCCTTGACGGACCAACAGCTGAGTTGAGCCAGGACAGCATCGCCCAGGCCATGACCGGACTCTCAGGTGACCAGCAGGATGGGCAGGGCCTGTATGGAAACGTTACTTGAACTTTTTGACAAACCGGACGAATTCTATAGAGGGCAGGGGTTTTGAAAAGTAGTAGCCCTGGACGTATTTCTCATGGGCTGACTTGAACCTGGAAATAAGCTCCAGCTGCTCGCTTGTTTCCACTCCCTCAGCCACAACATAGAGATTGAGGTTATCAGCCATGGCGCAGATGGTTTTCACCAGCTGCTCATCTTCACTGTCGGCGATCATGTTGGAAATAAACTCCCGGTCAATCTTTATACCATCCACGGGAAACCGCCTCAGGTAAGCCAGTGACGAATAACCGGTCCCAAAATCATCAACAAGTATCTGGATGCCCAACTCCTTGAGCTCCTTCATCCAGCCGATATTGACCTCCGAGTTTTCCATCATCGCCGTTTCGGTGATTTCAAAAATCAACCGCTCCGCATCCAGAGCATGGCGGTCAAGCACCTCTTTCACAAACTCAGTCGTCACCCCGAACTGGGGATGGTAGCCATCGAGATTAATGGAAACCTTACACGTTTCAAGCCCATTACCGTGCCACTGGCTACAGTCTCTGGCCACCTGCTCGACCACCCAGCGTTCCATGGGGTGAATCAAACCGGTTTCATTGGCCGTGGGGAGAAAGGCAATGGGCGGCATAAGGCCCTTTTCCGGATGACGCCAGCGAATCAGGGCTTCGGCATGGGAAATGAGACCGGAGTCGATATTGACAATAGGCTGATAAAAACAGACGAACTCTTCCTCTTTCAGAGCCCGGCGCAGCTCTATTTCCATCTCGCTGCGGGCTCGCGCCATATCATTTAACTTCTCTGTAAAAAAAAGACTGGTGTTGGGTCCGGTCTTTCTGGCCTCGGCCATTGCCTGTTCCGCCCTTGTCAACAGAATTTCCTGCTCATCCCCGTCCCTTGGAAAAACAGCGATGCCGATATTAATCTCAACCGAAACTTTCTGCTCATCAAGGAAAAACGGCTTGTTCAACACATCAATGAGTTTTTTGGCAACCAGCCCCGCATCCCGGTCGTGGGCAATGTTACTGAGGATCAAAGCAAACGCATCACCGTCAAGACGCGCCACACTGTCTGACTCCCGAACCCCCTGCCTGATCCGTTGTCCAATCTGCCTGAGCAGTTCATCACCCGCATCGTAACCCAGTGTTTCGTTGACTTTCTTGAACTGATAAAGGTTCAGCAGGAGCAGGGCGAAACTTTTGGACACCCGGCGCCCCTGGGCAATGGCCATACCAAGCCGATCTAGAAAGAGCCTTCGATTAGGGAGTCCTGTAAGCGAATCAAAATTGGACTGTTTGCCGATCAGCTTTTTCATCTCCTGCTCACCGCTGATATCGGTAAAAGAGATGACTCCACCCTCGACGCTGCCCTCGCAGACCAACGGCTGCGCATGGAACAGAACCGGAAAGCAGTTGCCATCCTTACGCCAGAAGATAGTATCCCGCCCGTTCGCCTCTTCGCCCTTGCGCAGCGGCGCACAGACCGGGCAGTCCGACTCACTGATCTTTTTCAGTCTTTCACTGGAGTGATGCAGTTTGGTATGGACATGCTGTCCCACCAGATCGTCACGCTCATAGCCGAGCATTGCCAGGGCCGCAGGGTTGACGACAGTACAATTTCCAGCCGCATCAAAACCTATGATCCCCTCTTTGATGGTGCCAAGCAACAAAGAGCATAACTGACGACTCTGATCAAGAAGCTCTTCCCGCTCCTTCAATCCCTTTTCCGCCTCCTCCAAGACCCGGCTGATCACAGCTGCTTCAAAATGAGTTTGAGCCCGGGAAACAAGTGTTTCCTCCTCAAACGGGGTGGTGATAAAATCAAGACCGGGGGGAAGCTGGACAGTTCCCTCTTCAAGCCCTGCCGGGTCGACAATCACAATGAGCGGGATATGACTGTACCGCGGATCATCACCAATTTTCTGCAAAACATCGTAACCGCAGCTTTCCTCTCCCGGAAGACGTAGAAAGATCAGACTCGGCTCTACCTTCTCACTGAGAATTTCACAGACATCTCCAGCTGTATGGAACGCTTCGACATCACATATATTTCCCAGCAGCTTTGCCAGGGAAGTGGCATCGCCCACCTCATCGCTGATGACGAGTACTCCGGGCTTTACTCCCTTTTCACTCTGTTCAGTGGTCATTTTGGTGTCTTTGTTGATAACTGCCGGGACAACGTTCAAAGGATCTCATGTTTGCTTTCATTATCCATAGAGCTTATGCCAACTTCAAGTTTTTTATTTGCCGGGAGCCTGTCGGAGAATTGAACTATTTGTCCAAATTAGAAAACAGACAAAATGAAAATGCACTCCATATATTTGATAAGTGAGTATTTTTCATTTTATCTGTGACAAGGAGATCAGGAGCAAATGGCTTTCACCGACAGATTCCTGGTCTGAAAGATAAAGGAATCATTTTTTATTTCCCGACAGCCATGTAACTATTGACTCCCCCTTGATCATTTATTTATTATTCGCAGTAATTTTACCAGACGGCAAAACCTCGTATTCAGCAGGTTGTTGAATTGTTTACCTCGAGTTCATGCCGTCATTACCAAAGTCTACCCACCAGGGAGTGTTGTGAAAAAAATCGTTCTCGATATTGCTCTTGGCATATTGATCGTTTTTTTGATGACCTCGCTGCTCCTCTTTCTTGCATCGGCTCCCATTGGCGCCACCTTAAGTAATATCTGGCAGGGATCGTTCGGCTCCAAGGCCAAATTCGCCCAGGTCCTCGCGGTCTGGGTCCCTCTCACCCTCTGCTCCTGCGGCCTGCTGTTCACATTCCGCGCCAACCTCTGGAACATTGGCATCGAGGGCCAGATCATGATTGGAGCCGTCTGCGCCACCTGGGCCCTGCGCCCGGCGACTCCGGAGCAGCCGCTGCTTTTTCTTTGCGGGGCTGTAATTGGTGCCATGCTCGGTGGAGCCGGCTGGGGACTGCTGGCAGGGTTGCTAAAAACAAAGGGCGGTGTCCATGAAATTTTTGGTGGTCTCGGTCTTAACCTCGTCGCCCAGGGGCTGATCCTGTGGCTCATCTTCGGGCCCTGGAAACGGCCGGGCATTGCCTCAATGAGTGGAACCGAACTCCTGCCGAGACAGCTCTGGCTCCCTACTTTTGATGGTTTCCGTGTCACTCCCCTGGGGCTCTTTGTCACTTTTCTGGCCATCACCCTGACCTGGCTCATCCTGACCCACAGTCGTTTCGGTCTCCGCCTCAGGGCCATTGGTAAAAACCCGACCGGCGCCCTGCTCTTCGGCCTGGTTCCGGAGAGGTCGTATCTTGCGGCGGTGATCATCGGCGGCTCACTGGCGGGGCTTGCCGGCTGTCTCCAGGTGATCGGTGTGTATCACCGGCTCATTCCGGCAATTTCCAGCGGTTATGGCTACCTGGCCCTGCTGCTGGTGATGTTGTCAGGTTACAGAGTTTTTCCCGTTCCCCTTCTCGCTCTGTTTTTTGCAGGCCTCAATGTGGGGGCCATCCAGCTGCCCATTGTCCTCCAGCTCGACTCGGCCCTCTCAGGTGTCATTCAGGGCGGTTCGGTACTGGCGGCGCTGTTTGTCATTGGTATCCACAAGGCCCGTCCACGCTGGGCCTCCTTTCTTCCGGGAATAAAGGAGCGCTGACATGGACCCGTCCTTTTCCATCCTGCCCCTTCTTGGTTCCGTACTCGGTGCTGCTGCACCACTTATTCTCATTGCCGAAGGGGAAACCATCTGTGAGAAAAGCGGCGTCATCAATCTCTCGCTGGACGGGTCAGTCCTGCTGGCGGCCATGTCCGCATTTGTTGCCGCCCAACAGAGTAATTCACTGATTGTAGGTTTTCTTGCCGGCGGATTCACCGGCATGCTGACCGGGCTGGTCATTGTTCTTTTTTCCATCCACCTCCGCCTCGCCCAGGTGGCGGTCGGATTTGCCCTGTCACTGATGTGCCGCGATCTTGCCTATTTCTTAGGCAACCCGTACAGCCGTACCCAGGGCCCCCAGATGCTCGCATTCCAGCTGCCCTTTACCGACAGGTTGTCCCCGGAACTGGCCACCCTTTTCCACCAGCCGCTCATCGTCTACTTTGCCCTGCTTCTGGTACTGCTGCTCTGGTGGTTTTTCAGTTTTACCCGCACCGGGCTCATCGTCAAAGCGGTGGGTGAAAATCCGGCGGCAGCCTTTGCCCGGGGCATCAACCCGCTGCTTGTCAGAGTGGCAGCAGTACTTACCGGCAGTTTTCTGGTGGGGCTTGGAGGTGCCGCCTTCTCCCTGTGCATCAAGCCCGGCTGGGGCCGTCCACAGGGAGCTGAGGGAATCGGCTGGATCGGCCTGGCTCTTGTCATCTTCGGCGGCTGGAACCCGGTCCGGGTCTTTGTCGGCTCCCTGCTCTTTGCCTTTCTCCAGGTTTCCGGCATCTCCCTGCAAAACATCTTCCCCGCCATTCCGGCCCAGGTCTTTCAGACGGCACCGTTTCCCCTGATGATTTTTGCCCTTGTCTTCATGCATTACTCAGGAAAAAAACCGGCAGAAAAATCCGGAAAGAGTTTTTCAAGCGGAACATTCCTGCGCTTGATTTTCTCCGGCAGAAGCCCACAGGCCCTTGGCGAAAATTACCGCCAGGATTGAAAGATGTAACTATTCAGTGTAAAGCTGGGTGCGCCCCTAAGCAGGTAAGACTCAGGAAGAGACCTTTTTTCTCAGGACACGTTTGTCACCGATACGGATGGTCAGTTTGATGCGGTCAAAATACTCAAGCAGGGGAATGGAGAACTTTCGGGTCAGGCCGGTTAGATTTTTAAAGCGGGGGGCGTCGATCTCACCTTCCCGGGTGATAAACTCAACCATGTCCTTCCGAAGGCGGTCAATGGCCTGTGCGTCGCAGTAGAGACTCTCACTTATCTTGAGAAGCAGCTCCTCTCTGATCAGCAGATCCTGAACCTCCCGAACCAGATTGGCGGGATAGTCAGCGAAGTGTTCCATGGTCTCCTTGACCGTGGCAGTTGCCAACCCCTTTTCCCCGTACCAGGCTTCCAGATCGCGGCGCAGCTGCTTCTCATCGGCCTGGAGGGCTACCTGGTGGGAGGCCAGTCTGACAAGCGATTCCTCCTGCACCACCTCACCCTTTTTGACCAACTCACCGAGACAGAACTGAAAGACCCTTGCGTCCATCTGTCTGCCGGTTGCCGAGCGCAGCTCTTCCTTGGCCGGTCCGGTCTGGAGGGGATTGTCCTTATGGTATCTCTCAAGCCGCTGCAAAAGATCGCCCTTAATCCGCTCACTGGTTGAGGTGGCCAGATAACGTTGTGAAGCTGAGTCCACAACTACCATTTTTTTGGCTGAGATTGGTACGGTCAGTGCCTTTTTAAGATGTTTACCGAAAAGCCCGAGACGGATGCCAAGTTCGTCAGCAACAATACCCCGGGCCTTACTCTCTTCAAGAAAGAGGAGCACCTTCTCTTCCACTGATCCATTACGGAGGATGTCAAAAGTCTTGCCATTGTTCTGCCGATCAGCGTCACTGGCCCGTTTTCGTTTTTTCAACGGCAGGTTACTGAGCACCGCACCGCCGCCAATGGTATAGACAGGAGAATACGAACGAACCACGTAGCGATCACCGGGCCAGACCGCCACCTCCTCTTCAAAGAGAAGCTGTACAGCGGCCTGCTCTCCGGGCCGGAGGGTATCTCCTTCGAGAAGCGAAATCCGGGCCATCTTTTCAGCGGTTCCGAGATGAACCCGAACCCTTGCCCGATGCTTGAGCGGTTTTTCGTTCGCCGCCAGGTAGAGAAAATCACAGTCGAGCATGTAGCTGGAAATAAGGCTGCCGGGACTGGCCGCCACCATGCCGCGGGAAATTGAATCTTTATCAAGACCCTGGAGATTGATGGCGGTTCGATGACCGGCTTCGACGAGTTCCACGTCACTGGAGTGAACCTGGAGGCCGCGCACCCTGGCAGTGATATCAGACGGATAAAAATGGAGATCATCGCCAATGGTAACCCGTCCGGAGATTGAAGTACCTGTGATCACCGCAC
>JBDLID010000135.1:0-7672 GCA_039715055.1 Thermodesulfobacteriota bacterium | reverse complement strand
TTGTTGCTGAGATGATCAGCTGTCAGGGACAACCGGTTGATCTTGGCGGATACTATATGCCCGACTTTGACAAGGCCTCCGCTGCCATGCGGCCAAGCACCGCTTTAAACCGAATTATTGATGCACTGTAATAACTGCAGCTTAAGGTAATATCCGGAAATGGGGCTTGAACGATGGTTTTTCTTTCAAGCCTCCCATTTTGCCCTTATTCCAGGTGCAGCAGCCTTGTCAGGCACTCCTCGACATCTTCTCCCTTCAACCCGGTAAAATCATAGAATTCCACCCCCATACCCCTGGGGTGCCGTAACCTCTGGGTCCAGCGGACAATGGCCTTGGCCGTGATGTTGACCTCTTTGCCGTTATCCAGCAGGAGGAAATCAAGGCTGATAACACTTCCCTTGCTCAGCGGCTTGTCCGTCTCCAGGAAGATTCCCCCCCCATACCAAAATTCTTTGCAATGCCATGCAGGTATTGCTTTGTCTATTTATCCACATCCGAAACTTCCCGGTATCGGACAAGGACATTGCTGGCACTGCGTTTAAATTTTCGCTTATTTTCGAACATGGCCTGGGTTTTCCTGTTGAATCCTGGCTGTTTTCTTGTTTGCCCGGCAATGAAGCAGCTCAGCCCAGTATTTTGGAGAACGGGGTTACATTCAAATCAAAAGCCTGCCCCACTGCTTCATAGGTCAGCTTACCCCGATGGCAGTTCAGCCCCTTGGCGAGGCTGGGGTCCCTGGCCAGTGCCGCAAAGCCGTGTTCGGCCAGTTTCATGGCATAGGGGATGGTCTGATTGACCAGGGCAAAGGTTGAGGTGTGGGGGACTGCACCCGGCATGTTGGCTACCCCGTAGTGAACGACCCCGTCAACCACATATGTGGGATTGGCATGGGTGGTGGCCTCTATGGTTTCCACGCAACCGCCCTGATCGACGGCCACATCGACAATAACCGAGCCGTTTTTCATGAATGCCAGCATGTCGCGGGTGACCAGGTGCGGCGCTTTGGCCCCGGGGATGAGTACAGCGCCGATGAGAAGATCCGCTTCCTTCAGATAGGCACGGATATTTGCCTCGTTGGAGCTCATGGTAGTCATTCTCCCCTGGAAGACATCGTCAAGGTACTGGAGACGGTAATGATTGAGGTCCATGATGATCACCCTCGCCCCCATGCCCATGGCGATTTTGGCGGCATTGGTACCGACCATTCCGCCGCCCAGGATAACCACGGTGGCGGGCGAGACACCCGGAACGCCGCCGAGGAGCATGCCGCGGCCGCCCTGGTGCTTCTCCAGGTAATGGGCACCGACCTGGGTGGCCATCCGGCCGGCCACCTCGCTCATGGGGGTGAGCAGCGGCAGGTTCCCATCCGGAGTCTGGACTGTTTCGTAAGCGATGGCCGTCGTTCCGGCGGCGAGGAGGGCCTCGGTCAGTTCACGTTCGGCGGCCAGGTGCAGGTAGGTAAAGAGGATGAGGTCGTCACGGAGGTAAGGATATTCGGAGGCGGTGGGCTCCTTGACCTTGATCACCATCTCCGCTTTCCAGGCCTGGTCGGTGGTGACCATTTTCGCTCCCGCATCAATATAACGCTGGTCATCGAGGCCTGAGCCGTTACCGGCGCCCTCCTCAACCAGCACCTGATGACCACGGCCCACCAGAGCTTCAACACCGGCCGGAGTCATTGCCACCCTGTTTTCCAGGGTTTTGATTTCTTTTGGGACACCGATGATCATGGTTGTTCTCCTCTGTTTAAAAATATACCTTTTTTACCTCCGCACCTTCTTCTCCACCGCCCTGTTCGCCTTCTTTAATGGCTGCAGATACCCGGAAGGCGGTTTTGACCATATCGTTGAGTCCGATTCCTTCCCAACCGAAACCGGTAATAAAAAGACCCTTTTTCCGCTGCATAAGATTATTTCGCCAGTCAAGAAGAGCAGGGTAGCCCGCCTCAAGCTGGGGGATTCCCGCACGAGGGCGCAGGACACGTGAGAAAACCGGCTGTTCAGGCAGATCCAGGAGCTGCCGCAGGTCTTTTACGGCTTCCCTGATGAGTGTTGCGTCGTTTAACTGCAGACGGTCCGGATGTCTGCGCCCTCCCACCAGGGCCTCAAGCAGGATGTGATTTTCAGGGGCGCGGGCGGGGAACATGTTGGATGAGAAGAGGGCTCCCAGGCAGAAACGCTGTTCCTGTTCAGGGGCCAGATAACCAAAACCCGGGGGCAGTGGGGTGCTGCCTTCAAAACCAAGGGCAAGGGTGACAATTTCGGCCTCCGGAATTTCCTGCCGGGGTGGGGTACTGATGGGGGAGAGCAGGGGTAGACAGCTGTTCACCGGCAGGGCAAGAACCAGGTTGCGGCAGGAAATAGTCTCTCCATTTGCCTTTACCCGCCACTGCTGACCATCTTCCACGATTTCACTGATCGGACAGTTGTACCTGATTTCATCCTTTTCCACCAGGTTCTCAACCAGTCGTTTGGTGAGGCGGCCCATGCCGTCAGGAAAACTGGTCATTGCCGGAAGCCCCTTTTTCTTCGACTTCCCCTTTTTGTCTGCACCCCTTTTCTTTTTAAGGAGACCGCGGATAAGAGAGCCGTACTCTTTTTCTATCTGCCGGATACCGGGCATCACCCCGTCTATGACCAAACGGTTAATATCCCCGGCATAGGTCCCGGTGAAGACTGCATCTGCATAAGGCAGCAAGGCTTTGCCGAAGCGGTACTCTACCCATTCGCTCACCGTGGGCTCGCCTGCAAGCGGTTTTTTGAAGAGATCCGCAGCAACGCGTAACTTTTCCAGGGGCGAGATGAGTGGGGCGGCAAGGATCTTCGGCGGCGACTGGGGAATAAGGCGGAGTTTCCCATCCATGCACACATAGCGCACAAATTTGGACAATGGAGCCTTGACGCACTCTTTGTCAAGCCCTGTTTCCGCCAGCAGGGACAGACTTTCATCACAGTTGTCAAGAAAACCATGGGGGCCGCCTTCGGCCAGATATCCCTCCTCAGGATGGCTGATAACCGCCCCCCCTGACCGGTCTGATTTTTCAAGAAGAAGAAGGGAGTGGTCCGGGATCTGCTTCAGCTTCCAGGCAACGGTGAGACCGGAGAGTCCGGCACCTATAATCAGGGTGTCTTTTTTCATTCTCTCAAGATTGGCTTAATTTCAGGGTGGAGAAAAACGGATTACTTGTGTGCTCGATGGCTTGACAGCAGACCATGTATGGTTATCATTTTGCCCGACTTTATGGAAAAAAGCAATTGAATTGGGGAAATGAGAGATCCCCCCATTGTTACTTAATAGGAGGAATGTGATGAGTAATCAAACAACCACTCATGAGTTTCAGGCAGAAACTAAAAAACTGCTCGATATTGTTATTCACTCGCTCTACACCGAGCGGGATATCTTTCTTCGCGAACTGATCTCCAACAGCTCGGATGCCCTGGAAAAAATGCGGCATGAGAGCCTGACCGGAGAGGATGTTTTTGATGCCCATGTGCCTCTTGAGATCTCCATTGATCTCGATGAGAACAAGCACACTCTGACCATCTCCGATACCGGTATCGGAATGACCCGCGAAGAGCTGGAGACAAATCTCGGCACCATAGCCCACTCCGGGTCCGGCACCTTTTTAGCGGAGCTGGCGGAGGCTGCTAAAAAGGATGTCAATCTCATCGGTCAGTTTGGCGTGGGGTTCTATGCCGCGTTTATGGCGGCAGATAAGGTGACCGTCCAAAGCCGTTCCTGGGATGGATCGGAAGGGAATGAGTGGGCCTCAGATGGAACGGGCAGTTTCACTCTCTCCGAGTGCCCGGGGCTCCATCGCGGAACCAGAATCATCATAGACCTGAAAGAGGACGCCCATGACTATGCCTTGAAATGGAAGGTGGAATCCATCATCAAGCAGTACTCCACCTTTGTCCCCTTTCCCATCAAACTGGAAGGGGATACGGTGAATACGGTTCAGGCCATCTGGACCCGCAACAAAAGTGAGATCAGCGACGAAGAGCATAATGATTTTTATAAATTTGTCGGTAATGCCGGAGATGACCCCCACTACCGGCTCCACTTTTCCGTTGATGCCCCACTGGCAATCAATGCCCTCCTCTATGTGCCCAAGGAGAATTTCGAGTCCTTAGGGTTCGGCAGGCTCGATCCCGGCGTGAATCTCTACTGTCAGCGGGTACTCATTGACCAGCATTCAGAAAATATCCTGCCGGAGTGGCTGCGATTTCTAAAGGGTGTGGTGGACAGTGAGGACCTGCCTCTCAACATCTCCCGTCAGGCACTGCAGGATAACGCTCTGGTGATGAAACTGCGTAAAGTGATCACCAAACGCTTTCTGAAATTCCTTGATGAAGAGGCAAGGCGTGATTCCGACTCCTATCTTGATTTCTGGAACAGCTTCGGCATTTACCTCAAGGAGGGGGTGACCTCCGATTTTGAGTTCCAGAAAGAGCTGGCAAAACTGGTCCGTTTCGAGTCGTCCCGATCGGAAGACGGCAAGCCAACCTCACTCCGCGAGTATGTGGAACGTATGAAAGAGGGGCAGGAGGAGATCTATTACATCAATGGCCCCAACCGGGCCGCCATTGAGGCAGGTCCCTATGTGGAGATGTTCAACAAAAAGGATATCGAGATCATCTACACCATGGAACCCATCGATGACTTTGTCCTCAACCATCTGGGCGAGTTTGACGGGAAGAAGCTGGTTTCCGCCGACCGTGCCGACCTGGATCTTTCAAAGAGCGGTGAGGAGAAGGGCGATGAGGAATCAAGCGAGAAAATGAGCGGAGAAGAAGGAGATGATCTCATGGCCTGGTTGAAGAAGACTCTCGAGGATAAAGTAGCCGATGTCATCGAGTCCAAGCGTCTGGTTGATTCTCCGGCAATGATTGTTAATCCGGATGGCTATATGACCTCATCCATGGAGCGGGTAATGGCTGCAAGCCGTTTGGAAAAAGGGATGACACCGGAGCAGAGTAAGAAGAACCTTGAGGTCAACCTGGCCAGCCCACTGATCAAGCAGCTTGCGGAACTGGTGAAGAGCGATGAAAGCTTTGCCGCTGAAGTTGCGGCCCAGATTTATGATAACGCCATGATTCAGGCGGGTTTGATTGTAGATCCCATGGCCATGGTGGAGCGCAACTACAAGATTCTGAATAAGGCCGTCGGGGTCTAACCATCCCCTGTACTACCCCTATGCCCGGTTGGATTTAAACGTTGAAAAATGACGGTTAACACGCTATAAAACGGTTGAAAACGGTAGAGTCACGGTTTTCAACCGTTCTTTTTTTTATGAAAGTCATCTGCAACTCTGTTTGCGAAAGCCCATGATAAAGGTTTTCATGCTTCGTTGAGGGTGGCCCAATCTGGTCCAGCTTAGCTGGTTCGTGGGAGATTCCCGATGTTCAGCCTCTTTCGTCCTCTTTTTTTCCTTGGTATACTGCTCATCAGTCTGTCTATAACGGCCTGTTCAGGAACCCCCACCCGTCATCTTGTCTCTGATGTCTCCATGATTAAAGCCGGTCAGACAACCCGGCAGGAACTGATAAGTCTCATGGGAGCTCCCGATGCCAAGCGGATGCTCAGTGGTGGTACCGAAGAGTGGGTCTATTACGAGGAAGACCATTCACTGCTGCAGGATACGCCTCTTGTCGGGGGGGCCTTTGATGGAGACGGTTACAGCATGGTGGTGATCACCCTTTCCGGTGATGTGGTAACCACCTGTCGCTACAGTGGGTTTGACGATGATGAGTTTGACTGGCAGGACGATTATTCCTGGCAAGAGATTGAAAAAAAGTGACGGATCACTTTACGACAGTTCGGGAACGTATGGTGCAGGAACAGCTTCTGCACCGCGGTGTCACTGATCCAAGGGTTTTGAAAAGCATGACGGAGGTACCAAGGCACCTCTTTGTTCAACCTGCCATGCAGGCCAGCGCCTATGGCGACCATCCTCTCCCCATAGGTGGTGATCAGACCATTTCTCAGCCCTTTATCGTCGGGGCCATGACCCAGGCCCTGCAACTTCAGGGAACGGAGAAGGTCCTGGAAATCGGTACCGGATCCGGTTATCAGGCCGCGGTCCTTTCCAGGCTCTGTGAAAAGGTCTATACCGTTGAGCGTATCAACACTCTTCTTGCCACTGCCCGCAGGATTTTTGACCAGCTCCACTACTACAACATTCTCTCGCGCCTTGATGACGGCACCCTTGGCTGGAGCGAGCATGCTCCTTACGATGCCATTATTGTCACTGCCGCCGGTCCTGAGATACCGGATCCGCTGGTGGAACAGCTTGCGGATCCGGGCCGTATGGTACTCCCTGTTGGCGGGCGCGAGATACAGGATTTACAATATGTCACTAAAATCGACGGTGAGGTCACGGTTGAGCGACTGGAGCGTGTACGCTTTGTCAGTCTTATAGGAGAACATGGCTGGCATAATTGAAGAAGGAGTGAGCAAACCCGGGCTCATCCGCAGGCTCTATGACTGGATGCTGCACTGGGCAGACAGTAAGTATGGCCTGCCTGCCCTGGTTGTCCTCTCCTTTGCCGAGTCCAGTTTCTTCCCCATTCCCCCTGATATTCTGCTTATCGCCCTCGTTCTCGGGGCCACCGGCCGCTGGTATAAGTATGCCTTCTGGTGCACTCTGGCATCGGTGCTTGGAGGTCTTGCCGGCTATGGAATCGGGGCCTTCGCCTGGGACACCATGGGACGCTGGATCGTTGAGAATGTGGCACATGTCACATTGACGGAGGTGGACGGCCGTATGGACATCGCTCTTCCGGCTTACCTGGTAAACGGTTTGGGCAGTATGCTTGGAGGCGAGTATCTCTTTCAGGTCTATGATCACTGGAATGCCTGGATTGTCTTTATCTTCGGTCTCACCCCCCTTCCCTATAAACTGGTAACAATCACAGCCGGCGTTGCCCGGGTCAACCTCCCTGTCTTTCTCGTGGCTTCCGTGGCAGCCAGGGGGTGCCGTTTCTTTGTGGTTGCCTGGTTTCTCCATAAGTGGGGCGAGCCTGCCAAACGTTTTCTCGACCGTTATTTCAATCTCCTCTGCACCCTTTTTATCCTCCTTCTCATTGGGGGATTTGTTCTCATAAAACTGCTTTTTTAATCATTGTTGCAGGCAGGTTGTTCCGCTGCTTCATCCTGAAAATTGTCGGCTTTGCAACCTTACATATTCCTGGCTCACCAGAAAAGTGACACAAAGTGGTATTTTTTTTGGGCCTGGCATTGACCTCATAAATAAGAATAATTATCATTAGGGAAGATTCCGATTATATTCTACTGAGGAGGCTGCTTATGCTGAGTGTCAATGAATTACGAAACGACAGAACACTGGTCAACAGGATTGATTGGGCTATGACCCCGGAAAAAGCGGTGGAAATGTATCTGGAGTGGGGAACGGGATGGATTCGAGGCAACGACTTCGTCTCAAGTGATACGGATGAGTCCTACTACTTTGTTATTTTTGACTGGGAGACGGACCCGCCTGTAGTGACCCTGCTCCATCGTACCCTCGACGGTGCTGAGGAACTGGCCAAGATCGAGGTGCCTGAGGAGCTATTTCTTGCCTCCTGTCTGGAGGACGGGAAAAGGCCTGGAGGAACCGTGCATCCACTGAACAGGAAACTCAAAGAGTGGGTCAATGGCCTGATCAAGGGCC